>JADHMX010000026.1 GCA_016779825.1 Synechococcus sp. BS301-5m-G53 | reverse complement strand
CTGGATCTTGCCAACATCGATCTTTTAGGATGGTGAAGCCGGGATGTGGCGCAGTTTGGTAGCGCACTTCGTTCGGGACGAAGGGGCCGCAGGTTCGAATCCTGTCATCCCGATTGATGTTTTCTCATTGCACCCAAGGCCTTGGTTAAAGGCCTTAGTGGATGCTTAGGTGCGACACGCTCGAAGTGATCACCCATGGGATTCGGGAGCTCGAGCTGACTCAACTTTTTCGTGGTCGATTCACTTCAATGGCCCGAAAACAGGTCACACCATTCATTGGAGACTCGCTCCGGGATATCCCCTTGGCGTCACCATCCAGCCGTCCTCGGCACGGCTGCTGCTGTTTCCGATCAAAACAAGCGTGAGCATGTCCACGGATTCCGGCTCCAAGCGCTCAAGACACGTGAGCTGACGTGATTCCTCCAGGCGGCCCAGCTGCCGGGCCAGCATCACCGGGGTTGTGGCGGGGCGGTGTTTCAGCAGGATCTCCTTGGCTTGTCCCAGCTGCCAATCCCGGTCCTTGGAGCGGGGGTTGTAGAGGGCGAGGACAAAATCTCCGGCTGCAGCTGCCTCCAATCGCTTTTCGATCACGCTCCAGGGCGTGAGGCGATCGCTGAGGCTCACGCAGCAGAAGTCATGCATCAGTGGCGCTCCGGCCCTGGCGGCGGCGAGCTGGAAGGCTGAAATTCCGGGATGCACCGTGAAGCTGGGCCGGTCCTGCTCGGGTTGCTGGAGCAGCAGCTCCAGGGCCAATCCCGCCATGCCATAAATCCCGCTATCGCCGGAGGAGATCAGAGCAACCTTGGCGCCCTGTTGGGCCAGGCGCAGTGCTTCGGCACAGCGGTCCCATTCCCGGGTGAGCTGGCCATCGAATCGGACCTGATCTGGGCGGCGCAGGGGCTCCAGAAGATCAAGGTAGAGGCTGTAGCCAACCCAGGCGCAACAACGGGAGAGGGCCGCTTTGGCGTCTCCGCTGAGCAGGGACAGATCCCCTGGGCCACTCCCCACCAGGTGCAGTTCGCCCCGCTCTGGCGCGTAGGGGACGGCAGCCTCGGCAATGGCCACCGTGACGGCACCTTGCTCCCCTATTGCGGGGCGGCTGATTCGCTTGGGTTGGATGAGTTGACTGTTGTCGCCTGCAGCCAGCAACGCCGCCGCTTCCGCCACCGAAGCGGTCCCCATTTCCTTGCGCACCACTTCGGAGGGGTTCGGCACATCGATGGATGCAAGATCGTGTTCCGCAAAGGTCCGGAACGGCCATGCCCTAGTCCGGCTGAGCTCGTGCAGGGCAGGTTCATCGGATTTCCTGGCTGCGCTGGCGATCCCGGCGACCGCCGCTTCCGCCAGCCCTGCTGTTGCCAAGACTTCCGTAATGGCCTTCTCCACCAGCGAAAGACTGGTGTTGCGTTCACAGCCGATGCCAATCCAGAGCGTTGCTGGATGCCACTGACAATCACCCTGAAGGCGCGGTCCAATCACCAGATCAGCGGCTTCTGACGCAACCTTTGGATCAATGTTGTGAAGCCTTGGCTGGTCCTCAGGACCTTGCCAGGCGTGACTGCCACTGCTCTGGTGGACGCTGATACTGGATCCCTGGGCTTGCCGCACCATCAGCTCGCGCCAACCCGCCACCGACCCCCTGCGTCTCCAGCCCCAGCCGTCCCCAAAGGCATCCAGGGCTAGGCGTCTTTCATGAGCGCAGGCGCCCGTGATCACTGCGTGCCCGCCGAGATCCATCGCGATCTCCCGGGCGCGTTGTTCGGCTCCTGCGGAATGGCCTCCCAGCAGCGGGATAACGAACTCTCCTTTGGGGTCGAGCACGAGAACGGCTGGATCCTTCTCCTTGCCTTGGATCTGAGCTGCAATCAGGCGCGTCACCGCTCCCACGGCGCCCACGAACAACACGACGTTCTCTGCCGCCCAGTGCCCATCAAGGGCGGTTTTGATGTCTTGGTCAGTCGCCTTGATCCGGTCGATGTGGCCGCGCAGCAGCAGACGCTCCAACAGCGGCATGGCACTGGCGGAGAGTCCTAGGCCCAGAGCGGGAGCGGCAGAGGTGGTGTTCAGGGCAGGGAATCCGGATCAGGGCTTGCGCAAGCGCCCATCACTGTTGAGCAACTCACGGGCTGATCCTCCCAGGCTGCTGCTCGGCATCAACTTGGGTTCTGCCTCGGTGGGCTGCTCCTGAGGCTCGACGGGCTTCGCCTGGGCAGGAGTGGGCAGAGCAGCGTCTGCTTTGGATGGCTCTTCAGCACGTGGCTCTTCAGCAAGGGGCGGCTCAGGCTCCTGCTCATTGATCCCCTCTGGGGCCATGGGTTCGGATTCGGCCTCGGCAGTGATCTCGTCCTCGTCCTTGATCTCGGCTTGCGGAGGCTCTGGGGCCTGTTCTGCCTTCTCGTCCTGCTTCTCCTGTGCTTTTTGCGGGATTGCGGGCGTGGATTCGACCACCTCCGGAGCTTCGGGTTCAGGGGAGCCGCTCAAGCGCTCCAGCTGTCTTTCAGTGAGGCGTGGGCGCATCCAGCCCGGCTTGGGGCCTGATGGGGCCTTCAGGTGAATCAGCTGATTGTTGAAGACCGGTGTGATTGGCTCGCCCAGCCCATTCAGCAGTTCCATCTGAATGTCGTGGCTGCCTGCGCCGTTTGATCCCTTCAGCCAAAGGGCTTCCTGGTGATCGACCAAAAAGCTGTCCCCATCGATGCTGATGCGGAGTCGCCAGCGTCCATCGCCCTCCCGCAGGTTTTGGAGCGGAGCATTCCAAATCAGCCAATCCACCAAGAGGGGCTGCAGACCCTGTTCTCCGGCCGGTGGAACAGCAACCAGCCAAGGGGCATCGGGCTCGGGCTGGGTGCCCTGCAGTTTTTGCCAGAGGTGCACGCGGCCCTGGATGGAGGCCCCCGGTGCTTGAACGGCTTCTCCCCAGGGGTAAGCGGCCCAGGCGCTGAACCGGTGACTGCCCGCTTCCAGGTTGTCGATGCGGACCTTCAGGCGATTTCCATTGCTTTCGCTCAGCCGTAAGGGAGCGCGGTTGTCGATTTGGAGCACGACATGGGGCCCCAGACCCAATTCGGGGTCGCTGCTGAGGGGCCAGTCTTCGATTTCGAAGCGCAGCTCAAGAGCATCAGAGGAAACGATGCTGTCGTTGCCTGGATCGATCAACCGCAGGGAGGGACGGTGCCGTTGCAATTCCTGCCGCAGCTGTTGCACTGCTCCTGGAGGAGCCACTTCCTGGAGCTTCCCGCTTGGGGCTGAACTCGGCATGGGCTTGGCGCCGGAGCCGGCTTCGCGATTGAAGAATCCTGGGCGCGCGTGAACCGGCAAACCGGCACCCAACAGCAGCAGCGCTGTCAGAAGAACAGCCCATATCGACTTCAGGCCAGGGCGACGCATCGGGCATGAACAGATCTGATCATTCTGAACAATCCGCTCTTCACTGTCAGAGTTTTAGTTATTTAGGAAGGAAATATCCTCAAAATTGTGTTGCTTAGTGCTTGAGATCTTTGTTGTTTTGCTGATTCTCAGCCTTCTGCAGACGCCTGTCGCTGACTGGCTCGCCATGGGATTGAACCTTTGTAACTCAGTGCCCTTTAACCCCCTTCTCCGCCTCTATGCTTCCGCCAGCGGTCCCCTCTTTGGGGCCCCAGCTTCAGTGCAGGCAAGGGGTTTCGACCCCCTGTCCAGCTGACGCCCGAACGCTGATTCCTGTGAATTCGTGTTCGGGGCCCCGATTGGCTTCGGCCCGTCGGAGGGGTGGCCCACCACCTCGAAACCCGTCCCTCGAGGAACGACTCGATGACCATCAGCCCACCTGAGCGTGGGAGTGACGCGAAGAGCCAGGTCGAAAAGGTTGACAATCCAGCAACCTTCGAGCTGTTCGGCAAGCCCGGACATTTCGACCGCGCCCTCGCGAAAGGTCCCAAAACCACCACCTGGGTTTGGAACCTTCACGCCAACGCTCACGACTTCGACGCTCACACGAGCGACCTTCAAGAGGTCTCTCGGCGGATCTTCTCTGCCCACTTCGGCCATTTGGCCGTCATCTTCATTTGGCTCAGCGGTGCCTTCTTCCATGGCGCTCGCTTCTCCAACTATTCCGGTTGGCTTGCTGACCCCACCCATGTGAAGCCAAGCGCTCAGCAGGTCTGGGCGATCTTTGGCCAAGAAATCCTCAATGGAGATATGGGTGCCGGTTTCCAAGGCATCCAAATCACCTCAGGCCTTTTCCACGTTTGGCGTGGATGGGGCATCACCAGCGAAACCCAACTCATGGCTTTGGCCATCGGTGCCCTGGTGATGGCCGGCCTCATGCTCAACGCCGGGGTTTTCCACTACCACAAGGCAGCGCCGAAGTTGGAGTGGTTCCAAAACGTTGAGTCGATGTTGAACCACCACCTGGCAGGTCTGCTGGGTCTCGGTTCGCTGTCCTGGGCTGGTCACCTGATCCACGTGTCGGCTCCGATCACCAAGCTCACCGACGCCATTGATGCCGGTCAGCCCTTGGTGCTCAATGGGAAGACCATTGCTTCTGTGGCGGATATCCCTCTGCCCCACGAGTTCTTCAACCAGGACCTGCTGGCTCAGCTGTATCCCGGCTTCAGCGCTGGTGTTGGTGCCTTCTTCTCCGGTAACTGGGCTGCCTACAGCGATTTCCTCACCTTCAAGGGTGGTTTGAATCCTGTGACGGGAAGCCTCTGGATGACCGACATCGCCCACCACCATGTGGCGATCGCAGTCCTCTTCATCGTTGCCGGTCACATGTACCGGACCAACTGGGGCATCGGCCACTCCATTAAGGAGATCCACGAAGGTCAGAAGGGTGATCCCCTGCTGTTCCCTGCCACCAATGGCCATGACGGCCTGTACGAGTTCATGACGACCTCGTGGCACGCGCAGTTGGGCATCAACCTCGCGCTGCTCGGGTCACTGAGCATCATCGTGGCCCAACACATGTATGCAATGCCTCCGTATGCATACATGGCGATCGATTACCCGACCCAGATCGGTTTGTTCACGCACCACATCTGGATCGGCGGCTTCTTGATCGTTGGTGCCGGCGCTCACGCCGCCATCGCCATGGTTCGCGATTACGACCCCGCCAAGCACATCGACAACGTGCTGGATCGGGTGCTCAAGGCTCGCGACGCCATCATCAGTCACCTCAACTGGGTCTGCATCTGGCTCGGAGCCCACAGCTTCGGCCTGTACATCCACAACGACACCATGCGTGCCCTGGGCCGTCCCCAGGACATGTTCAGCGATTCGGCGATTTCGATTCAGCCGATCTTTGCTCAGTGGATTCAGAACGTGCACGCCGCAGCAGCCGGCAGCACGGCTCCCAATGCCCTCGCGGGTGTGAGTGAAGTGTTCAACGGTTCCGTTGTCGCCGTCGGCGGCAAGGTTGCCGCTGCTCCCATGCCGCTCGGCACCGCCGACTTCATGGTTCACCACATCCACGCCTTCACGATTCACGTGACGGTGCTGATCCTGCTGAAGGGTGTTCTGTACGCCCGCAGCTCCCGCCTCATCCCTGATAAGGCCAACCTGGGCTTCCGCTTCTCTTGCGATGGTCCTGGTCGTGGTGGCACCTGCCAGGTCTCCGCTTGGGACCACGTGTTCCTGGGCCTGTTCTGGATGTACAACTCCCTGTCAATCGTGATCTTCCACTTCTCTTGGAAGATGCAGAGCGACATCTGGGGAACGGTGAACGCCGACGGTTCCGTCGCGCATATCACCAACGGCAACTTTGCCCAAAGCGCCATCACCATCAATGGCTGGCTGCGTGACTTCCTGTGGGCTCAGGCCGTTCAGGTGATCAACAGCTATGGCACGAACACAGCCGCCTACGGAATCATGTTCCTCGGCGCCCACTTTGTGTTCGCTTTCAGCCTGATGTTCCTCTTCAGTGGCCGCGGCTACTGGCAGGAGCTGATCGAGTCCATCGTTTGGGCTCACAACAAGCTGAAGGTGGCTCCCGCCATCCAGCCCCGTGCCCTTTCCATCATCCAAGGCCGTGCCGTGGGTGTTGCCCATTACCTCTTGGGCGGAATTGCGACCACGTGGGCCTTCTTCCACGCCCACATTCTTGTGGTCGGCTGACCTCACCTGACCTCTCCCTCTAATGGCAACGAAATTCCCTTCGTTCAGCCAGGGTCTGGCCCAGGACCCGACAACCCGCCGTATTTGGTACGGGATCGCCACGGCTCACGACTTCGAGAGCCATGACGGAATGACGGAGGAGCGCCTCTATCAGAAGCTCTTCTCCACCCATTTCGGTCACCTCGCGATCATCGGCCTGTGGGTTTCGGGAAACCTGTTCCACATCGCCTGGCAGGGCAACTTCGAGCAGTGGGTCGCCGACCCCCTGCACGTGCGCCCCATCGCTCACGCAATCTGGGATCCTCACTTCGGTCAAGGCGCCATTGACGCCTTCACCCAGGCGGGCGCTTCCTCCCCGGTGAACATCGCCTACTCAGGCCTGTATCACTGGTTCTACACAATCGGCATGACGACGAATGCCGAGCTGTATCAGGGTTCCATCTTCATGATGATCCTGTCGGCTTGGGCCCTCTTCGCCGGCTGGTTGCACCTGCAGCCCAAGTTCCGTCCTTCCCTGGCCTGGTTCAAAAACGCTGAATCGCGTCTGAACCACCACCTCGCTGTTCTCTTCGGCTTCAGCTCTATCGCCTGGACCGGTCACCTGGTTCACGTTGCGATCCCCGAAGCTCGCGGTCAGCACGTTGGTTGGGACAACTTCCTCAACGTTTTGCCTCATCCCGCCGGTCTTGGACCCTTCTTCACCGGCAACTGGGGTGTGTATGCCGAAAACCCCGATTCTCTGAATCAGGTCTTCGGTAGCTCTGAAGGTGCAGGCACCGCCATCCTCACCTTCCTTGGTGGTTTCCACCCTCAGACAGAAGCTCTCTGGCTGACGGACATCGCCCACCACCACCTGGCCATCGGTTGCATCTTCGTGATCGCCGGCCACATGTACCGGACCAACTTCGGTATCGGTCACTCCATCAAGGAGATCCTCGAAACCCACAACCCCCCGAAGGGCACCCCTGGTGACCTCGGCGCTGGCCACAAGGGTCTCTACGACACCATCAACAACAGCCTGCACTTCCAGCTTGGTCTTGCTCTCGCCTCCCTTGGCGTGGTCACCAGCCTCGTTGCGCAGCACATGTACTCGATGCCGTCGTATGCCTTCATCGCGAAGGACTACACAACCCAGGCAGCCCTGTACACCCACCACCAGTACATCGCCATCGCGCTGATGTGTGGTGCCTTCGCCCACGGTGCGATCTTCTTTATCCGTGACTACGACCCCGAAGCCAACAAGGACAACGTCCTGGCTCGGATGCTCGAGCACAAGGAAGCGATCATCAGCCACCTGAGCTGGGTCTCTCTGTTCCTCGGTTTCCACACCCTCGGCCTCTACGTCCACAACGACGTGGTCGTTGCCTTCGGTACCCCCGAGAAACAGATCCTGGTTGAGCCCGTGTTCGCCCAGTTCGTTCAGGCCGCCTCTGGCAAGGCCATGTACGGAATGGACGTGCTGCTCTCCAACGCCTCCAGCTCTGCAGCCCTTGCTTCCCAGAACATTCCTGGTGAGCACTACTGGCTGGATGCGATCAATGGCAACACCGATGTGTTCCTCCCCATCGGCCCTGGTGACTTCCTGGTTCACCACGCCATTGCTCTGGGTCTGCACACCACCACCCTGATCCTTGTGAAGGGTGCTCTGGATGCCCGCGGCTCCAAGCTGATGCCCGACAAGAAGGACTTCGGCTACTCCTTCCCCTGCGACGGCCCCGGTCGTGGCGGTACCTGCGACATCTCTGCCTGGGACGCCTTCTATCTGGCTGTCTTCTGGGCTCTGAACACCGTGGGTTGGCTGACCTTCTACTGGCACTGGAAGCACCTGGCCATCTGGTCCGGCAACGTGGCTCAGTTCAACGAATCCAGCACCTACCTGATGGGCTGGTTCCGCGACTACCTGTGGCTCAACTCTTCCCAGTTGATCAACGGTTACAACCCGTTCGGCAGCAACAACCTCGCCGTCTGGGCTTGGATGTTCCTCTTCGGACACCTGGTTTGGGCCACCGGCTTCATGTTCCTGATCTCCTGGCGGGGTTACTGGCAGGAACTGATTGAGACCATTGTCTGGGCACACCAGCGCAGCCCCATCGCCAACATGATGGGTTACCGCGACAAGCCTGTGGCACTCTCCATCGTTCAGGCTCGTGTTGTCGGCTTGGCTCACTTCACGGTTGGCTATGTCCTCACATACGCAGCCTTCCTGATTGCCTCGACTTCAGGGAAATTCGGTTAATTCCTTCCTGAATTAACCCGCGACGAGTCGTTCCTCGTTTCAAACGTCCCCACTCGGTTTGCCGAGTGGGGATTTTTGTTGTTTGTGCTTCGGATCAGTCCGGTTGGACTGCGTTGTTGTTTTCGTCCTGGCCTGGGCTCTGTCTAGCCTTGGCCGCTCGATGGGGACCGGGCTGAACGTGGACGAATGGGAGCTTTTGCAGCGCAACGTTGGTGAGTGGCGCGGCTGGTTCGACAGCCTGGACCGGTCGCTGCAACGCACCAAACGTCAGCCCTCTTTGTTGACGCTTGAGCCTGCTCCCTCCGGTGTCCCTCTTCATCTGACGCTGCTCCTCTGGCCTGAGGTGGAGGGAGCGAGTTCTCTCCACCAAACGCCCATCGGCGAGCCTGAAAAGCGGATCGTCCAAAGATTCATGCGCCTGGATCCCGATATGGGGGTCTTCGGTACCGGCAGTTTTTCGAGGGGGACGCTGCACCGGTCCACCTGGACCAAGCTCTATGCCGAGTTCGGGTTCCTGCACGGCCAACGCCGTCATCGCTTGGTCTTGCTTTGGGATGGCTCTGGCCAGTTGGATCGGATCGTGCTGATCCGTGAATTCCTCGCCGGCAGTTCAGCGGTGGAATGTCCACCCCTGGAGGCAGATCAGCTGATCGGCGACTGGCGTTGCGAGGCCCTCTTGCCAGGAGACGAGATTCATCTCGCAGAGGACGACCTTCATCAGTGGATCTTTTTGCCCGATGGAGGAGCTTTCCTGGCGCCGGCGCAGATTGAACCGCACCAGCCCTTCAGCATTGAAGCGCTCTGGTTGTCGAGTCCGACGCGCCTTGAGCGCATTGCCCGTCGTTATTCAGAACACGGTGCTCTGAAGTCAGTGGATCACCAACTCCTCTCCCGTTGAGGTTGTGCCGATTAAGGGGTGTTGCTCAACGCTCCAGCATCACCCCGGCCTCTGCTGCTGAAAGCAATGTCGAGCGTTCGGAGGTAGGTATGCAGACCGGCATCCTGAATCGGCAGCACGTAGGCGTCGGCGCCGGATTCGTTGTGGTGGGAATGCCAGTAGCCCGGGGGGGTGACGAAGGCTGCACCGGCCACCCAGTCTTCCCGGTGACCATTGCGGATCATCCCGTTCTCGTCCAAGTCTGTGCCGATCATCGTGTAGCAACCTGGTTGGCAGGCCACCGCAAAATCAAGGGCGATCGACTGGTGCCGATGCGGGCGCTGTACTTGCCCCGCTGGAAGAATTCCCAACATCGCCCACAGGGTGTGGGTCACGGTGCGTGTCTGCGGGAAGGCGTCATTCCCCAGCAGCACACTGACGCGATTGGCGTTGGCTCCTCGAGGATTGCTGGCGATGGCATCCAGTTCGGCCCGTGCATCTTGATGGCTGTAGAAGCAGGGCTCGAATACGGGTTTCACCGTGCTTACGCCCAGATAACGAAGCAGGGGGGCATCGTGAACCCAGTAGAGGCCAGCGCGAGCCTCACTGCTGTGGACGGCTTCTCCGCCAGCCGGAAGGACGAACGTGTCTCCTTCACCCCAGTGAAAAACCTGACCACAGGCTTCGGTCTGCCCATGGCCTCGGGCAACGAAGAAGAGCTGGCTGGTCGCATCTGCGTTTGTCCGCAGGGCTCCTTGCTCCAAACGAATGAAATTGCCGCACAGCGATGGACCGGTGGCTGGCCCCTCGCAGTGCAAGTCGGCACTCAAATCAAGAGGTTGAAGGGCTGTCCCGGACTCATCGAAAAAACTGGCCGAAAAGCTGCGGTAGGGGATCGCGCTGATCAGACCCTTCTGCAAGGGATTGGCAGCTGAGGCGTAGTCAAAGAACTTGGCTTGAGTACTTGTTGCCGTCGTCGCCCGAGGGGTGATGGTCATCGTTCCTACGAGGAGCAGAACCATTGGATCGAGATTGCACCCTACGCAATGGGCCATGGTGCAACCGTTCAATCAGCACCATTAGGCCTGGGAAGGCATCTGCTCGCGTTTCAACATCAAGTAAACAGCCGGAACGGCAAAGAGTGAGAGCAAGGACGCCACGAGCAGACCGCTGAAAACCACTGTCCCGATGCTGATCCTGCTGGCGGCTCCCGTGCCTTGCGCCAATAAAAGAGGCAGGAAGCCCGCCAAAGATGTGATCGCTGTCAGCAGGATCGGGCGCATCCTGTTCACAGCAGCGTCGAGCACCGCTTGGCGCAGGGTCAGGCCGGCTGCGAGCCGCTGGTTGGCGAATTCCACAATCAAAATTCCGTTCTTGGCCGCCAGGCTCACCAGCACCAGCAGGCCCATCTGGCCGTAGACATCGAGGGGCAGACCCCGCAATTTCAAGCCGATGAGTGCACCCAAAACAGCCATCGGCACCGTGAGCAGGATGATCAGTGGGTCAATGAAACTCTCGTAAAGAGCAGCCAGAAGTAGGTAAACCACGACCACGCCGAGGGCGAACAGCACCCATGTCACCCGCTCCGCCCGTTGTTCTTCCAGGGCTAGACCCGTGAAGGCCAATCCAATGTTGTTCCCGCCAATGCGATCCCCGGCCTGAATCAGAGCATCGATGGCTTCACCGCTGCTGACCTTTGGATTGGGAATAGCGGTGATGCGGATCGCTCGGTTGAGCCCGAAATGGCGAATATTGTTGGCGCCTTCCTCCCGGGTCAAGCGCGCCACGCTTGCCACTGACACCAGTTCGCCACTGCGGTTGCGCACCATCAGGGCCGTGAGATCCTCGGGACGACGTCGCTCGCTGCCATCCAGCTGCAGCACAATTGAGCGGATTCGACCACCATCGAAGGTGTCGTCGATGTAGCGGCCGCCGAAGGCTGTGCCGATCTCCCGCAGTGTTGCGCCGTAGTCGAGATCCAGAGCGGCGAGTTGGTCGCGGTCCAGCTCCAACCGCCAGCGGGGGAAACTGGCATCAAAACGGGTGCTCACCCGTTCAAACCGTTTTGTCGCCTTGGCTGTTTGGATGAATTCCTGGGCGACACGGCCGAATTGCTCGAGGCTGAGTTGTCCGCCGCTGCGGTCCAGCAGTTCAAGTGAGAGTCCTGATTCACTGCTGAAGCCCCTCACCGCCGGAGGGGTTGTCAGCACGACTCTGGCATCGCCGATCCGTTGTTGAATCTCTCGGCTGAGACGCCGTTTGATGGCATTGCTGCTCTGCTCAATGCTGGGCCGTTCCTTCAGCGGCTGCAGGCGGAGATAGAAGGAGCCTCGATCTTCTCCACTCTGGCCGAAGGAGCTGCCGGCATAAAAGTTGCCGGTGCGCACCAGGGGCTCTTCGCTGACGACACGTCGGATGTCGTCCATCACGGCCACGCTGCGCTCGAGACTTGCGCCGTCGGGGAGGGTGAAGTAGCCGCGGATCTGGCCTTGGTCGTCATCGGGGATGAAGGCTGTCGGCATCACTGCCAAGCCAGATGCGGTGATCACCAGCCCGCTGAGCAGCACGAGGGCGATGAGCCGTTTTCGATCAAGCCATTGGTCGAGCTGCTTGGCGTAATGGCTCTGCAGCATTTGCATGCTGTTCCGAAGCCAGCGGCTGAGCTTGCCGATGAGCCCAGGCAGGCGGCCGCCACCGGGACCCAACACCCGGGCACAGGCCATTGGGGTGAAGCTGAGGGCATTCAGGGTGGAAAACAGAATCGCTCCGCTGATGGCAAGGGCGATGGGTTGATACAGGCGCCCGATCGATCCAGGAATCAGCAGCACCGGCAGGAACACGGCTGCCAACACCAGTGAGGTGGCTACGACAGCATTCGCCAGTTCGGCCATCGCGTCTTCTGCGGCCTGCTCCGGGGGCTTGCCGCGTTCGATGCGTCCGGCGATGTCCTCGCTCACGACGATGGCGTCATCCACAACGATCCCGGTGGCCAGCACCAGCCCGAAGAGGATCAGACTGTTGAGGTTGGACCCGCTCAGTTTCACCAGGGTGAGGCTTCCCACCAGCGCCACCGGCACGGCAAGTCCAGGGATTAGAGCGAGGCGCCAGCGGCCCAAAAACAGCACGAGCACCACCAGCACGAGCAGCACGGCATCGCGCAAGGTGACGAAGGTTCGATCGAGGTTGGCCTGAACCGTGTCGGCCACATCAACGATCATCGACAGCTCGATGCCGGGCGGGAAGCTCGGTTCCAACTGCTCAAGCTTGCGTTTAATCGCTCCGCTCACCTCAAGGGCATTGGCCCCATCGCGCTGATATAGCCCCACGGCCACGGAGCGCTCCCCGGCCAAATTCATGGCCTCGCGCCCGTAATTGCGTTGTCCCAGGGCAACCCGTCCCACATCCTTGAGGCGTAGCAGCCCGCCGTTGTCCAGCCGGCGCAAGACGAGATTCTCAAAATCCGATTGACTGCGGAGTCGCCCCTCCGCCTCCACCGGAAGGCTCAGCAATTGGCCCGATGGAACTGGGGCAGCGCCAATGCTGCCAACGGCAGCCAAAACGTTCTGTTCAGCCAGGGCACGGCTGACGTCGCCCAGGGTGAGGTTGGTCTGTTCGAGACGTTGCGGATCCAGCCAAAGTCGAAAGGAGAGTTCACTGCTGCCGAACACCTGCACATCGCCGATGCCTGGTGTGGTGAGCAGTGCGTCCCGCAGGGTCTGGTCCAGCCAGCCTGTGAGAAAGGTGGGGACGTATTGATCCGGTGGGTGGCTGAACCCCAAGATCATCAACAGGTCTTCTGAGGAGCGACGCACCTGGAGCCCCTGCCGGGTGACGGCCTGGGGCAGCCGACGGCTGGCCAGGTTGACCTCGTTCTGCACCTTGATGGCATTCAGCTCGGGATCTCCCGCGTTGAAGCGCAACGAGATGCTGGCGCCGCCTTGCCTGCTGGTGGAGCTGATGCTTTCGACCCCTTCCAGGCCATTCAGCTGTTGTTCCAACACCCGTGTCACGCTCTGCTCCACCACTTCGGGTGAAGCCGCAGGGAAGCTGGCATTCACACTGACGCGGGTGGGCGCGAGGGGTGGAAGATCCTCAAGCCCCAGGCCAAACAACGCCGTGCAACCTGCCAGAAGAATCAGCAGGCTGCAGACGATCGTAAGGACCGGCCGTCGCAGAAACGGCTGGGAGATCGACCGCACCGGGGCGTCTCAAAGGTGAATGAATCCTGGCAGGAAAAATCCCCCGATTGCCTGTGAATCAAGCAACCGGGGGATCAATGATTTGTTGAACGGGTTCAGTGGCTGGAATCAGCCAACGCTCCAGACACCAGCAGCGATTTTGAACAGATCCTGGACGTGAACGGTGTTGCAGAGGAACCAGGCGAAGACGGCGCCGCCGCAGCCACCGAGCCAGAAACCACTGGTGAAGTCGGCCCAACCGGTGCGGGTGAAGAGGTCGGCGGGGGGATTTTCAACCGTCACATCAGCTGGGGGGATGTTGGGTTGCTTGCCGGGCTGGTTGTAGAGCAGGAACAGCAGGCTGAGGATGTGAACAGCACCAATGGCTGCCAGGAGACCAGCGGTTTGCTGATATTCGGTGGCGCGCAGAGGGCCACAGATGGTGAAGGGGCCGTAGAGCAGATAACCGAAGGCAGCACCCGTTTCCAGGCCACGGAAGTTCGGGGAAATTCCGGGGCGGTACAGGGGCAGGTTGTTGATCAGGCCCTTGATGAAATAGCCGCTGTTGACGGGTGTCGCAAGGTTGCCGACGCAGGGATCAGCAGCAGGAGTGACAGTCATGAGGTACGAGTGCTGAGGTGTTGAAAAGATCCGCAGGTCGCGGTCACTCCGCAGCGGTGATCACTCGACCAACAAGGACGATGAACACTGCGGGGAACACGATTCCGGTGATGGGCACAAAAATCGCAGGCAGCCAGGCAGCAGCGAAATCTCCAGTCATGTCGAGGCCAAAAGCTTCGCAGTTACTGTAAGGAGGACCGTTCTGACGGCCTGCTTCAGGCCCCAACGGCGACATAAAAGTTCAATCCGCATGCAGAACGTTCTCCTCCCTGGTGCCGTCGTGCTGCTCACGGTGGTGCTCTGGTTGCGCAGGAAGCCGGTAAAGCCGATGCTCTCCAGCACGGATGCCAGCCGTGTCGCCCAGATCAACCGTGCGCAGCTGGAACTGGTGATTCAGCCTGCCGCTGATCTGGAATCCGCCGATGCTTCCCTGGAGTGCTGGACAGCACCCACCACCCCCCTGGAGCGTCTTGCCCTGGAGCGTCGCCTCAAGGCCGACATGGCGGCCGGCCCTGAGCAACGCTTGCGCGCCGTTCGTCTGGCTGCCCAATGGGGACACCGTTCGGCTCTACCCCTGCTGCGCCAAGCGCTGCGGGACAGCGATGCGCGGGTGGTGGAAGAAGCAGCCGCTGCGATCGAACCGTTCCGTGGTGCGCCGGCTGCTGCCCCGACCCGTCAGCCGGCCCGGCCGCCGCGCAACGTTTCGCGGATGCGATAAATCGGTCGGTCCTGGCTTTCGTGGTAAGTGCGGATCAGCAGTTCCCCGAGAAGCCCGAAGCAGAACAGTTGAATGCCCGCCAAACCAAGCACCACTGCGAGGGTGAGCAGTGGGCGATTGGCAATGTCGCCTCCCATCACCTTGATCACCAAGAGATAGGTGCTGGTGACCAGGCTGGCGGCGATGGCCAGTAGACCTCCGAAGCCGAACACGTACATCGGCCGGGTCAGAAACCGCTTCATGAACCAGACGGTGAGCAGATCCATCAGCACACGGAAGGTGCGATCGATTCCGTACTTGCTGCTGCCGAACTGACGCGCCCGGTGGTTCACCTTCACTTCGGTGATCCGTGCACCTTCCATGAAGGCCAGGGCGGGAAGAAAGCGATGCAGCTCCCCATAAAGCCGCATGTCTGCCAGCACTTCCCGGCGATAGGCCTTGAGGGAGCAGCCGTAGTCATGCAGCCGTACACCGGTCACCCGGCCGATCAAGCGGTTGGCGATCCGGGAGGGAAGTTTGCGTTGGAGAGCGGCGTCCTGGCGCTGATGGCGCCAGCCACTCACGAGGTCGTACCCCTCTCGCAATTTGGCCAGCAGCATGGGGATGTCGGCTGGATCGTTCTGAAGATCCCCATCCAGGCTGACGATGACCTCCCCGCCAGCCACGTCAAACCCAGCCGCCATGGCTGCGGTCTGGCCGTAGTTCTTGCGCAGCAGCACAGCCACCACTTCGGGCACCTCTGCGCTCATTTGCGCCAGCACCTTGGCGGTGCGGTCGCTGGATCCATCGTCGACCAGCACCAATTCAAAGGTCTCACCGGTTGGACGCAGTGCTGAAACGAGCTGCTCAACCAAATGGGGCAGGCTTTCCTCTTCGTTGTACAGCGGCACCACCACCGAGAGATCCAGGGGTGCACTCATGCCGGTCGCGCTGCGAGTCGCTCAACTTAAGCAGGGGCCTGGCCGATCCGGCTGACAGCTTCAGGAGAGATGCGATCCGTCATGGCAACGCACCACACGGCCTGCACTGCGGAATTCAGCTCTGTAGTGGGAAGCCACCGGGTGCTCGTCGCGGCTGTGGAGGCTGTCGATGCCGATCCCGTTGCGCCCATGGGTCTGGCCTGAGCTGTGGCGGTAGCGGCCATCGCCGAGATGAAGCCCTACATGGGTGCAACGCCGGCGTGTGCCGAAAAACAGAAGATCCCCGGGTCGTAGAAGGCTGTGATCGTCGGGGAGTGCAGCAACCGGTTGGCAGAACCGCTCCTGTTGATAGGCATCTCGCGGAATCCAAATCCCCTGGCTGGCGAAGGCCATTTGCATCAGACCGGAACAATCCATGTCTGGTTCCGTGGTTCCCCCCCACAGATAGACATTGGGACGTTGCTGGGCGGTTTCGCTCCAGGCCAGCACGCCCGGCAGCCGTCGTTCGATCTCCGACGCACTCAGCTGCGACGGTCGCCAAGTTGAGCATTGCTCAGCTCGCCCAAGAACCGCTTCGAGTTCGAGCCAGCAGCGGTAACCATCCTCCAGCAGCTGCACGGCGATCCGTTTGCGCTGCTTCTCCAGGATTCGAAAGCGGCGTCCACGACAGGCCTGGGTGGTCAGGCTCTCGCCGTCAGATCTCGAATAACCATTGACGTCAGCGCACAGCTGCCAAAGGGAGCCTGTCTGAATCAGGTCTGGGGCCAGCAGGGTGCCTAACGTCGCCATGGCCCAATCGAATCGCTATGGCGTTCTACCGTCCCGATCCCGCAATGGCGGCTCGGCTTGAGGCGGCCCTCGATGGGCTCGATGCCGACGGACGCCCAGGGCTGCGCAACAGTCTGGCGATCACCTGGGTGCGATACGACGATGTTGCTCCGGAGGCGGGTCAGGGCCGGGGTGCTTCCTGGAACCAAGACCGGATCCTCTATCCGGCCAGCGTGGTGAAGCTGTTTTATGCCGTCGCCGTTGAGCAGTGGCTGCAACGTGACCTGTTCCCTGAGAGCGATGAGCTGCAGCGCGCCGTGCGCGACATGATTGCCGACTCCAGCAACGATGCCACCGGGCTCGTGGTTGATCTGCTCACAGGCACCACCAGTGGCCCTGCCCTCCATGGCGAACGCTGGGAGCTGTGGATGCAGCAGCGTCGCTTAATCAATGGCTGGTTGCAGACCTTGGAATGGCCGGAACTTGAGGCGGTGAATTGCTGCCAGAAGACCTGGGGAGATGGTCCCTATGGCCGGGAGAAAATGTTCTATGGCGCCGACAACAGCAACCGCAATGGCTTGTCCACCGCTGCCACAGCCCGGATGCTTGAGGCGGTGATGACCGGCGCGGTGGTGTCGCCACCGGCTTGTCGTCGGCTGCAAGGACTCTTGCGGCGCTCGCTCGATCAGCAGCAGCGCCGTGCCGATCCTGAGAACCAGGTGGATGGGTTCCTCGGCGAGGGCCTACCTGAAGAGTCGCTCCTGTGGAGCAAGGCCGGCTGGATGAGTCAGGCCCGTCATGACGCGGCTTGGTTCCAGACGTCAGAACAGCAGCCACCCACCTTGCTGGTGGTGTTCACCACGGGGCCTGATCGCGCCAGGGACGCATCTCTACTGCCGGAGTTGGCACGGCAACTCAACCTGTGCACCAGCTCCGAGGAGCCGGCGGATTGAAGCGATGAACTTGGAACGGAGAGGGAGGGATTCGAACCCTCGACAGAAGTTGCCTCCTGTAACTCCTTAGCAGGGAGCCGCTTTCAACCACTCAGCCACCTCTCCAGCGGCGCACCCAGAGTACCAAGTGCTGGGCAGTTGGTCAGACTTCAACACGGGGCAGGCGTCGTTTGAAACCGCAGAGGATCTCCCAGGGAATTGAATCGCAGTGGTCGCTCCAGCTCTGCGGGCTTAACTCCAGGTCACCGTCCTGGCCCAGCAGGGTGACGATGTCGCCTTCCTCCAGTTCTCCTGCATCGGTGGCATCCAGCAGGAGCTGGTCCATGGTGATGGCTCCCACCTGCGGGAGCCGACAATTGCGATGGATGGCGTGAATGTGCCCGCTGAGGGACCGCAGAACACCATCGGCATAGCCGATGCCCACCACCGCAAGCCGAGTGGGGCGCTGGGTGATGAAGCGGTGGCCGTAGCTGACTCCTGTGCCAGCGGGCACCTCGCGGATCAGGCTGACCCGGGCACGAACCGCCAGGGCGGGTTGCAGGGGAATGACATTGCTCAGATGGGCAGCGGGGGCATGGCCGTAAAGAGCAAGTCCAACGCGCACGAGGTCGTGGTGCAGCTCCCGATTGAGCAAGGTGCCAGCGGAGTTGGCCAGATGGCGGGTGACAGTGCTGCCCGCCTCAGGCAGGGCCGACACCAGGCTTACGAAGCGCTCCTGCTGGAGGCTGGTCAAGGCATCGTCTGGTTCATCGGCACAGGCCAGATGGCTGTAGATGCCCGCCAGATTGAGGTGTTCCAGGCTTTGCAGGCCTGCAGCTGTCTGATGACTGTCGCTTAGGGAGCAGCCCAGCCGTGCCATGCCGGTGTCGATCTTGAGCTGCACGTCGAAACATCGGCCGCTGTCGGCAGCCAGAGCGTTGCAGAGCTGGGCATCCCTGAGGCTGCTCAGGGTGGGCATCAACCGCCAGTGCAGGCAGGTGCGCAGATCGTCCGGTTCGTTGAGGTTGCTCAGCAACAGCACCGGTGCCTCCAGCCCGGCCCGGCGCAGTTCAAGGCCTTCCTGGAGCGTGGCCACGCCAAGGCTTGTAGCTCCACCCTGCAGGGCAGCCCGTGCCACCGTCTCGGCGCCATGGCCATAGCCATCGGCCTTCACCACCGCCATCAGTTCGGTGCGAGGGCCGAGGTGCTGGCAGAGAGCCCTGGCGTTGGCCCGAATCGCTGCAGGTGAAACTTCCACCCAGGCGCGTTGACGTGGATTCAGCTCCGGAATCACAGGCGGTGCTCGGCGCTACCGAGACGGCTTCACATCGCCGATAGCATGAACCTTATTGAGTGAGCTGGCATGGGCCAGGTTCTCGTTCTCAATGCGTCCTACGAGCCGCTCAATATCACCACCTGGAGACGGGCTGTGGTGATGATGCTGAAGGGCAAGGCCGAGAGCCTGGAACACGACCCCTGTCGGCAACTTCGTCAGGGCACCCACCTGCCGACGGTGATTCGCCTGAGGCAGTACGTCCGCGTTCCGTTCCGTCAGCTGCCCTTGACGCGTCGCAACCTCTTCCAGCGGGACAACCACACCTGCCAGTACTGCGGCAGTCGTGACAATCAGTTGTCGATCGACCATGTGATGCCCCGCAGTCGGGGAGGCGGTGACACCTGGGAGAACGTGACCACAGCCTGCCTTAGCTGCAATGTGCGCAAGGCCAACCGAACGCCCAAGGAGGCTGCCATGCCTCTGCGTCATGTTCCGCGGCGACCGGCCAGCAGCCTCAGCTTCGAGGCTCGGCGTCAGATCCATTCCGGGCATCACCAGGAGTGGGCGAAATACGTCATCGGTTCTTGACTGTCAGGCCTCGGCCTGATCGCTCAGGGCTTCGAGTTTCTGACGTTGTTCTTCGGCGATGCAGGCACCGATCAGGTCCTCCAACTGGCCCTCCAGTACAGGCTCAAGCGTGAAGTTGCGGCCGAGCCGGTGATCAGTGGTTCGGTTGTCCTTGTAGTTGTAGGTGCGGATTTTTTCGGAGCGGTCCCCACTGCCTACTTGGGCGCGACGGTTGCTGCTTTCGCGTTCCGCAGCAGCAGCCTGCTCCCGCTCCAGCAATTTGGCGCGCAGGATCTCCAGGGCTCGTTCCCGGTTCTGGAGCTGGGAGCGTTCCTGGGTGCAGAACACACGGATGCCCGTGGGTTTGTGGAGGAGGTCCACGGCTGTTTCGACCTTGTTGACGTTCTGCCCCCCCGCACCGCCTGAACGTGCGGTGCTGATTTCCAGATCCTTCGGATCAAGCTGAACTTCCACGGCATCGGCTTCCGGCATCACCGCCACCGTGGCTGTGGAGGTGTGGACTCGACCTTGGGATTCCGTGGCCGGGACGCGTTGCACCCGATGCACTCCCGCTTCAAATTTCAGTTGGCTGTAAACGCTGTCGCCACGCACCGAAAGGATCAGCTCGCGAAACCCGCCCAGGTCGGCCTCGGTGCAGCTCATCGGTTGCACGGCCCAGCCCACTTTTTGGCTGTAACGCTCATACATCCGTGCCAGATCACCGGCCCATAGACAGGCCTCGTCACCTCCAGCGCCGGCACGAATCTCCAGCATCACACTGCGCTCATCGCGGGGATCCCGCGGCAGCAGAGCCAAGGTGAGTCGTTCCGTCAGCGTTGCATGCTGTTCTTGGAGGCTGGCCAACTCATCCTGCGCCAGTTCCTCCATCGCGGCGTCACCGCGACTGTCTTTCAGCAGTTGACGCGCCGAATCACGCTCGGAATCGAGCCTTTGGAGTTCCTCGAAGTCGAGCACGAGAGGCTCAAGCCTTGATCGCTCCCGTGCGATCGATTCAAGCCGCTTTGGATCAGCGGCCACATCAGGATCAGCCAGCTGCCGCTCGAGGTTGCGGAAGCTGGCTGTGGCTGTTTCCAGCCGTGTGAACAAAGTCGAGGCGTCCATGCCCCGTTCTCACCCTCAGGCCTTGGACTCGGCCTTGGCGGAATCGGCACCTT
>JADHMX010000025.1 GCA_016779825.1 Synechococcus sp. BS301-5m-G53 | reverse complement strand
CCTGCTCAGCGCGGAAGGGAAGGTTGCCGACAAAAATGCTCACGTTTTGCGTGGACCGGGTACGAAACAGTGGACCGATGAGGCCTTGAAGATTGCCATCGGGCCATAACTCCGGAACGAAGTGACTTACCTCTGGCTGGTTAAGCGTAGACCCGGTTATGGGTGAGAGTCATCCCACCGGTTGAGTTCCGTTGAAACGCTGTAACCAGCGCTGCAGCTGTTCATCAACCCGCTCAAATCCCGTTCCGCCTTCACTGCGACGGGCCGCCACAACAGCTCGGGGCGCCAAGGCGTCATGCAGATCCGCCTCAAAAGCCGGGTGGAGTTCCTTCCAGGCAGTCAGATCAAGGTCCCGCAACAGACAACCCTGCTCAAGACAGCGCCGGACGACAGCGCCCACCAATTGATAAGCCTCGCGAAATGGAACACCGCGAGACACCAGATAGTCGGCCACATCCGTTGCATTGGAGAAATCCTGCTCCACTGCTTCATTGAGGCGCTCCACTCTGAAATCAAGGCCCTCTTCAAACAAAATCGCCATCGCCTCAACACAATCACGCGTTGTGCCGAAGGCATCAAACAGCGCCTCCTTGTCTTCCTGAAAATCCTTGTTGTAGGCCAGCGGAAGACCCTTGATCATGGTGAGCAATCCCTGGAGATGTCCGAAGACGCGTCCGGTCTTGCCCCGAACCAGCTCCGGCACATCAGGATTCTTTTTCTGGGGCATCAGGCTGCTGCCCGTGGCACAGCGGTCACTGAGCCGCACGAAACCGAATTCTTCCGACGCCCAGGCGATCACCTCTTCCGCGAGACGGCTGAGGTGGACCATCACCAAAGAGGCGGCAGCGGAGAACTCAACGCAGAAATCACGGTCACTGACCGCATCGAGGCTATTGGCATAAACCGCTGAGAAACCCAGTTCCTTCGCGGTGCGCTGGCGATCAATCGGCACCGGCGTGCCCGCTAGGGCAGCAGCGCCGAGTGGGCAGATGTTCACGCGTTTCCGCACATCCTGAAGACGCTCGCGATCGCGCTCCAACATCTCGACATAGGCGAGCAGGTGATGGGCGAGACAGAGCGGCTGGGCCCGCTGGAGATGGGTGTAGCCGGGAATCATGGTGCGGCGATGACGGTCCGCCTGAGTCAGCAGCGCGCCCTGCAACCGCTGCAGATCTTGATCAAGGCCATCCAACCGTCGCCGCAGCCAGAGGCGCAGGTCAGTCCCAACCTGATCATTGCGGCTGCGTCCGGTGTGCAACTTCTTACCCACCGGACCGAGCAAAGCGATCAGCCGACGTTCCACGGCGAAGTGAACATCCTCATCGGCCAAACCGGGCTGGAAGCTGCCAGATGCCGCCTCAGCGCGAATCGCCTCCAGGCCCTCCACCAACTGCTCGGCTTCCGCCTCAGTGATCACTCCCACGCTGGCCAGCATCCGGGCATGGGCAATCGACCCATCCAGATCCTCCTGAAGAAGAGTCAGGTCAAAACCGATGGAGGCGTTGAACGCCTCGATGAAGGGATGCAGACCCTGCTCAAAACGATCGCTCCAGGTGCCTGCAGCACCACCGGTCACCCCACCAGCCATCAGTTCATTCGTCGATTTCCTCAGCTTGTCAGGCGATTGACCGTCCCTGCACGCTCGGCAACGTGACCGCCTCCGGAACTTTCAGCACCACGAGGGACGCGTCATCCTCCAACTGACGATCCGGACCAACAAAGCGATCCAAGCGTTCAAACAGGCTTTCCAGAATTCCCTGCGCTCCCTGACCACTCCGACATGCCGTTTCCAGGGCACGAATCAACCGCGCCTCATCAAAACGATCGCCGGTGATCCCCGGTGCTTCCGTCACACCATCGGTGTAATAGAGCAACACGTCTCCCGGTTCGAGGCGAACCTCGCCGAGGGCAAACTCAGCCTCAGGCTGGAGACCAATCAGAAGCCCGGCGGCATCGAGCCGCATGATCACCCTTCGCTCGGCACGCCAGAGCAGGGGGGGGTTATGGGCCGCGTTGGCATAACGCAACCGCAGCGTGCGCGGATCCAGGTCGGAATAGAACAGCGTCACAAACCGGTGCGACTGGGCGAGGTCCTCCTGAGCCAACTGGTTGAGGTCGTGAAGAATCCGATCCGGTGGCAACCCGCTGAGAACCTCAGCGCGCAGCATCCCCCGCAACATCGTCATCAGCAGACCGGCGGGAACGCCTTTGCCCATGACATCCCCCATCACCAACGCCCAGCGACCCCGCTCACGGCGTCGGCCGATCAGTTCCGGACGGGTGGGAATGAAGTCGTAGTAGTCACCCCCCACCTGAAAAGCGGGCCGGCACCGGGCAGCTAAATCGACGCCTTCAATCACAGGGCAGCGATCCGGCAACAACTGGGCCTGAATCTCCGCGCCGATGCTGAGTTGTCGATCCACCCGCTCATGGCGACGGGCGTCCTGCAGCATCTGATCGTTTTCGATGGCTACACCAGCAAGGTCAGCCACCAACTGGACGTAGCGACGGTGCACCTCGGTCCAGACCAAGGAACCATTGCCCGCATAGACGTAAAGACGACCCCGCGAGCGACCACGGGCCGTCATCGACGTGGCAAAAAGAGCTGCTTTGGGAAGGCAGCGTTGAACAAGACGATCGAGCGCCAGCAGCTGCTGATCGTCGCTGCCAAAACCAACAGCTGACCCGGGTTCAAAGGCAGCTAGACGGCGCAATAGATCCTGGGAGGGCTCAGCCGGAGTCCCCTGGAGTTGATCACGCCAGAGGCGACCATCCGTCTGAAACGGAACGACTAAGGCGCCCTCAACCCCCACCAGACGCGAGGCCACAACAGGCACAAGCTCAAGAAAGCGTTGAAGGTTGGTGAAGCTGCGAAGGGCAAACCCCAGGGAGACCAACAGGTCCTGGTTGCGACGCTGTTCGCTGCTGAGGCTGTCAAACAGCTGACGCAACGAGGCCATCGCCTCTGGCGATGGATTCCCGGTCCGCTGCGCAGAGCTGGAATGACGTCCGGGCGGCTTGCTGCTCAACCTCGCACCCCCAGGATCCGCAAGGTAGCAACGCTTCAGCGTCCAGCCAGCAAAGCCTCAACGAATTCAAAACTGTTAAAGGGGCGCAGATCGCGGATTCCTTCACCAGCGCCAATGAAACGAATCGGCAATCCAGCCTCAGAGGACACCGCCAGAGCGACACCGCCACGGGCTGTGCCGTCCAGTTTTGTGATCACAACGCCGGTGAGCCCGGCCGCTTGAGCAAAGGCCATCGCCTGACGAAGACCGTTCTGACCCTGGCTGGCATCAAGAACCAGCAGGGATTCAACCTTCGCCTCCGGCGCTAGTCGATCGATGATCTTCCTGACTTTTTGGAGTTCCTCCATCAGGTTGTGTTTGGTCTGCAGGCGTCCGGCGGTGTCCACCAACAGCAGATCAGAACCCCGCGAGCGGGCCGCGCCAATGGCATCGAACACAACGGCTGCTGGATCCGCATTGCTACTGGGGTTGGACACCACAGGGACATCACTGCGCTCTCCCCAGACCTCAACCTGCTGAACCGCTGCAGCACGGAACGTGTCAGCAGCCGCGATCAGAGCCGAGTAGCCACTGCGAACAGCCAGGTTGGCGAGTTTTCCCAGGGTCGTTGTCTTGCCAACGCCATTCACCCCCACCATCAACCAGATATTGAGCCGATCCCGTTCCGGCGCCAGAAGAGGAACACCACTGGCCTGGATCGGCGCATCCAACAGACCCCGCAGCTGTTCCTTGAGGAAGCGAATCCCCTCCGCAGGATCAACCACCTCCTCATTCATCCGCTGCCGCAAAGCATCCAGCACCTGATCGGTGGCTTGGACGCCGGCATCCGCCCTGAGCAACAAGGTTTCAAGATCGTCGAGAACCTCCGGCGTGAGCGGGTCGTCACCGAGATTCTCGAGAAGACTGGTGACAAAGCCCTGACGGGTCTTTTCAAGGCCGCGGCGGAGCCGACTCAACCAATCGATTTCCTCGAGCGAGACCTGATCAACACGACGACCCTGAGCCGCCAGCACCTCGGCAGACCAGGTGAAATCCTGATCAAAGTCACCCAACTGCGGCTCTTCCGAGTCGACAGCTGGCGCAGGGGTGGGAGCCGGCGTCGGTGCAGGGGGCGCCTCACGGGCCCTGTCGTCCAGATCCTGCTGACGCTGCTGACGCTGAGCCGCGGCCTGCTCCAGCAAGGAAAGTCCTGGGGCTGGAGATGGTGTTGGAGTTGGTGCCTGAGTCGGTAGCGGGGCTGGCGCGGCTACCGGTTCTGGTGTGGCTGCCGGTTCTGGTTCAGCACTGGGTGCAGGGGTGGGCGCAGGGGCAGGAGGAGAGGGAGAAGAAGCCGCCTGTTGCTGAGCCTTCAGGCGGGCATAGGCCTCACGGGCCCAAACCAGAGCCTCGTCTTCTTCCTCACTGGCTGCAGGAGCTGGAGTGGGCTCCGGCGCTGCTGAAACGGGAGCATCTGTCCCAACATCCGTCAGTTCCGGCGATGGTTCCGGCGTCGACGCGGGGGTGGGCGTGGGCTCCGGCTGCGGAGACTCCTCAGCCTTTCGTTCGAACCAGTTGAACACCATCAGGCCGATGCTTTGGATTGAGCGTCATGGAAGCGACGCAACACGCCATTGATCATCCGGCGACCCTGCTCATCGCTGTAGCGGTTGGCGAGTTCAACCGCCTCGTTGAACGCCACCGGAGCTGGTGTCCGCAGGCTTTCCAGGTCAACCACAGCCAAACGAAGGATGTCGCGATCAATCCGCGGCAGTCGCGTCAGCCGCCATCCCTCCATCACCTGATCCAGGCGTGTATCAATGGCCTCGCGCTGGCTGAGCACCTTCTGAACCCGCTCCATGGCACCGCGGCGAATCTGCTCCTGATCCCCGAGCAACAACAGTCGAGGCAGCTCAAGGCTGGCGGACAATCCGTTCAGCACCTGTTCGGCGGAACTCAAGGACGAGCGCAGGTGAGTGCGGACCGTGTCATGGGTTCCGGCTTCACCCTGCTGCAACTCGCTGTCCAGCAGGGACTGCTGCGCCTGCTCCAGCTCAGCAGCACTGGCATCGAGTGATTCACGCCAGTGCTGGGTGAGGGTGTCGAGGGCCTGGTCCAGAATCGAATCAAGGGCCAGATCAGCCACGGAGGCTGACTTCTGTTCAGACACCTGACCGAGCACCAGCAGAGCCAGCTCGCGTGTAAGAGATCGTGTCGCCATGACTCAGCTGGAAGGAGATGCAGATGCCCGCAACTGGGCCATGAGGCTGGAAAAACTGCGATTCACGGGAGCTTCCCGATTGTCGGGGTTGACGATGCCAGCCGAAATAATCGTTCGGAAAGCCTCTTCAACACTGATCTCCAGCTCCCGGACGGACCGCGCAGGAACAAGGGTGTACCAACCGGTGGTTGGATTCGGAGCGGTGGGAATGAACACACTCAACAGGGGTTCCTTCAGGTCGGACTGAAGGGAGGGACCCACCTCCCCTGTCACGAAACCAACGCTGAACAATCCCTCCCTGGGATATTCCACGAGAACAACACGACGAAACCGGCTGGAGTTATCGCGGAAGAAGGTCTCAAGCAGCTGTTTGAGGGTCTTGTAGACCGATCCAGCCAGAGGGATCCGGCTCAAGGTGCCTTCACCAAACTCCAACAGCCAGCGACCCACAATGTTTCTGGCCATCAACCCGATCAGAAGGATGCCCATCAGAGGCACCGTGAGACCGAGAGCCAGATTGATCAGATCCTGAAGCAGTGGATTCAGGGTGATGAACGGATTGAACTGCTTCGGAATCGAGGTCAAGAACGCCAGAACAAAGCGACTGACAATCGTTGACAGCCAAATGGTGGTTGCCAGTGGGATCACCACCAACAACCCTGCGATCAGGTCGTTTTTCAGATCCTGCCGAAGCCTTGCGGACAGCGGCAGATCAGGTCTGGGATTGGACTGGACCAAGGAGCTACTGCGCCCAGCTTTGAATGACGTTTGACCAACCTAACCAGCGGTCAGAGCAGTGCCGTGAAGGCAAGGAGCACAAATGCAACCGCAAGCACCACAGCAGTGATGGTTCCACCGATGAACCGCTGCTGGGATTCACGGGCCTGACCGGCCTCAACGGTCTTGAGTTGGTCCTCCATCTGGGCGATCTGATCGTCCACCATCTTTTCGGCCGCCCGCAGCTTGTCTTCATCGGTGGCATCGGCAGCGAGTTGACCGGCCTGGGCCAGCTGCTCGCCCAGGGACGTCACCTGTGCTTCATCGGCGCGGAAGGCTCGGGCATCCTTCAAAGCCTCGCGACCCTGTTCAAGATTGCGCTGGCGGGCAACGTCGCCAGCACCTCCATCGAGGGACATGGGAACTGCAACCACCATTCCGAGGGCCAACAGACCTGACAGGACGGCGATCAGCAGGCGAAGAGGAGTGCGCTGCTGCTGAGGCTGATCGAGCCGTGACCCAATCAGGCAGATCAACAAGCCAGCAAACCCAAGGGGAGCCAACGCCACCAGCGGGCCGGTGACCTGCGGGCGAGGAGCATCGGCACTCCAGTCGACCCCAACGAGAACAGCCAGCATCTGCAGCACGAGGATCACCACAAGGGTCAAGCCAAGCCACCGCAGCAAGGGGGCAAGACGTCCTGTCTCAGTGCCGGTCACGAAGAAGATGTTGATAAGCGACCAACACTAAGGTCGATGCAAGAGCATGTCACCGGTCAACAAACGCTGTTAAGTCAGGCTCTGAAGCGGCGCGCCGCTGAGGAGGGCTTCAATCCAGTTGGCATTGCCAGGATCCCAGGAAGCCCAAGGCTGCAACTGCGCACCAAAGCTCTGCAGCGCTGGTTGGACCATGGCCATCAGGCCGACATGGCCTGGATGGCGGCCCCACGACGTCAAGACCCCAGACTTCTGTTGGACGGAGCCAACAGCGTGCTCGCCGTTGGCCTCAACTATTACGTCGACGCCCAACCTTCCCCCGGGTCCCTCAAGGTGGCCCGCTACGGCTGGGGGCGGGACTATCACCGGGTTGTGGATCAGCGGCTGCGACGGATCGGTCGTTGGCTTTCGGAACAGCGGCCCGACTGCGGCTGGCGCGCTTGTGTTGACTCCACCCCACTGCTGGACAAGGCCTGGGCCGAGGAAGCCGGCCTGGGTTGGATCGGCAAACACAGCAACCTGATTCATCCCGAAAGGGGCTCATGGATGGTGATTGGCCATCTGCTGACCACGGAGCCCCTGGACGCCGACCCACCAGCCCGCAGTCTCTGTGGACGCTGCACCGCCTGCATCGATGCCTGCCCCACAGATGCGATCCGCGAACCTTTTGTGGTGGATGCAAGGCGCTGCCTGGCCTTTCACACGATCGAAAACCGAGAGGACGACTTACCGAAGAGCATTCGCGCCGCCCTTGGACCGTGGGTGGCGGGCTGTGACATCTGCCAGGACGTCTGCCCCTGGAACCATCGAACTCTTCCTCAAAGCAGCGATCCAGAGGTTCAGCCACGCCCATGGCTGCTGAATCTGCACAAGGAGGACATCCAGACCTGGGATGACAGCGTCTGGGACCAGAACCTGCGGGGGTCGGCCTTGCGACGAATCAAGCCCTGGATGTGGCGGCGAAACGCCGCTGCAGCACAACCGGATCCCACACCTACGCTTTAGCGACTCCACCTTCACTCCAGTGCTGCGTCGAATTCGCTTCAGTCGGATGCTGGCGGCAGCACTGGTCGTTCTGGGGGGTTGGTTCGGCGCCCCGGCCGCCAACGCCCTCATTCCCTACATCTACCTGCCCAGCGAAGAGGAGCTCAAAGGCTCTTCAATCGGCATCGGACGGACCGCTGCGCAGCTGCTTCAGCTGGGGCAAGCCAAGGATGCAGCGCGACTCGCAGCTCTGGCGGTCCGGCTCAACCCAAATGATGAACGGTTCTGGTCGATCCTGGCGGAGGCTCAACTCCGCAACAACGACCTCAAGGATGCAAGCCGGTCTCTGGCCCGCGCCAAACAGCTGAATCCCGAAAAGGCCGGCCTGTGGTTTGCCGAAGCAGCCATCGCCCTGCGGGCAGAGCGACCGGAAGACGCTGTGCCTTTAATTGCCCGCGGACTCCAATTGGATCCGAACAACGCCGCGGCCTATTTCGACCTCGGCAACGCCAGGATCATGCAGGACGAGCTCCCTTTGGCCCTGGAGTCCTTCGAAAAAGCCACAGCACTGAAACCGGAATTCTGGGAAGCCCTGAACAACCAAGCCCTGGTTCTTTTCGAGATGGGCCAACGTCAGGAAGCCGTGCGGCGCTGGCGCCGGGTGTTGAAGCTGGAGGCCAACGCGGAACCGATGCTGGCCCTTGCCGCAGCTCTGCATCAACGGGGTGAGCAGACCGAGGCGATCCAGCTGGCTTCCAAAGCTTTGGCCAAAAACCCCAACTACGTCTTGCCGTTGCACCAAGCAGAACAGCTCTGGGGTGTTCGGATCCGTGAGGCGACGGCACAATTGCTCAGCGAACCGAAACTCACCAACAGCGTGGAACGGGCTCAAGCGAACGCAACGTGGAAGAAAAGCCAGTGATCATCTGTAGGCTGAGCGCCTTCCGGTCGGAGAACGACAGACCGAATGGCTGAGGAGCGCGTTCAACCGATCGCCCTGCATCAAGAGATGCAGCGCTCCTACCTCGAATACGCGATGAGCGTGATCGTGGGTCGGGCCTTGCCCGATGCCCGCGATGGTCTCAAGCCTGTCCAACGGCGGATTCTGTTCGCGATGCAGGAACTGGGGCTCACCCCAGACCGTCCGTATCGGAAATGCGCCAGGGTTGTTGGTGACGTCCTTGGCAAGTACCACCCCCACGGTGATCAGGCCGTCTACGACGCCTTGGTGAGGCTTGTTCAGACCTTCTCCAGCCGTCACCCACTGCTCGACGGCCACGGCAATTTCGGCTCTGTGGACGACGACCCACCGGCGGCCATGCGGTACACCGAAACCCGCCTGGCGCCAATCTCCCATCAGGCAATGCTTGAGGAGATCGGCGAAGACACGGTTGATTTTGCGCCGAACTTCGACGGCTCCCAACAGGAACCCACTGTTCTTCCGGCCCAGCTTCCCTTCCTGCTGCTGAACGGCTGCTCCGGTATCGCTGTTGGCATGGCCACCAGTATTCCTCCGCACAATCTGGGAGAGGTGGTGGATGGCCTGATCGCCCTGATCCGCAAGCCGGAGCTGGGTGACGAGAAACTGCTGGAACTGATCCCAGGACCCGACTTCCCCACGGGCGGTGAAGTGCTGATCAGTTCAGGCCTGCGAGACACCTACCTGCATGGACGCGGCAGCATCCCGATGCGCGGCGTAGCCCACACCGAAGAGGTGCAACCCGGCAAAGGACGCCACAAGCGCAATGCCGTGATTGTCACGGAACTGCCCTACCAACTCAGCAAGGCCGGCTGGATTGAAAAGCTGGCGGAATCCGTCAACGATGGAAAAATCGGCGGAATCGCCGACATCCGCGACGAAAGCGACCGCGAAGGCATGCGCGTGGTGGTGGAGCTGCGTCGCGATGCAGATCCAGAGAAGGTGCTGAAGGATCTGCAACGTCGAACAGCACTGCAGAGCAACTTCGGAGCCATCCTGCTGGCCCTGGTGGATGGACAACCCCAGCAGCTTTCTCTGCGCCAACTGCTGCAGACCTTTCTCGATTTCAGGGAACTGACCCTGATCCGGCGCACCAGTCATGCCCTGCGCAAGACAGAGGACCGGCTGGAGGTGGTGGAAGGACTGATCACAGCCCTGAACAGTCTTCAGGCCGTGATCGCGATGATTCAGGAGGCCAATGACGCTGCATCCGCCCGCGCCAGCCTGATGGTGCGCCTCGACCTCAGCGAACGGCAAGCCGATGCGGTGTTGGCCATGCCCCTCAGACGCCTGACCGGACTCGAACAGGAAAGCCTGCGCCAGGAGCTGGATGAGCTTCGGGCCGAACGTCAGCGACTCAAGTTGCTTCTGGACAACAGGGATCAACTGCTGGACGCGATGGTGACAGAACTCAAGACGTTGAAGAAACGCTTCAGCACACCGCGTCGAACCCGACTGGTGGAGGGTGGTGATGCCCTAATAGCCGAACGGGCAGCCAGCCAACGCCCGAACACGGAACTGCTGCGTCAGCAGGCCCTGGCTGCGCTTCCCGGTGATGGTCGGGTGCTGATCCAGGCCGATGGACAAGTGAAAATTGTCACCCCTCAGGTGCTGGGGCGGATGCACCTCAATGACCCATGCCCCATTGGTGATGCGCCATCCCCAGCGCAGGTGATTCTGCCGATTGAACCACCGCCGCGACTGCTGGCCGTGAGTGCGGGCGGACGCATTGCTCAGGTGCGCTGGGAATTTGCCGGACAGCAACCCGGCCCGATCGAGCGTTTCCTGCCCACCGGCCTCGACGGAGACCCGATCGTCTCGCTGTTGTCGCTACCCAGCCAGAACGTCGACGACTTGAGTCTGGGATTGCTCAGCAGCGATGGTCGATTCAAGCGACTTCCCCTCAGCGAAGTGGTTGACCTCTCCGGTCGAGCCACCAGCGTTCTCAAATTGAAGGAAGGCATTGAGCTCAACAGTGCGGTGATCTGCCGCGAGCAGGGAACACTGGTGCTGATCAGCGACATCGGTCGCCTTCTGCGGCTACGAGTCACCGAGGATTCCCTGCCATTGATGGGGCGATTGGCACAGGGACCCATGACGATGCGATTGCTTCCCGGGGAACAGATCGTCGGAGCCGTCTGCACAGAACAGACACCGCTGATGCTGTTCAGCCAACGGGGATTGATCGGGAAAGTCGACTGTTCAGACCTGCGCTACAACCAGCGGGGCGATCTCGGCAGCATGGCCGTACAGGTGGATGCGGAATCTGATCGCCTGGTGGGCATCAGCGCTGGAACTGGGCTTATCGGTCTACGCACCAGCAAGGATCGTCACGGACGCTTCGATCCAGAAGAAATCAACATCTCACAACCTGGAGAAAAACTGATTGAGAAGACTCCTCTACAGGATGGAGAAACAATCGTTGAAGTGATCAACGCCATTCAAACGAACCCTTAACCCCTGATCAGGAGCTGCAGTTCTGCTCCAACCATTGGAAATAGTCTTCGTCGATTCCGCCGGTCACATAGTGGCCATCAAAACAAGACATTTCGAGATCTTTGATCTCAGTGTTCTCAACAATGCTTTCCATCAGGTTTTCAACAGTCTGATAAACCACATGATCGGCACCGAGAACATCTGAAATCTCGTCACTGGTCCGGCCATGGGCGAGAAGCTCTGCCCGCGTGGGCATGTTGATCCCATAAACATTGGGATAGCGAACCGGTGGCGCCGCCGATGTGAAGGTGACCTGATTGGCTCCGGCACTGCGTGCCATTTGAACGATCTCACGCGACGTGGTGCCGCGAACAATCGAATCATCAACAATCAGAACATTCTTACCAGCAAATTCAGTACCAAGGGCATTGAGTTTCTGACGTACTGATTTCTTACGTTCGGCCTGACCCGGCATGATGAAGGTACGACCGACGTAACGGTTCTTGTAAAAACCTTCGCGGTAATCAAGACCCAATTGCTTGGCCACCTGCATGGCCGACGGCCTTGCTGAATCAGGAATCGGCATCACAACATCGATATCACCAGCCGGCAACGTTTCAGCGATGGTTTGAGCAAGACGATCACCCATCCGTAACCGTGACTCATACACAGAGATACCGTTCATAACGGAATCCGGCCGTGCCAAATAGACGTACTCAAATGCACAGGGGATCAACCGAGGCGAGTCGGCACACTGACGTTGGTGCAAGTTGGAATCAACGTCGATGAATACGGCTTCGCCGGGATCAACATCGCGAACGATCTCGTAGCCGCTGTTTTCAATCACCAACGATTCACTGGCGACAATCCACTCTTCTCGGCCCTGTTGAGACAGACGCCTGCCAAGAATCAGAGGACGAATTCCATAGGGATCGCGGAACGCCAACATTCCATGGCCGGCAATCAGAGCAATGGCTGCGTAAGAACCCTGAACGCGGTGATGCAGGGATGACACCGCATCAAACAATTGATCCGGAGTCAGATCACGTCCTGTGAGCTGAGATTGAATCTCAGTGGCCAACACATTGACCAGCATCTCCGTATCACTGGTCGAATTGGTATGACGACGATCAATCTTGAACAGATCCTGCTCGAGCTGATGGGTGTTGGTGAGATTGCCGTTGTGAACAAAAGTGATCCCATAGGGAGCATTCACATAAAAGGGCTGAACTTCCTCTTCAGACGCAGCGGCACCACGGGTGGCATAGCGAACATGACCGATACCGGCATTTCCCAATAGCTTTCGCATATCTCGGGTGCGAAAAGCTTCACGCACACGTCCCCGTTGCTTATGAATATGGAAGGTGTGATTGTCCATCGTGACAATCCCAGCAGAGTCCTGCCCACGGTGCTGAAGGAGAAGCAGATTGTCGTAGATCTGTTGGTTGACTGAGTCAACACAGAACATCCCGATAATGCCGCACATGATGAATCCGTAGACAGAGAGATAAGGAAGAAAATTGACAGTCAGACAACGGCCGAATCAATCACTCCGAATGAATCCGTCGGGGCAACGCATCACGGAAAACAGCAGCACAGCGTTGCACCTCAAGGTTGAGATGAACAGAAGACTCGGATCGGATCACCAATCGAGCCTCCGCGGTGACGCTGCCAAGCGGGGTAACGGCGAGCGATGCATTGGATCCGATCAACTGTTCCCAGGCAGGAAGGCAGGCTGCATTCACAGACACAATCACCCGACTGCCGCCTTCAGCGAACAGAACCCGATCCAGACGGGCCGAACCTGTGGTCAGCGTCACGTTGATGCCGAGATCAGAAGCGATACAGGATTCAGCCAACGCCACCGCCAATCCGCCATCACTGCAGTCATGGGCGGAGGCCAACAGACCCTGAGCAATCGCTTCACGCACCAGACGCCCCACCGCGGCTTCAACAGCGAGATCGGTCTGGGGTGGACGTCCAGCCAAGGACCCGAGGCTCTGCTGCTGATAAGCACTGCCCGCCAGACCAAGGCTGGGATCAGACAGATCATCAGGGGGAACACCGACAAGAAAGATCGCATCGCCGGGCTGTTGCCAGGCCAAGCCGGTCACACGGCTGATGTCATCCACACCACCAACCATGCCGATCACCGGCGTGGGATGGATCGGTTGCATCGTGCCGTCGTCCTGTTTGGTCTCGTTGTAGAGCGAGACGTTGCCGCCGGTAACGGGGGTGTTCAGGGCCCGGCAGGCATCGGAGATCCCCCGACAGGCCATAGCGAGCTGCCAGAACCCCTTGGGTGTTTCCGGTGACGGGAAATTGAGGTTGTCGGTCACCGCCAGGGGCTCCGCCCCCACACAGCTCAGGTTGCGTGCCGCTTCAGCGACAGCCGCCTGAGCTCCCCGTTCGGGGTCCAAGGCAACCCAACGGTTGGGGCAGTCCACCGTGGCGGCCACACCTCGGTTGGAGGCCGTCATGGATCCATCACCCTGCTGGGGTCTGAGGCGCACCACAGCGGCATCTGCGGCACCGGACGACACCACCGTGTTGGCCAGCACCTGCTGGTCGTACTGACGGTGAACCCAGAGCTTGCTGGCGATGGTGGGATCGTCCAGAAGCTGCAGCAGAGCAGCTGAGGCATCGCTCAGTTCCGGAAGCTCCTGCTCAGTCCAGCTCCAGAGGGCCTGAAGGTCCGCTGGGGGCTCCTGCAACAGGGCATGTTTTTCGATCGGGGTGTCATCGGCAAGAGCGGTGGCCGGCACCTCAGCAGCGACGGCGCCGTGATGCAACACCCGCACAATCGGTTCCTGGAGCACCTTGCCCACAACCGCCGCCTGCAATCCCCAACGACGGAACCGCTGCATCAAGGCCTCCTCCCGGCCGGCCTTCACCACGAACAACATCCGTTCCTGGGATTCCGACAACAGGAATTCGTAGGCCGTCATTCCGGTTTCGCGGGCCGGAACGCGGTCCAGATCCAGTTCCACCCCCAGGCCCCCTTTGGCGGCCATTTCTGAACAGCTGCAGGTGAGACCAGCGGCGCCCATGTCCTGCGCAGCCACCACATCACCACTGGCGAAGGCCTCAAGACAGGCTTCGATCAGCCCTTTCTCAAGAAACGGATCCCCCACTTGAACGGCGGGGCGATCATCCAAGGAATCGGAACTGAGTTCAGCGCTGGCAAAGCTGGCTCCACCCATGCCATCCCGGCCGGTGGTGCTGCCCACATACACGACGGGATTACCGACGCCGATCGCTCCGGATTTGACGATTTCCTCGGTCTCCATCAGGCCGAGGGCCATGGCATTCACCAGGGGATTGCCTGAATAGGAGGGGTCAAAGGCCACTTCACCACCCACCGTCGGCACCCCAACGCAGTTGCCGTAGTGGGCAATACCGGCCACAACACCTTCCATCAGGCCAACGTTGGCGGGGTCCTCGAGAGGGCCGAAGCGCAGGGCATTCAGCAGCGCAATCGGACGCGCGCCCATCGTGAAGATGTCCCGCAGGATGCCGCCCACTCCCGTTGCCGCCCCTTGAAAAGGTTCGACGGCGGAGGGGTGGTTGTGACTTTCGATCTTGAAGGCCAACCGGTGGCCTCCACCGATGTCAACCACCCCGGCATTTTCTCCAGGTCCCACCAGGATGCGAGGTCCCTCGGTTGGAAAACCACTCAGCAACGGCCGGGAATTGCGATAACAGCAGTGTTCGGACCACATCACGCCGAACATTCCCAACTCAGCACGGTTGGGCTCGCGACCGAGCCGCCGGCAGATCTCATCCCAATCATTGGGCTTGAGCCCTTCCTGCTTCAGGGCTGCAGCTATGTCGTACGCAGGGGAGGAAACCACGAATCGCGGAGCACCTCCCCCCAGTGTTGCCGACCGCCTGTCAGACCCAGGGGTCTTCGTCCTCGCTGCGTCGACGGGAGGGGGGGTCCTCCCAGCTGTCGTCGTCCCAGACTTCAGGCCCGGACACGGGCTCTGGTTCGTCGATCTCGGGCGAAGGGCGCATGGTTTCCGAGCGGAAGTCTTCGCGGAAGTCGTCGATGGGCGAATCCTCCAACCAACCCTCCAAGCGATCGCCGGCAAGGTCCCCCATGGAACGCAGCTGATCTCGCCAACGTTGGGTGCGTTGAAGCAAATCCTGCCGAACGCTGGCCCGAGCCATCGGCAGATCATCCAACCCCATCAGGCCGGTTTGAATCTGACCCGGCTGCTGATCAAGGATGCGATCGGGAGCCAAACGCCAGCGGGAACTCCCTGGCAGTCGCGGATCGCTGCGAGCGATCAAGTAGTGAAGAATCGCGCCATCAGCGGGTCGAAAATCGAGATCCACAACGCTGCCAATTCGCTCACCATCGCGATCGAGCAACACCGCATCCATCAGCGTTGGCAAGCGTTCGAGCATCACCTGATCCGTGACCGCCGGTTCACCGCGAACAAACACCTGCTGATCCGTAAAACCACAACACTGGTTCAATCGCCAGACCTCGCGGGACATGCGCAGAGCGGACGGACGGCTGACCCAACCCAGTAGGCGATGCACAGGCGGATGCATCCAAGCCATCACCCCTGGCCCGTGATCCAGGCCGAGATCACAACGAACCGTATGACTCAGAAGATCACTGAGAAGCAGCTGATCCGGTAGCGACACATCAGGAACGAATCTGAACAGGCATCACCAGATAGGTGAAGGCTTCGGACGCTTCATCAGAACGGAGCACGGCCGGCGTGGTGGGGGCATTGCAGTGCAGAACAATCCGATCAGAACCCATGGCTTTCAGGCCATCCAGCAGATAGCGAACGTTGAAGGCAATCTGCATGGCATCGCCCTCCAAGTTGGCGGGAAGCGACTCGGAACCACTGCCCACATCCTGTGCATCCGCACTGATCTGAACAACACCGTCTTCCGGCTGACTGCTGAATTTCACAACGTTGTTGTGTTGATCAGCAAGCACAGCAATCCGTTCGAGGGCAGCGATCAGAGCACGACGATCCATTCCGAACGTGCGCGTGAACCCATCGGGAATCAGCTGGCCGTAATTGGGATAGGTGCCTTCCAGGGTTCGGCTGGTGACCATCTGGTCGGCCGCAAGAAACACCACCTGGCCGCGATCACAGAACAAACTGACGGGTTCATCGGAACGCCATGACGCCATCAAACGCTCCACCTCTCGGAGCGAGCGCGATGGGAGTGTCACCGCAAAACCCTGGTCATCAACGGCATCGGTAACAGCCGCATCCTGCAGAGCGTCATCAACATTAAGCACCGCAAGCCGGTGACCATCGGTGGCGGCCGCCTCCAGAGCCCGCTGGTTGAACTTGAGATGCACGCCGGTGAGCAATTGCTTCGCTTCATCAGCACTGCTGGCAAACAGGGTGCCTTTAAGCGCTTGCACCAACCGTTCAGGCTGCAGCTTGAGCGTCATGCCACTCTCCACCATCGGAAGATCGGGGTAGTCATCAGCGCTCATGCCGCGCATCTGATAACTGCCACTCAGGCTGGTGAGCTGAACCTGCTCACCAGCCTCATCCACCGCAAGTGTGACTGGAGAGTCGCTGGACAAGCGAGACACGATCTCTCCCAGTAACCGGGCCGGAAGTGTGATGGCGCCGCTGGTTTCCACACTGGCGCCGAGAGAGGTCTGAATGCCCAGGCTGAGGTCAAAACCCGTGAGGCTGAGGCGGTTGCTGCCGGCATCGGCAGTGAGCAACACATTGGCCAAAACCGGATGGGTGGGCCGTGTGGCGACCGCACGGCTCACCAACTGCAGGGCTCCATTCAGTTCGGACTGTGAACAGACCACTTTCATCGTCCTGAAGACCTGAGCGTGCTGAGGAGCCCCACGGTTTCACAGGCTGAGGGGAAGTGCAATGGCCAGCGCATCGAGAGGCTTTGTTCGGCTGTTTGGTTCTTATGGATTTAAAAAATAAAAAACAAAAACAGCCGTCGTAGGGCCTGGGGAAAAGAGGGAAAGCCGCTTAAAACCCAGCCATCAGCTCAATCCTGATCCAGCAATGGCTGGGGAGAATTTTTCACAGGATGGGGAGTCGTGCCACGTTTTCCACGTCTTCACAGCAGGTGGAAAAACCCCGGGCGAGCCGAGCCTGTGGTTTTCATTCATTTTCCACAGTGTGTTGAGGCGGTTTTGGGTCGTCTTCCGCAGCCGCTTTGTCGGGTGGTTGTGTCCAATGGCCACAAAAAAGCCCCCTTCAGGGGGCTGGAGCACCTCGACCGCAGCCGGTTTTTAGAAGCCCATGACACTTGCCACGGTGCCCAGATCGGGATTGAGGTCGGTGTGGAAGGCCGCGTCGTTGTTGCTGATGGCGCAGTCGGGATCCTTGAGGCCGTTTCCGGTCAGAACGCAGACCACCGTTGAGCCAGCCGGCACTTCATCCTTTCGTTTGAGCAGGCCGGCCACAGAGGCAGCGCTGGCTGGTTCGCAGAAGATTCCCTCCTGGCCGCCCAGAAGCTTGTAGGCCGCGATGATCTCCGCATCAGTGACATCCAGGAACGCACCGTTGCTGGCTTCGCGTGCTGCCAGGGCCTTGGCTCGGTTCACTGGATTGCCGATGCGGATGGCGGTGGCGATGGTTTCGGGGTCCGTCACCGTGGTGTCGTTCACCAGAGGGGCTGATCCGCTGGCCTGGAAGCCCATCATTCGGGGCAGGCTGCGGCTCCGGCCGGCCTGCTGATACTCCTGAAAACCCATCCAATAGGCGGTGATGTTCCCGGCGTTGCCCATCGGAATGCAAAGCCAGTCGGGTGCATCTCCCAGGGCATCAACGATTTCGAAGGCCGCCGTCTTCTGGCCCTGCAGTCGGTAGGGATTCACCGAGTTCACCAGGGTGACGGGATACTTCTCCGCCGCTTCGCGAACGATGTCGAGGGCGCGGTCGAAATTGCCACGGATCGCCAAGACCTCAGCGCCGTACACCAGAGCCTGAGCCAGTTTTCCCTGGGCGACATAGCCGTCAGGGATCAAGACGAAGGCCCGCATCCCTCCCCGCCGGGCATAGGCCGCTGCCGCTGCACTGGTGTTGCCTGTGCTGGCACAGATCACCGCTTCACAACCGGCTTCCTTGGCTTTGCTGATGGCCATGGTCATGCCCCGGTCCTTGAAGGACCCTGTGGGGTTCAGACCGTCGTATTTCACGAACACTTTCACGCCTCTCCCGATCTGTTCTGCAATCGATGGGACAGGAATCAGAGGTGTGGCGCCCTCACGCAGGCTGATCACCGGGGTCGCATCGCTGACGGGAAGCCAGCTGCGATAGGCCTCAATCAGTCCAGGCCAGTCCTGCATCACAGGGGTGGCAGTGAAACGCCGACGGAGGTTCTGAAACAGGGACACCGGCTGGGATGGGGGGATTTCCGGAATCTAGGCGGCGTCCGTTCGGGGCTTGGTCAGGGTTGCGCTTCCTTCAATCCGTCGAGGGGGGAGTCGGAGAAAAACTGCACCAGGCCGGCGATTGATTCCGCTTTTTCGATCACCCCAAACAGGGCCGGAAGATTCACCGCCATTACGGCATTGGGATACCCCTTGAGAAAGCTCACCGCCGTGAGGCCGTCTTCACTCTGCAATCCACCGATGACTCCAGCGCGGATCGCCGGGACGCTCACCTCAGGTTCCGGTGTGTAGATCGGGTAGATGATGCGTGCAACACGACGCAGGATGGCTTCACCAATCCGCGTATTGATCAAACGGCTGGTGAGCACCAGGGGAAGTTCGAGCTTCTGGTTGAGCATCTGCGACACCTCGTTGGGGTCCTGCTTGGACAGGTCAAGCAGATCACCCAGCAGGCCAATGGCTTCACCGGTTTCGGCCAGGTGCTCAAATTCCTTCACCGGAATCGAGCGGCGGAAGGCACCACTCACGAGCGCCACATCCGTGGCGGCCTGCAGGGGTTGCATGGCACTGCTCCAAGCGATTCCAAATCCCGCTGCCATGCCCAGCAGGGAGGAACGGGTGGAGAACTTGGCGAACATCAGGCTGAGGGTGTTGTGCGGAACTTAGGCAGGAACACCAGCGGCGACCCGCACCAGGCGGACAACTCCCCGTTCGGCCAGTCCCTGAGCCACCTGGAACCCCATCCGTCGGGTGTCCGGTTCATTGAGAACCCTGGGCATCCGGCGGAGCAGAAGGTCTGGTGTGAACCCAGGCAACGACTGCAACACCTGAATCAATTCCCGTACCGGCTCCAGTTGCATCAGTGGATCGGAGAGTCCGGGGGGCGTCTGGGCGATGGCGGAGGGCTGCAGTCGTTTGGGGAGGCGTCGACCCAGGCGTTGCATCGTTGACCAACCCAGGGCATCCAGGCGCTCCACGGTGGCGGTTACCAGTTGATCCCGAAGCAGTCCTGCTTTGGGTGAGAAGAGGAAATCGAGCAGTTGATCGAGCAGCGCTTCCAGGTCCAGCTGAGCCTGGCTGGCAGCGCTGGACACCAGATTTTCCAGGCGAGTCCAGCGGAAGGCGTCGCCGTCGAAGAGCATCTCCTTCAGGCTTTGACGCAGCTGGGGATCGGGATCCTCCATCAGCCGCCGCGCGAAGTAGGGGTAGGCAGCGCCGAGGATCTTGAAGTTGGGATCCACACTCAGGGCGATGCCTTCGAGCGTGACCAACGACCGAATGATCAGGGCGTAGTAAGGCGGAACCCGGAAGGGAAATTTGTACATCACACCGGACATGTCGTCGGTGACCGCTTTGAAATCCATGCGGTTAACACCGGCTTCCAAGGCCTGGCTGAAGACCTTCTCAAAGGCGGGAACAATCGGTTCCAGGTTCACGTCTTCCGCCAGGAAACCCAGGGTGACGAAGTCTTTGGAGAGCTTCCCGAAGTTTCGGTTCACCAGATGGACCACCGCCTGAATCAAGCCAGTGCGTGACTCGCGGCTCACCTCGCTCATCATTCCGAAGTCGAGATAACAGAGGCGTCCGTCCTCCAGAGCCAGGAGATTGCCGGGGTGGGGATCGGCATGGAAGAAGCCATGCTCCAGCAACTGTTGAAGGCTGCAGTTCACGCCCACCTCCACCATGTCGTCCGGGTCCACACCAAGCTCCCGAACCGCATTCAGGTTGGTGAGCTTGACGCCGTCGATCCACTCCATCGTCAGGACGCGGCGGCTGGTGGCGTTTCGGTAAATCGTCGGAACGGCAATCCGAGGATTGTGCTGATGCAGTTCAGCGAAGGTCTCAGCATTTGAGGCTTCGTTGAGGTAGTCCATCTCTTCGAACACCCGTCGCCCCAGTTCGTCGATCAGGGCGACGAGGTCGCTGCGGATCAGGCCAATGTTGCTGTTCAGCCAGGCGGCGATGTTGCGCACGATGTACAGATCCAGGGTGATCTGTTCGCGCAGCCCTGGGCGCTGCACCTTCACGGCAACCCTGGCGCCGCCTTTCAGGGTTCCCTTGTGCACTTGACCCAGGG
>JADHMX010000024.1 GCA_016779825.1 Synechococcus sp. BS301-5m-G53 | reverse complement strand
AGCAGGCCTGGCCTTCCCTCGACGAGGCCGAACTCGATGCTGCCCTGGAGCCATTCCGTGGCGCAATTGAGCAGCGTCCACCGCAGGTCTCCGCTGTCCATGTGGATGGCGAACGGGCCCATGCCAGGGCCCGACGCGGCGAAGCGATGGATCTGCCGCCCCGGGCCATCACCGTGCACCGGCTGAAGCTGTTGCACTGGGATGCCGCCCATGGGCAGCTGAGCATCGAGGTGCACTGTTCAGCTGGCACCTACATCCGCTCGATCGCCCGGGATCTGGGGGCCAGCATCGGCTGTGGGGGTTGTCTGGCCTCCCTGCGCCGCACCCAGGCTCTGGGGTTCCATGCACACCAGGCCCATCCCCTACCGGAACGCGACGCCCCACCACCCGATCCCCTGTCTCCGCTGTTGGCCCTGGGGGCCCTACCCCGGCGGGATCTCAGCGAAGCCGAAGAGATTGACTGGCGCTGCGGTCGTCGCATCGCGATGGATCCCGGTGCTGGAGAGGCGGTGGTGGTGTGCAACGCCGATGGGAGCATGGCCGGCATCGGCCATCGCGAGCACGAAGGTCTGTTGCGACCCAAGGTGGTCTTCGATGCAGCAGGCTGAAACCACCCGGTCGGTCGGTACTCTCCGAGCGCATCCCGCCCTGCCAAGACGCGATGGCTGGCCACAGCAAATGGTCCCAGATCAAACGCACCAAGGCCGTCGTCGACGCCAAGCGGGGGGCGGTGTTCACCCGGCTGGGACGGGAAATCATGGTGGCGGCCCGTGCCGGAGCCGATCCCGCCGGGAATTTTCAGTTGCGGACGGCCATCAGCAAAGCCCGCGCCGCAGGGGTTCCCGCCTCCAACATCGAGCGCGCCATCGCCAAGGGTTCAGGCCAGGCGGGTGATGGGGCCCAACTGGAGGAGGTGCGCTACGAGGGCTATGGCCCCGGCGGCATGGCGGTGCTGGTGGAGGCGCTCACGGACAACCGCAACCGCACCGCGGCGGATCTGCGGCTGGCCTTCAGCAAGAACGGGGGAAACCTAGGTGAAAACGGCTGCGTGGCCTATCTGTTTGAGCACCGCAGCGAAGTGATCCTCAACGCCGGCACCGACGACGAGGAACGGCTGCTGGGAAGCCTCCTGGAGCTAGACGCCGATGGCTATGAACTACTGGACGGGGCTGTAATGGTGCATGGCCCATTCGAGGCCCTGGAGAACCTTCAGGACGGCTTGCGCCACGCAGACTGGGATGTGCGGGAGTGGGGCCATCAATGGTCCGCCCAGACCAGCGTTTCGGTGAGTGATCCCGACACCGCCCGCAGCTGCCTCAAGCTGCTGGATGCCCTCGACGGGCTCGACGATGTACGCAGCGTCAGCGCCAACCTCGATCTCGCCGATGGACTGGAGATCGACTGATCGCTTCTTGAAGTTTGTCGTCAGCAAATACGCACCAAATCTTGCGTCTCTGAGCCCCAAACAACCCCATCGCTAGGCCGAAGGGATCCCTTCTGGAGGATCGCCATGTCCATGAAACAGCTGGAGACGTTCATGTCGCGGGTGCAGAGCAACGACTCGCTCCGCGATGAGGTGCAGCGCTGCGGCAAGGACAACTCCTGCGTGGTCAAGGTCGGTGCCAAACACGGCCATAAGTTCTCCCCGTCCCACCTGAGCCGCTGGCAGAAAGAGCACTGAAACCCAACCAGGCCGGCGGCCGGCCCCCCTCAGGGGGTCCCGCTCGCCGGCTCCTCCGTGCCATCGGGTTGCTGACGAATCATCCGCGCCAGCATCTGCAACTTGGCATTTTCTGATTCCGAGGCCCGTGTGGCCATCCAGGCACTGGCCGCCTTCTGCTGAGCCAGTTGCTGCACTAGCGCCAGAGCCGTCTCGCGCAGCTGCTCGAGGTCCTCACACTCCTGGATGAAGCGCGTCCAACGTTCCGCCTCAAAGCTCTGCTCAAGACGCCGTTCCACGGGGTCGATGCTCATCGCCGGTGATTTGGGCCGTTCAGGCTAAAGCCGCTGCATCGCACCAGAGCCAGACATTGGAATGGGTCAGCAGCCAACTGGCGGGCAGAGAAGGGTCTGGCTCCGTCAGGGCCAACAACCGCTTGAGGATCCCTGCCTTGGCGGCGCCGGTCACCACCAGATGAATCTCGGCAGCCTCGAGAATTTCCCGCAGGCCCAGAGTGATGGCCCGCTGGGGGACAGCCTCAACGCAACCATCGAAGAGCACCGCATTCTGATGCCGGGTTGCGGGTGTCAGCACCACCTCATGACAGTGCTGATCAGGGGGACAGGGCGGCTCGTTGAAGCCGACATGACCATTACTGCCAAGCCCCAGGAGCTGCAACCCGATGCCCCCACAGCGCGTGAGCTGCTCGCCATAGCGCCTTGCAGCGGCCGGTCCATCAGTTGCGGTGCTGTCGGGGAGGTGCACCGCTGAGGCGGGCAACCCCAGCGGTGCAGCGAGGTGATGGGTCATGTAGGCCCGATAACCCCGGGGATCCTCCGCAGGCAACCCGAGGTATTCATCCAGGTTGAAACTGCACCATCGGGCACGCAAAGCCTCAAGCTCATCGGCAGACCAGGCCAGCAGCCGTTCCACCAGGGTGCGGTAGAGCGGCTCCATCGTGCGCCCTGTGGCCAGGCCCAATGGCTTCAGGGAATCAGGCCCCTGCCAGCTGCGCAGATGACGCTCCAGATGTGCCGCCAAGACAGCGCAGAGATCCTTGTCACTGGAATGGCGCTGCAGATGACAGGGAAACCGTGCCAATGGGCGAAACCCGCATGTCCTTCCAGAGTGGCTTCGCTGGGGGCTTGAGCGCCAGCGATGGGTCGTGGTGCGGCCGGTAGGGAACGACCTCAGCACCGCGGTAGTAGTGCTGAAGAATCGAGCGGAAGTCAGCCCCCTGCTCCGCCAGACCGTGGGCTCCCCACTGGCTCATGCCAACGCCATGGCCATAGCCCTGGCCCTTCACCAGCAACTGGAGGCCACCAGCAGACCATCGACGGACCGAGGTCTTGCTAACCAGAACCGGCGGAGGGGCCACCAACAGCGGCGGCCGGCCTCCCCGTTGCCGGGCCACCGACGCCGTGATCCGATCGATGCGGGATCTGCCGCTGGCGGCTGTGGTCACGCCCCGCACCGGAAGATCCACGGACGGCCGCTGCCCCCCCGTCACCATCTCAAAGTTCACCAGGGTGCTTTTAAGACCCAAGCGCTTGCGCAGCTCGCTGCCGCTGAGCACCAGCGATCCGCTCGGCCCGCGCAAGCGGGCCTGCCGCACACGGCCGCTGCCGGACCGGCTGAGCACCTCAACGGCCTGGAGCCCACCGGTTTCCGGCAGCCGCTGACGCAAACCTGCCGGATCGAACCATTGCTCCCACCGATGCACCGGACTGTGCTGATCGTGGTCGGGGACGCTGACGAGATAAGGGTGCTGCCGGCGCCAGACCATCCCGCTCGCCTCGGTCACCCCGCCGGAACTGCTGTGGAACACGGCATCGATCAGGCGACCGCCATGCACGAGCACCAGCGAACGGGTGCTGGCCACCGCCTCGCGAGTGCTCGGGGTTTCCGACTCCACGCCGCGGTACACCTGACTCGCCACCGTGGCCTCCACATCCCAGGCCCCACCGCGGCTGCGTTGTTTCAGGGCATAGGTGCGGGCCGCCACCGCCTGGGCCTGCAGGGCGGCCAGGGGCCAGCGATGGGGCATTTCGCTTCCCACCACACTGGCGAGATAGGTCTCGATGCCCAGGCTGTTGACCACCCGCAAGCGCCCACCCCGTCCGCTGATGCGCAGCACACCGCGGTAGCGACGCCCCCCCAACCAGACGCCGCGTGGATCGTCGTTTTGCACTGTCACCAGGGTGCTTGAGGCCAGCGTGAGCGCACGGCCATCAACGGTGGCGCTCAGGCGTGCGCCTTGAAGGCTGAGCTGCAGCCGCTGGAGCTGTCGCTCGCCGCCGGGGAGACCCTGCACCTGGAGCGGCTTTGCACCATCGGAGCGCAGGCTGAGTTGGTTGTTCTCCAGCAGCAGCACGCGCATCTGCGGCTCGCGGCCGCGGGCCAGAGCCGCCGGTGATGGAGCGATCACAGCGACGAGCACCAGCCCGACGGCAAGGGTGGTGCGGCGCACTCTGGAGATCAAAAGGCGTCCCAGTGTGCCGCCTGATCCAGGGTTCAGCCAGATGGCAGCATGGGTCCTGAGGAGCACCGGCCTTGCAGGTCACTTTTCTCGGCACGAGTTCTGGGGTACCCACCCGGGCACGCAACGTTTCAGCCGTTGCGCTGCGCTTACCGCAGCGCTCGGAGATGTGGCTGTTCGACTGCGGCGAGGGGACCCAGCATCAGTTTTTACGCAGTGATCTGCGGCTGTCGCAGCTGCGTCGTGTGTTCATCACCCACATGCATGGCGACCATGTGTTCGGGCTGCCTGGACTCCTCGCCAGCCTCGGCCTTGCCGGCAGCAGCCCCGCAGGGGTTGATCTGTACGGGCCTGACCCGCTGGAGAGTTACCTCAACGGTGTGCTGAGGACCAGCTCCACCCGCATCGGCTATCCCCTTGCCGTTCACCGGGTCAGGGATGCAGCCGAGCAGGGAACGCTGCTGTTCGAAGACGACGACTTCACCGTGCGCTGCACCCCGCTCACCCACCGCGTGCCGGCCTACGCCTATCGCATCGAACAGAAGCCCCTGGCCGGTCGGTTCGACATTGAGAAAGCCAGAACGCTCAACATTCCGCCCGGCCCTGTCTACGCCCAGTTGAAGCGGGGGGAAACGGTGACGTTGGAGGACGGTCGCAGCATCGATGGCACCAGCCTCTGCGGTGAGGAACGACCCGGTGTGAGCGTCGTTTATTGCACCGACACCGTGTTCTGTGATGCCGCCGTGGAGCTCGCCCGCGGCGCGGACCTGCTGATCCATGAATCCACCTTTGCCCACGGGGAGGCGGAGATGGCATTCCAGAAGCAGCACTCCACCAGCACCATGGCCGCCCAGACGGCCGCCGAAGCCGGCGTGGGGCAGCTGGTGCTGACTCACCTCAGTCCGCGCTACGCACCGGGCAATCCAGTGACCCCACAAGACCTGCTGGAGGAGGCCAAGGCGATCTTCCCCAACACGCTTCTGGCCAAGGACTTCCTCAGCATTGACGTCAAACCACGCTGCAACAGTTCGTGATCCGGCCTCGGTGGGTCACTTCCCCGTGATACAAGAGCTTGGTGCGGTGAATGCGTCACACCCCCTCCACCTTCATGGCCTCTGTGTTCTCTTCCTTACGACAGTCCCTGAAGGGCCTTCTGGTCCTCATCCCGGTGCTGATCGGTCTGGCCGTCATCTCTCCGGCTCAGGCGGCCCAGTGGGACGCCGAGACCCTGACGGTTCCGGCGGACCCGTCCGGTACGGAGGTGACCTTCACCGATCGCGAAATCGATGCAGGCCGCAAGGTGTTCAACACCAGCTGCGGCACTTGCCACGCCGGTGGCATCACCAAGACCAATCACAACGTGGGCTTGGATCCTGAAACCTTGGCCCTGGCCACACCGGCTCGCGACAACGTCGAGGCCCTGGTGGATTACATGAAGGACCCCACCTCCTACGACGGCGAGTACAGCATTGCCGACCTGCACCCGAGCATGCGTGACGCCGAGCTCTACCCCGCCATGCGTGATCTCGACGACGAGGATCTCCGCCTGATGGCTGGTTACATCCTTGTCTCACCCAAAGTCCAGGGCACTGCCTGGGGTGGCGGCAAGATCTACTTCTGATCACAGTCTTCGGATCAGCTTGATCCCAAAGAATCTTCTCCCCGGCGGCCTCAGGTCGTCGGGGCTTTTTGTTGGGGGCTCACCTGCCCGGGGGCCATGGAGTTGGGATGACGGCTGTACCACCACTCCTGCAGATCCCGGCTGAAGCGCACGGAGAACAGGGTCAGCACCGTGGGTGTGGGCCGGCCCCCTGGCTGAAGCAGTTCCACGGCATAGGAGGGGCAGCGACGGGCCGCCAGGTCGGGCACAAATCGCCGTCCGATCCGCCGCCAGCTCGGCTCCTTGCTGCGCCAGGCCAGACGACAGCAGGGCCAGGGCAGCTCCTCGCGATCAAACAACCGGCAACAGGGCCCGATGACACGGAAGCTGTACTGACCGCCGGGACTGGTGTGAACACTGCCGGGCTCCAGAAGATCGTCGACTTCGGGGCGGCTCACGGCAGATGAAGACAAGGGACACGCATGGAAGACGACCAGACCAAAAAAAACCACCCCCGCAGGGGTGGCTGAGGACACGTCCAGTTGAAGGACAGAGGCTCAATAGAGCTCTTCTTCGGCGTGGGTCTTGATGGTGCAGTCGCTGGTGGGGTAGGCGACGCAGGTCAGCACGAAACCAGCTTCGATCTGGTCGTCGTCCAGGAAGCTCTGGTCGGACTGGTCGACGGTGCCAGCGGTGATCTTGCCGGCGCAGGTGGAGCAAGCGCCAGCGCGGCAGGAGTAGGGGAGGTCGATGCCCTGCTCTTCAGCAGCGTCGAGGATGTACTGGTCGTCGGGCACTTCGATGGTCTTGTTCAGACCTTCGCTCTCGGAGACCAGGGTGACCTTGTAGGAAGCCATGATTGATGAATGCGTACAGGGTTCCGGAAAACCCGGTCCTGCAGAACGCCACATTTTTACTTCAAATAGGTGCTCAACCTGACGATTCCTGGGCCACTGGGGAGGAGGACCAATCGGAGACCCCACTCTGATAAGCCTGGCTTATGGGGCCAGGGCTATCGGCGACGGATCTCCAGCAGCCCCCAGCGACCTTGTTCCGCTTCGGCTGTGACCATCCAGCCCAATCCCCCCAGCACCTCCTTCAGGCGCGGCGCCTGATCCACCAGGAGCCCGCTGAGCAAAGCGCGCCCATTGGGCTGAAGCAGCCCCTCGAAACCCGGAGAGAGAGCTTCAATCACAGGGGCAAGGATGTTGCAGAGCAAGAGATCAGCGCGACGGGGCGCAAGCAGCTCGCTCAGCCGCTCCACCGAACCGAGGGCCACCTGAAGCTCAGCCTCCGATCGGTCGTTGAGGCCGCGGTTGTCCGTCGTGGCACGCACTGCCAGAGAATCGGTGTCAGCGGCCACCACCGCTTGGGCCCCCAAGCCCAGCGCAGCAAACCCCAACACCCCGCTGCCGCAGCCCAGGTCGGCCACCAAAGCTCCCACGGGAGGGGCCTGCTCCAAAGCCTCCAAGCACAGCCGGGTGGTGGGGTGGCTGCCGGTGCCAAAGGCACTGCCTGGATCCATCTTGATCACCAGGCGATCGGCATGCTCCGGCGGCACCTCCAGCCAGGCCGGCAGGATCAACAAACCTGTTCCGACGGGATCCGCCTGCCAGTGCTGTTTCCAGCTCAGGCTCCAATCCTCGTCAGCAACATCGTCCCAACGCCCTTCGGGCAGGCTGAGACCAAAGGGCTCCGCCAGCGGCTGCAGGCTGGCGATCAACTCCCGACGCTGGGGCTCCGGCCACTCCGGCTTCGGGAGCCAAACCAGCAGCGTCTTGCGGTCAGGCGTTTCCGGCGCGTGCTGCACCGCATGACGATGCAGCCCGAGATCCGTCAGCTTCCACACCAGTGATTCCTCCAGCTCCGGAGGACACGGGAGTGTGAGACGCCACCACATCAGAGCGTGACCGGGTGAGCTTCCTGGATGCCCTCGATGGCCGTGATCGTCTTCAGCAGCTCGGCCGGGATCGGATCATCGATGCTGAGAACCATCACCGCATCGCCGCGCACGATTTTGCGGCCCACCTGCATGGAGGCGATGTTGACGTTGTGCTCACCCAGCAGAGACCCAAGGTGCCCAATGATTCCAGGCATGTCCCTGTGACGGGTGAACAGCATGTGGCTGCTCGGCGTCACATTGACCGGGAAGGCATCAATGCTGGTGATGCGCAGATCACCATCGGCAAAAACGGCACCGGTGACGCTGCGGCTGCCCTGATCGCCACGGGTGGTGATCTGGAGTGAGCCGCCCGCGAAATCGCGGCTGCTCTCATCCTTCACCTCCAGCACCTGAATGCCACGGGCCTTGGCCTCCAGCGAGGCATTCACGAAGTTGATGCTGTCGCCGAGGCCAGCACTGAGGAGACCTTTCAAGGCAGCGATCACCAGAGGCTGGGAGGGATGGCTGGCGAATTCACCCTGCAACCGCAGCTCCATCTCCTTCACATGGCCGCCGGCCAGCTGACTGACCAGCAGACCCACGGTCTCGGCAAGCTGCAGATGGGGCTTGAGCCGCTCCATGATCTCGGCGCTGAGGCCGGGGATGTTGACCGCACTGCGGGCCGGCAGACCCAGCAGCACGTCACGGATCTGCTCCGCCACGTCGATCGCCACATTCTCCTGGGCCTCTTCGGTTGACGCCCCGAGGTGGGGCGTCAGCACGAGCCCCCGCTCCACCGCCCGCAGGGGGGAGTCTTCCGCCAGCGGCTCACGGGCAAACACATCCAGACCAGCTCCGGCGATCACGCCGTTGTTGATGGCTTCAGCGATCGCCGCCTCATCCACCACGCCGCCACGGGCGCAGTTCACGATCCGCGCCGTGGGTTTCATCGTGCGCAACAGCTCCGCATTCACCAAGTTCTCGGTGTCCTTCGTGCGGGGGATGTGCAGGGTGACGTAATCGGCGGTGCGGAACAGCTCATCCAGCTCCAGCAGCTTCACCTGCATCCGCTGGGCGCGATCAGCCGCGATGAATGGGTCATAGGCGACCACCTCCATGCCCATGGCCTGGGCAACCCTGGCGACGTGGGAGCCGATCTTGCCGAGACCAACCACCCCAAGAGTTTTCTTGTAGAGCTCATTGCCGACGTACTTCTTGCGGTCCCACTTGCCGGCACGCATGCCCCCATGAGCTTGGGGAATGTGGCGCGAGAGCGTGAGCATCATGGCCAGAGCGTGCTCCGCTGCAGCGATGGTGTTGCCCTCCGGTGAGTTCACCACCAGCACACCCCGCTGAGTGGCCGCAGGGACATCAACGTTGTCGACGCCGACGCCGGCACGGCCGATGATCTTGAGCCGGCTCGCGGCGGCGATCACCGCCGCGGTCACCTGGGTGCCGGAACGGATCATCAATCCGTCGTACTCACCGATGATCCCGATCAGCTCCTCCTCCGAGAGGCCGGTGCGCTGATCCACCTGCGCCACTTGGCTAAGGATGTCGATCCCGGCCTGGTCGATCGGATCGGAGACAAGAACTTTCGTCATCGAAAGGCGCAGAACTGCCGCGGTGAACTGTAGAGATCGACATCCACCACCCCCTCGAGTTCGAAGCAGAGGGTTCAGAATTCAGCGCATTGGATCTGAATGCCCCATGCCGGTCTGTGTGATGGTGATGGCTGATGCCCCAGCGGCAGAAGGCCTGACCCAGCGGCTCCGGGACACCGATCTGCCGCTGCTGAAGTGTTTGACGATTCCCCCGGATGGGGATGCGATCGACAAGGTCGCCCTGCTGAACCCCAACCTGACCCGTCAGCAGCGGCAGCGGGGCATGGCCCGTTGGCTGATGCCCTTCGGCTTTCTCGCGGGAGTCACCTTCACCAAAATCACCAACCTCACCACCTTCGCCAGCTTTGGCCCCTGGGGGGAAACCCTGATCGGCGGCCTGCTGGGCATGGGCTCCGGCCTAATGGGGAGCTATGCCGCGGCCGCCAGCGTGGATTCAGACAACGATGCAGGCGTGCGAATCCTGCGCAACCGCCGCGACGAAGGATGCTGGCTGGTGCTGCTGGAAACCCCCAACGGCATCGAGGCGCCCTGGCAGGTGATTCAGAAGTCGCGTCCACAGCAAGTGGTTCGCCTCGACGACCTGTGATGCTGCCCCGGGAGGATCTGCTGGCAGGGGCTCAGGATCCCGATGGCCTGACGGGGCTGATCGATCTGGCGGAAGAGGTTCTGCGCACCTGGCAGCCGGCCTGGAGCCCCTTCCTCAGCGCACCACTGCGGGAGGAAGCCTTGGCTCGTTTGGGCAGCCTGAGTGAACTGGCCTGGCTCAGTGACGGTGGCTATCCAGGGGCCGAGCGCCAACGGCTGCTCTGCCACCGTCGCGATGACCTTCCCGATGCGGCCGCACCTGTCCAAGGCCTGCTGATCGAAGGCAATTTCCTCTTCGACCCCCTCTCTCCCGACGACCTGCGCAAGGCGTTGCAGGGTATGGGCATGGACGACGCCAGCATCGGCGATCTCTGGGTGCGGGGCGATCGCGGCGGGCAAGGCATTTGCAGCCCCAGCGCTGCTGATGCCCTGCATGGCCGCTTGGGGGCCGTCCGCGATGTGGAGATCCGCTGCGAAGCCCGTCCGCTTGAGCAATTGCAGCCCCCCGCGCAACGCAGCATCCGCACCTTGCAGACGGTGGAGGCCTCCTGTCGCCTGGATGCCATCGCATCGGCAGGATTCGGACTCTCCCGGGCCAAGATCGTGACCCACGTCAAAGCAGGACGTCTGCGGCTCAACTGGGGGGACGTGCGGCAAGCCAGCCGTGAACTGGTGGTGGGGGACCGGCTGCAGCTGCAGAACCGCGGCTCTGTGGAAGTGCTCTCCCTCACTCGCACCAAGCGAGAGCGTTGGCGCATCGAACTGCGCCGCAGTTGAGGTGAGCTTCCCCATCGGCTGCTACTGTTCAACGTCGATCGAAGGAATCACGAGATTCCGTTTCGATCCATGGTCGGGCGATTAGCTCAGGGGTAGAGCACTACATTGACATTGTAGGAGTCACTGGTTCAAATCCAGTATCGCCCACTTCCCTGAACGGGACTGCGTTTTCAGACTTCAAACCTTGCGATGACACGCACGATTGTCGTTGGCTTGGGTCGCTCAGGTTTGGGGGCTGCGCGTCTTCTTAAGCAGCAGGATTGCGACGTTGTTGTTCTCGAAAGCAACAACAACGATGTCTTGAAGCGCACCGCCAAAACGCTGGCTGAAGAGGGCATCCACGTTGCCTTGGGGCGGCCCCTTGCCCCGGAGAGCTTCGATGCCTGGCGCGAAGGTCTGGAGGCAGTGGTGATCGGTCCTGGCATTCCCTGGGATCACCCCACCCTGATCCAACTGAGATCCGAAGGCATCCAGGTGCGTGGGGAAATGGATCTGGCCTGGGAGGCCCTCCGCCAGATCCCCTGGATCGGCATCACGGGCACCAACGGCAAAACCACGGTCACGCACCTGCTCAGCCACGTGTTGGAGGCCTCCGGCTTGAAGGCACCCATGGGGGGAAACATGGGCCTCTCCGCAGCTGAACTGGCCTGCCAGATCGCAGCAGGGACTGCCCCCAGGCCGGATTGGCTCGTCATGGAACTGAGCAGCTACCAGATCGAAGCGGCGCCGTCCGTGGCCCCCAAGATCGGAATCTGGACCACGCTGACACCGGACCATCTCGAACGCCACGGCAGCCTGGAGGCCTACCGAGCCATCAAACGGGGGCTACTCGAACGCTCGGAGTGCGCCCTGTTCAATGCCGACGATCCCGATCTGCGTCAGCAACGCAGCAGCTGGCAGCACGGCACCTGGGTGAGCAGCGAAGGGGCTGAACCGGATGGCCAGCCAGCCGACCTCTGGATTGATGAAGAGGGGATGGTGCGCAACGCCACCACCACGTTGTTTCCAGCTGATGCCCTGGCGATGCCGGGCAACCACAATCAGCAAAACCTGCTGCTGGTGACCGCTGCTGCCTTGGAGGTTGGCCTCTCCCCCCAGCAGATCGACGCCTCCCTGCGCAGCTTCCCGGGCGTCCCGCACCGCCTTGAACAGCTCGGCACCTGGGCAGGGGCCCGCGTCTTCAACGACAGCAAAGCCACCAATTACGACGCGGCTGAGGTTGGCTTGCGGGCCATGCAAGGACCGGTGGTGGTGCTGGCCGGGGGGCAAACCAAACGGGGTGACGCCAGTGGATGGCTCAAGCAGCTTCACACCAAGGCCTGCAGCCTGATCCTGTTCGGAGCGGGGGGCGACGAGCTGGCCAGCCTGGCCAAAGCAGCCGGATACCCAGGCGAAGTCCTGCAATGCCCGGGCCTCGAAAGCGCAGTCGAGCTAGCCGGTACAGCCTTGAAGCGGCATCAGGCTTCATCCCTACTGCTGTCACCGGCCTGCGCCAGCTTTGATCAGTACCCGGATTTCGAAGCCAGAGGCGAACACTTCCGCAGCCTGATCCAACCCCTGCTGGACGTCACCTGAGACCAAAAGAACGCAATGGGATGCATCTCGGCCTGACGGTCCGATGATGGGGTGAAACAAGCCTTGCGACGTGGCCTTCTGGTTGATGAAAAGCGAACCCGACGCGTACGGGATCGATGACCTGCGTCGCGAAGGCACGACGTTGTGGGATGGCATTCGCAATTATCAAGCCCGCAATTTCATGCGCAGCATGGAGCTGGGCGACCAGGCGTTCTTCTACCACTCCAATTGCAAACCGCCTGGAATCATCGGGCTGATGGAGGTGATGGAAACCGGTCTAGTGGACCCCACCCAGTTTGATCCGACAGCCAAGTACTACGACCCCAAATCAACCCCTGAAAAACCACGCTGGGACTGCGCGCGCCTGCGATTCCTCGGCGAATTTGAGGCTTTACTCAGCCTCGACCAGCTGCGGGAGCTCTACAGCGAAGAGCAGCTTCCCGTGATCAAACGCGGCAACAGGCTTTCGATCCTTCCTGTTCCCTCCGATACCGCCAACGACCTCCTCGCACGGCTTGGCCAGCTCCACTGAGATCCCACTGGTCACACTGCTGCCGAGGGCCTGGATCGGCTTCAGCCGAGGGCCCTGGCGTTGTGTTGGCTTGGCAGCACTGATGTTGATCAGCGCCAGTGGCCCTGCGGTGATCGGCCACGATCTGCGCCTGGCGGGATCCCCATGGCTGAACCGACTAGGGGACCTCTCGGTGCTGATCAGTCTGGTGCTTCCGCTCGTGCCTCTCCTGGCTTTGCTGCGGCTGACGGATGGCCTGCTCCCCGATCGTCGCGATGAGCGACCCCAGCAAAGCTGGAGACAGCTGCTTCGACAGGCTTTCACCCTGGTGCTGCTTGAGCTGATGCTCGTGCTGGGCGGCGTCGGATTGATTCAATGGTTGAGCTGGATGCTCGGGCGCTGGAGCACAGCCCTCGCTGGCCTCAGCGTGCTGCTGGGGGGATTGGTGCTTCTGAGCTGGCTGTTCAGCCAAACCTTGGCCTTACCCCTGCTCGTGCACCAGCGCTGCCGAGCGCTTCAGGCGATGGACCAGAGCCGCCAACTGGTGCACCGCAATGGCCTCAAGGTGCTGGCGTTGCTGGGGATGCTGCTCGGTCTCAATCTGCTGGGGCTAATCGGGGCAACCCTGGGGCTGCTGCTCAGCCTCCCCTTCAGTGCCCTGGTGCTGATGGCCTGCTGCCGGCCTCAGGCCCCCTTGATCAGCGATTCCCGGCGGAACATGTTTCCGACGTAAACCCGGGTGATCTCTCGCGATGCCTGGCCGTTCTGCACCAGGAAGCCGGCCAAGGCCGCCTGAACCAAACGGTATTGATCCCAGTTGGGATGCCCCTCGATGAACTGGGTCATGGCTTGCTGAAGAGGTTGCGGAACTTCCGACTGGAAACTCACAACACTGGTTTCAGCCGCGGCTTGCTCAAGGCCTTCCGGCATCATTTTTATTCGAAACGAACACTAGTTCTCCACACCACGGCGCCGCCGTCAAGGACCACCAAAGCAGGACCAGTCTCACGCATCTCCAAACGAGATCCCTGCCAGGAAGCCATTACTGCACTGGGCAAACCGCCGTCCTAGGCGGATCCGCGCAGTCCGCCGCCATCGTCAAGCGAAACAACAGCAACCACGAGATTTCCACAACATCGCGGCACAACGGCGCTAACGACCCATGGCCTGTGGAAAAGCTGTGCGGAACAGAGGGGAAAGGGCGTGGGAAATCAATGACTCAAAAACGATTAGTTGGATTAATCAATGCTGTGAATCCCACAACGTTCTCAACGCCGCCACCGCCGCCGCCGCCACTGGCGCTGGCCATTCCCCCTCAGCAGCTCTCCCCTCCAGCGGAGTAAGCAAGATGCGCAACTCCCATTGGCTGCGATCACCGCTCAAGCACCCCCACCAGACACCGCGATCGAGCTCAAGCTCAATCGATTCCTCTGGCATCAGTTGGTCAACCAGGCCCCGATGCTGCTGCTCCAGGGTCACCACGAGATCCACCAGATCTCGCCACTCCGGCTCGGTCAACTCAAATGCCCAGCGTTCTCCACCCACGAGAACGCAGTACTTACCGCGGGAGGGGTCACGCGACACCCGCCAACCGTCCCCCTCCTGCTGAATCACAGCCGATTGATCAACCAGGCAGCAGATCGGGCTGGTCTTGCTCGTCGCTCAATTCCACAATGGCTCGCTGCACAGGCTTAACGCTGGACTCCTCCAGCAGGCCATCAAAGTCGTCGAAGCGGCGCTGTTTGGCCCGAAAGGCAATCCGCACCGTTGTCAGATATCGGTTGCTTGATTGACGAATCAAACTTTCGCCACGCTTGGCGAGATCTTTGGAATCGACTCCGGCCGAAAGCACAGGCTTCTAGATCAAACACCTTCAGATTAGTTGGTGGCCGTTTCAGGCCAGCTGATCGGAGTGAAAAGGCACGTGCATCGGATAAGCACGCTGACGGGCCCCAGGCACCCGCAGCACGATCTGACGCCCCAACGCCAGGGCCGCAAGAGGCACCCGCAGATCGGCGACTAAACCACTCAGCTCCTCGAGGTGTGCATCGTCAACGCACTCGATGCGGATGCTGCCCCAGCTGCGACGCATGCGACAGCTCCGCAGCGGCTCCAGCCTGTCCTGCACTTCAAGATCTTCCCGGTAGAAGGAGAAGATCAGCTGTTGCAATCGATCCATCGCCTCCAGTCCCCTTAGTCTCAACCTGACTTCACCGTGCCCTGAGCACGGTCAGAGATCGCGTGGTCGAAGAAAAGCTTCAGCATTCAGGCCAAAGGGGCGGCACACTCGCCATCGACTTGGGCAGCACCACGACCGTGGTTGCGTATCAGGGGGCGACATCCACAACAGCCGATCTGTTGAACCTTCCCGCCATCTGCAGCAGGGCCGGTGAAATTCCCAGCCTGGTGTGGAACGCGACGCAACGGCCCCTGATTGGTCGGCAGGTGCTCGAGTCGGGGCTCAACGATTCCAGTGACATCCGCCTGCATCGGGACTTCAAAGGCCGCATCGGTCAGGCGGAGGCCCCGGATCAGCAGGCAGCCCGCTGGGCCGGAGAGCAGCTGCTTCAACAGATCTGGAGCCGGCTCCCCCCCGATCTCGCCATCGAGCGGCTGGTGCTCACTGCGCCTGTGGAGTGCTACCGGGCCTACCGCAGCTGGTTGCTTGAGGCCTGCACTCCGCTGCCGGTGACTGAGATCGCCCTGGTGGATGAACCCACTGCAGCAGCGATGGGTGCCGGACTTCCTGCTGGTTCCACGCTGCTGGTGGTGGACCTGGGCGGAAGCACCCTGGATTTGGCCCTGGTAGCCCTGGAAGGAGGGGAAGGCCGTGCCGCACCGATCGCACAACTGCTGCGGCTGGGGGGACGCAGCCTGGGGGACAACAGCCGCCAGATGCTCCGCACAGCGAAGGTCCTGGGCAAGGCAGGGCTCCGCCTCGGTGGCCGCGACATCGATCGCTGGATTGTGGACCGCTGTTGCCCAGGGCAACCCGCCAGCGCCCTCCTCCTCAATACAGCCGAACGGCTCAAATGCCGGCTGAGCGACACCACCCTGGGCGAACGCGAGCAGCTGATGGAGGTGGCGGTCGATGGCCAGGAGCATGTGCTCCGCCTGTCGCGCAGCGAGCTCAACAGCCTGCTGCGGGAGCGCGGCTTCGCGGACGCACTCGAACAACTGCTGGAAACCTGCCTCGCGGGCGGCCGCCGCAACAACTGCAGCCTGGAGGATCTGAACGGCGTCGTGGCCGTTGGAGGTGGGGCCCAGCTGCCCTTCCTGCGCCAGTGGCTCTCCGAAAACACGACGCCAGCCCCCTTGCTCACCCCACCACCGGTGGAAGCCGTCGCCCTCGGCGCCCTGAAACTCACGCCAGGGGTGGCCATCCGGGATGTCCTTCAACACGGGGTCTCCCTGCGCTTCTGGGATCAGCGCAGCAACAGCCATCGCTGGCATCCCCTCTTCGTGGCCGGGCAACCCTGGCCGAGCCCGACCCCTCTCGAGCTGGTGCTGGCCGCCAGCCGAACCGGACAACGCAGCTTGGAGCTGGTGCTGGGGGAACCGATCCCCGAGGGCCACCACAGCGTGGTCTTTATCGATGGTTTGCCCACCCTGCAGGAGCAGGCCGCCGGGGAGGTTTCTCATCAGCCCTGGCCCGGGGAGGCTCTGGTGCTACCGCTGGAGCCAGCAGGCGAACAGGGCGAGGACTGCCTGCGGCTGCGCTGGAGCATTGATGCGGAAGCGCAGCTTCAGCTGCAGATCAACGATCTGCGCTCGGGACAAACGTGGAGCCACCCAATGCTGGGGGCCGTCCGATAACACGTCCGTCCACAGGCCCTTGGAACAGGCGCTGTCGATCCATAGAACAGAACAAGCTCTTGGCTCATTCGTTCTTGGCGGCATCGCGCCACCTCTTCCTGCGGCTCTGGGGTCTCGGCACCCTGGGACTGGTGCTGGCGATCGCAACAGGTGCTTACTGGTGGGAGAAACAACTGCCTGAGCGGCTCCAGAGCGCCATCGCCGCCAACGACTACGCGTCCTGCATCCGCACCAGCGAACAACTGGCAGCCCTGCGCTGGCTGGGGGATGGAGCCCCGGAAGAACAGGCCCTCTGCCGCCAAAAACACGCCGAACAGCTGTGGGACCAAGGCGACCCCATCGCCGCCCTTGCGCTGCAACAACAACTGGTCGCATCGGGCCATGGTGATCTTGAGCTCCACCGCAAGACGCTTGAACGCTGGCGACAGGCCGTGATGGATCAGGCAATCGCCCTGTTTCGTCAGGGAGAGCTGCACAAGGCGCTCGAGCTGCTGGCCCCCCTGAAAGGCCATGCGCGCAGTTCGATCAGCCAACTGAGTGCAACGCTGATGGAGATCTGGAACCGCAACCAGTTGGAGCAGCGTCGACTGGTCCAACTGGTGGAACAGCAACGCTGGTGGGAAGCCCTCGACAGCCTCAACAAACTCGACCATCCCTGGTGGCAGCAGCAGGCTCGTGCCACCAGGGAACGGGTGGAAAACGCCATTCAGGCCCTGGACGAGGCTCAGGAGCACCAGCAACATCCAGCCGTCAACACCGATGTAATCAGCGGTGACGCACTCGATGCCGCCGTCGAAGATCAGTTGCGTCAAGGCCTGGACCCTTGGATGGCCTTTTCCGCGGGGTGCATCCACCTCGGCGGTCATGTGGAGGAGGACGGACCGGAAAGTTTCTGTCGGCGCTCATCCCCGAGCCCGTGACAAGATGAGCCGGTGGATGACTTAGGTGCGATGCAGGCGGGCGACAGGGTGACGGTTGATGCATCCGTCGTGGTGTTCAACCATCCCGAACATCGGGGCCAGGCCTTCGACATGAAAGGCCAGAGCGGTGAGGTAGCGAACGTCCTCAATGACTGGAAAGGCCGGGTGATCAGCCCAACGCTCCCCGTGATCGTTGCCTTCGGCCGCTACAAGGCCCATTTCCGGGCTGACGAACTCAAGCCGGCGGCCTGACGCGGCTGAGGAACACCCCTTCTTCACCATCCACATCCTGCAGGCGCAGCTCAATGGTTTCGCTGCGTCGAGTTGGAACAACGCGGCCGCAGAAATCAGGCTGAATCGGAAGCTCCCGATGGCCTCGATCGACCATGGCGAGCAGCATCACCCGTTGCGGACGCCCCCAGCTCTGCATCGCCTCCAGCGCCGCCCGAACCGTCCGTCCCGTGAAGATCACATCGTCCACCAGGATCACCTGACGGTCTTCGATGCTGGTTGGCAGCGTGGTCAGCTGGGGCAAGCGGGTCCCGATGCGCTCCAGGTCATCACGATGGAAGGTGGGATCAATCGCCCCCTGGGAGATGGCATGGCCTGTCAACCGCTCCAATTCCCTCGCCAGAACTCTGGACAGCTGAACACCTCGGGTGGGAATGCCCAGCAACATCAATCTGCGGCTGTCTTCGGCGCTCTCCAGCACCTGCGATGCCAAACGGGCCAGGGTGAGACCAAGCTCGCGCTCCGAAAGAATTTCAATCCGGTCAGGGTCGGCCATGGACAATTGCGCGGTGCAGTGGTGTGGTGATTGGGTGAAACTTCAGCCTGAGGGCTGGTGGAGCGTTAAGTTGATTCTGCAAGAGTCCTTAAGAAGCAGCGGCTGCGGGTGAACGTGGGGAAAAGCATTACCAACGATTCAGCACGCTCCGGGACAGTTGCACCTGTCGTTCTCGCCATTCTTGATGGATGGGGCCACAGGGAGGCAAACGAGCACAACGCCATCCAGCAAAGCTGCACGCCTGTGATGGATGCCCTCTGGCATGCCTATCCGCACACACTGATTGAGGCCAGCGGCTCCCACGTGGGACTGCCCGATCAGCAGATGGGCAACTCTGAAGTGGGCCACCTGACCATCGGTGCGGGCCGCATCATCCGCCAGGAGCTGGTGCGAATTAGCGACACGGTGCGCAGCAATAAACTCGGAGACACTCCAGCGTTGAAGGAGCTGGCGGAACGAACCCAACAGAAAGGGGGCACTCTTCATCTGCTCGGCCTCTGCTCCGATGGGGGTGTTCATAGCCATGTGGACCATCTCTGTGGACTGATCCAGTGGGCTGCTGACAGCGGCATTTCCGATCTCGCCGTCCATGCCATCACCGATGGTCGTGACACACCAACCCAAAGCGCGCCCGGCCACATCAGCCAGGTGGAAACTGCCCTGAGCCGATGCGGCGTGGGCCATCTCGCCAGCCTCTGTGGGCGTTACTGGGCAATGGACCGAGACCAGCGCTGGGAGCGGACCGAAAAGGCTTACAAGCTCTACACCGATCCGGATATCGCCGTTGACAGCCGCACGCCTGACCAGGTGCTGACGGCTAGTTATGCCGAGCAGATCACCGATGAATTCCTCGAACCGGTGCGGTTGCAGAACAGTGTCATCAAGGACGGCGACAGTCTTCTGGTATTCAACTTCCGGCCCGATCGTGCCCGCCAGATCGTTCAAGCACTCTGCCTTCCCAACTTTGAGGCGTTCGAGCGCGACCACGTTCCAGCATTGGATGTGGTGACCTTCACTCAGGTGGAACAGGACCTTCCCGTCCAAGTTGCCTTCCCGCCAGAGCCGCTCGACGAACTGCTCGGTCAGGTGGTGGCCGATGCAGGACTCAAGCAGTACCGCACCGCCGAGACGGAGAAATATCCCCACGTCACCTATTTCATGAATGGTGGCATCGAACAGCCCCTGCCCGGAGAAGAGCGTCACTTGGTGCCCTCGCCGAGGGTCGCCACCTACGACCTCTCACCGGCCATGTCTGCCAAGCAGCTCACCGACAGCTGTGTCGCAGCCATCGAGAAGGGGGACTACTCGCTGATCGTGATTAACTACGCCAATCCAGACATGGTTGGGCACACCGGGGTCATGGATGCCGCCAAGGAGGCCATCCAAACCGTGGATGGATGCATCGGCCGGTTGCTGGATGCAGTGGGACGTCAAGGCGGAACCATGCTGATCACCGCTGATCACGGCAATGCTGAGTTGATGCAGGGCCCTGATGGACAAGCCTGGACAGCCCACACCACCAATCCCGTACCCGTGATCCTGATCGAGGGAGAACAGCGCAAGCTGCCTGGCCACGGCAACGCGATCACGCTCCGCGACAACGGCGGCCTCGCCGATATCGCACCGACGTTGCTGCAGATTCTCGACCTGCCGCAACCGAAGGCCATGACCGGCCACAGCCTGATTGCGCCCATGTCCAACATGGATCCGACCCCCAAAACTGCTCGCCTTCCCCTTTCCGTCTGATGCTCATCTCAATTTTGTCCTGGAGCTGGATTGGCACCGGCGTTCTGCTGATCGTCTTGGTGCTGCTGCACAGCCCCAAAGGCGATGGCATGGGTGGGTTAGCGGCCAGCGGAAGCTCCATGTTCAGCAGTGCCAGCAGTGCTGAGGCAACACTGAACCGGCTGACATGGACCTGCCTTGCAGTGTTTTTGTCGTTAGCCGTGATCCTGAGCGCTGGCTGGTTGAACTAAATCAACCCGCTCAAGAACTCACAATCTCAGCGCGCATGCTTTGTATGCATGCATTTTCAACTTTACGGTTGAATTGCTCAAGATCGTCGGAATTTCGGCTTTGGGCGGTTTCGGCAGCAAGACCAATCAATTCTTGTTCCGAAAGAAGCGAAGCCTCATTCGATGGCTTGAAATAATTGAGGTCAACAGACATCAAATCGCAATACTGCTGATTGCTCGAGGATGTTCTGCAGTCGAGATGACCAACAAGCAAATGTTGCAAACGAGGAGAAAATAATGCATCAAAATCAGACATCAATTGGTCTGCAGCAGACAAACGCTTGCACACACGAAAGAGCCATCGATTTCCTTCATGGGGCCCGGGGAAAAACGACTGTTGGTGTGGCCGCAAAGCGCTGAGATGCGCAGACATGGCATGAATCAAGGAGGGGTTAAAAGAAAGATTTTTTCGCACATCAAAAATAGCCAGATCGTCAAGCTCCAGAGTTAGCCCTGTCGACGAGAGAAAATGCTCGAGCAGTGAATAAGGGAGAGCACGCGTTGGGATATGGCAACTCACGACACTCACAGCGCCACCGAGGCTACTGACACCTGCACAGAAACGTTGATAGTTGGAGAACCAATTGCGATCTTGTCCCACAAGAGACAAAGAAAGAAGGCTTCGCTCCAATGCTGAAAATTTTCGCCAATCCAAATTAAATTCATCCAATACCTTTAAATCATCCAGGAGCTTCTTGCGATCTCGAAAAAACCACTGGGAAAATGCGGACACATGATAATTAGACTGCAATCTTGAATAGCCGGAGATCACAACATGGTCAAAATGATGTGTCCTCAAAGCTCGTTCTGCAATCGAACAAACCAATGCTGGTCGGTTGCCCAGCATTTCATGGCTAACTACAACTTGAGAGCTCGATTGAGCAGAAAGAACACGATCGATATAGTCAAGGGCATTGTCTCGGCTCTTCTTGAGAGCTTGATCCGCATCACGAAGTTGCGCAGGATTTAAAAAGCAAAACCCAAGGCTGCCCTTAGAGGCCTGAGCAACAAGACGCAAAGAGGCTTGCAGCGAGGACGAAGCACACTTCTGAGCCCCGACGTGAATGACCAGCCTTCGCGCCATCTAAAAACCTCAAAACCCCTACCTGACAAAAGATTAGATCAAAATAGTGGTTGAACGCAATGCCCAAAAGTTTCACGACACAATGCAAACAACCGCGTCAGAAGCAATGCTAAGGTAAG
>JADHMX010000023.1 GCA_016779825.1 Synechococcus sp. BS301-5m-G53 | reverse complement strand
TGATCGAACCCCTTGGGTTCAACGTGGATGATCGCAGCGTTCGCCGTGCTGGCCTTGATTACTGGCCTCACGTTCAACTCTCGATCTCCGCAAATTTTCCCGCATTCCAAGCCGAGCTCCACCCACAGCAGCGGTTGATCGGTTGCAGTCGTCGCGGTGGCGCATCGCTGTCCACCTTTGCCTTCAAACGTGGAGATGTTCTTCTGTTCGGCCGGGAAGACACAGGGCTGCCTGAACCAGTGAGGGAGGCCTGCGACACCATCCTGACGATCCCCATGCCGGGAGCCGCTGACGACTCTGGCCAGGGTGGCGTTCGCAGCCTGAATCTTTCTGTGGCCTGTGCTTTGGTGACCTATGTGGCTGGTCAGCAGCTCCGGTTGTGGTGATCCAATCACTGCTCCAAACCCCCTTGCGCTGGGATGTTCACCTCGTTACCTTTTACGCGTCACGGGGTTTTCATGCGCGCATTGCTAGCTCTGGCAACTGCTGTCACCCCTGTTGTGTCGCTGGGCGTGTGGAGTGCGCTGCCCGGCATTGCTGATAACGCCACGTTCGAGCTGGCTGAGCTGCCTCCACTGCCAGCTCTCGAAGCACCAGACCCTGTCGCTCTCGTCACCAAGGCAGATGTCCCCAGCCAGCTTTGGTTCAAGGTTGTTTCCCCCACCTCACTGAAGCGTTTCTCAGATCTTCTTCGGGTTCAACCCCATGTGCTGGCTTCCTTGAACGGGGTTCCTGAGTCCCATGTTTTTGAGTCAGGTGCTTGGTTGACTCTGCCCGACTCATCCCGAGCCGTCGCTGTGATGCTGTCATCACTCGACCGCAACAGCGAACGCAAAACGCTTCCTGTTTCAGCTCCACCGCCGGTGAGCACTGTTGCCAGGATCCAGCGTGGCGACTCCCTTGCTTCGTTCCTCAAGCGCAACGGCGTAACACAGGAGCAACTCAAGACCTTCAATCCTGGTGTTGAGCTCAATGCCCTGACCGTTGGGCGAGAACTTCAGATCGCCCAAGCATCTTCAGGCCAATCCCTGCTCGCTGTACGTCCTTTGCGTAGTGGTGGTGCTGCCTGGCCCGATCAATCGCTCCAGCCGACGGCTGACCAGCCCAACAGTCTCAAACCCCCGATTGTTGGTTATCAGTGGCCAACAAAGGGTGTGTTCACCTCAGGCTTTGGATGGCGTTGGGGCCGCATGCATAAGGGCATTGACATCGCCAACAACACCGGCACTCCTGTTGTGGCAGCAAGGGATGGAATCGTTTCTTTCTCCGGCTGGAGCGGTGCTTACGGCTATCTGGTTGAAATTGCCCACGGTGATGGTGAATCCACCCGTTATGCCCACAACAGTCGCCTTCTGGTGAAAAAAGGGCAGGTTGTTCCTCGTGGTGCTCGCATTTCTCTAATGGGAAGCACCGGTCGAAGCACTGGTCCTCACCTTCACTTTGAGATTCGCCGCGCCGGTGGCGCAGCACTCAATCCACTGGTCAAGTTGCCTGCCCGTAAGGCCTGATTGTGAATCAACACAATTAAGGAGAACCCATCAGCATTCACTGGGTTCAACTTGGTCAATTGAATGTCAGAGGGGAGACTTGAACTCCCGACCTCAGGGTTATGAATCCTGTGCTCTAACCAGCTGAGCTACTCTGACGCAGGCCCTTCAGGCCAGTCCCCATCATACATCTCGGGGGTTAGGCCTCAGCGCATGTCGATGGCGTTGAGACGATCGCGGAACGATTTCGGCTGGTCGTCCTTGTCGATCGGGGGCACACTCTCCACCACGGGTGCTGGGGCCGGTTCGGAGACTCTTTGAGACGTCGAACGTCGCGATGATCCGCGATTGACAGCCATGCTTTTCAGTTGTCCCGTGCGCTGGTCACGATCCAACGGCTTCTTGCGCAGATCCCCTTTCAGCTGGTTCAGCAGACGAAAGTGTCCTGTGGAGCTGAACTTACGCAGCAGCGCGGGGTCCCAGCTTGTGAGTCGGTCAGTCATCGTCTGATTTTATGGCGACGGATCGCGAAGGCCGTGATAGGTTGAAACATGAAACTGGAAGTCGATCCGACTACGTGTTAAGTCGTTTGCTTTCAGCTCATTCATTCACCCCCCGATCATGACCGACACCGGTTGCTTGCGTGTGGGCCAGCAGGCCCCTGATTTCACAGCCACCGCCGTGGTGGACCAGGAGTTCAAGGAAGTCACCCTGTCCCAGTACCGGGGCAAGTATGTGGTGCTGTTCTTCTATCCGCTGGATTTCACCTTCGTCTGCCCGACCGAAATCACGGCCTTTAGCGACCGCTACGCCGACTTCTCCAGCAAGAACACCGAGGTGCTCGGCGTTTCTGTCGACAGCCAGTTCAGCCACCTGGCCTGGATCCAGACCCCTCGCAATCAGGGTGGCCTGGGCGATATCAACTATCCCCTCGTTGCTGACCTGAAGAAGGAGATCTCCACGGCCTACAACGTCTTGGATGAAGCTGAGGGTGTTGCCCTGCGCGGTCTGTTCATCATCGATCCCGATGGTGTGATCATGCACGCCACCATCAACAACCTGCCGGTTGGCCGCAACGTGGATGAGACCCTGCGGGTGCTGCAGGCCTTCCAATACGTGCAGTCCAACCCTGACGAGGTTTGCCCTGCCAACTGGACTCCTGGTGAGAAAACCATGAAGCCTGATCCCAAGGGGTCCAAGGAGTACTTCTCCTCCATCGGCTGATCCGATTGATCAAGCGATTTGGTCATCCCATACAGCCCTGCCCCTCAAACGGGTGGGGCTTTTTTCATGAGCTGATCCAAAGCCAAGGAAAGGTTTTGGTCCATGGCGACCGAGCGACCGTCACTCACAACAATCCGGGCCATAGATGGTAACCCCACCTTGCTCGTGCGCAAATACACCGGTTCCACATAAAGAAGGCCAGAGCCGAGAGGAAGGACCAACAGATTGCCTTGCACAAGTTCAAGGTCTTCCTGATCCCAGAGACCAAACTGCTGGCTCACTTCTGGGTCCTGATGAATCAGAGCCTGCACCTGTTCTGGTCCAAGAATATTTTTGTCTTTTGGGAAATCGATCAGCTCCAACTCACCGTAGTGATCACCATCATTACGAGCTGCCAACCATGCGGTGAGATTCGGCCGAGCGAGGGGCGTTAGTGGCTGAAGCAATAGAAACTCTGAGTTTTCATTGTCTTGAACTTGAGCTGTAATGTGATATGGCTCAACATCAACTTTTCGACCGCCGTAGATCTCACTGGGAACTTGCCAAACATCATCGCCGCTATAGAAGATTCTGGGATTTTCAACGTGGTAGCGTTTCAGCTGATTGACCTGAACATTGAAAAACTCTTCAGGGACTCTGAGGTGATCACGAACCAAGGGCGGCAACGCCTGCATCGGTTCCATCACCCCCGGGAAAGCACGATCCCAAGCTCTGACGATTGGATCCTTAGGTTCTGAGATAAAGAAGCGAACGCTGCCGTTGTACGCATCGACGATGGCCTTCACCGAATTTCTTAAATACCGATCGGAATCGTCTGGTGAAACTGCAGAGCTATAAGCCAGGGTTGAGCTGTGGGTGTAACCCTCAACAACCCAATACTGATGCTGCTGGCGTTGATCAGATTTCTGGTTATCCGTGTCGGTCGACTCCGTCACAGGGTTGGGAATTGAGATCAGATAAGGGTCACCGCGAAAATCAATAAACGGTGCAATCGCTTTGACGCGGCTGCGGACATCGCGCCGGATCAGGAGTTTGGAATCAGCATTAATTGCCTTTGTGATAAGCAGGCGAGGATCATGGAGATAAACCGCTGCGGCGCAACGATGAATCCATGATCCAATGGAGACACCACCCGTTCCCTGATAGTGGGTCATCACATTTAGATCACCTTCTGGGTAATCGAATTCAGGAATCTCTGTTGGAGCGATGGCATAGGGGGAAGGGAGCATCCCGTAATACAGCGCTGCATCGCCGACAGGGATGGCATCCTTCACCTCTGATCGTTCAATTCCCAGCGCTTCATTTCCCTCTATTCGTGTTTCTGTTCCGAGACCACTGATGAAATAAGACGGAAGACCGTCGTAACTGCGCTCATTGACCGGACTGACAGTGAACCCATACCCGTGGGTGAAGATGAAATGCCGGTTCTGCCAGGTTCTTGATCGACGCGGCAACGCGGACTGATCCAATTCTCGGGCCGAAAGAATCACCTGTTGTGCAGAATCGCTGTCTTGATTCAGCGGATAACGGTCAACCGCGGAATTCGAGAAGCGGTAATAGACCCGCAGCTGTTGCAATTGTCGGTTGGCTTCCAGTAGAGGAGCGCTATCCCACAAGCGCACATTTTTCAGAGTGCTGGCTCCCTGCTCCAGGTCAGCGGTGCTCAGCCTGGCGTTGGGTTCGATCACTCGACTTTTGATCAGATCCAACTGGAATCCCCATCGGGTGGCCTGAATCGCATCCGACAGATAGGGGGCTTGCAGATCAATTTCCTGCGGCCTGACCACCAGCCATCTGGCCAAAGGTGTGGCAGCAATGTCTAGCGCCACGAGCGATGCCAAGGCCACCGCAAAACCCTGACGCATTCGTTTCCGACCGGGCAACAGCAGCGCAAGAGCAATCACGACGAGCAGCAGGGTGGCGAAAGCTCGAAAAGGAAGAGTGAGGTGGACCTGCAACCATCCCGCTCCGGCCACCAGGCCGTGTTGGGTCCATAGAAGTTGATGCCTGGATAACCACACCAGGCCCGCCGCTCCGAGAACCAGAAGCGCCGATAGCGATCTGATCAACTGAATCTGTTGCGGATCAAAGACTGGACTCGACCAATCAGAAATGGCTTGCGTGTTCGCCAGCACACGCCAAAGCTCAAAGCAGAGGGTGAACGCGGCGGCCAAGACCAACAGTTCCAGGCCTAGCTGCAATCCGGTAAAGCGTCCCAAGCCGAAGCTCAGATCGGCTCCGAGCAAAGGATCTTGCAGGGCGCTATCGGGAATCCAAAGAGCAAGCGACCAGATCCCCCAGGCGCGGCTGACGACAACGATCAGCGAGCCTGCAACGATTCGGGCCAGCCACGGCCTCAACCGCGGCCATGCCATCAACAGGGCAATCCCCCCAGCTTGCAAAAGCCCGACAACTGAAAGGTGATTGTGAGGAGAAAGATGCTGCTTCCACTCCCCCAGCTGAGACGGATCACGAATGGACAACGCCACAAGATCCAATGTCAGCGCTGCAGTGATCAGCACCACCCCAGCACTGAGCAACATTCCGAATCCGTAGGCCCATCCGGTGAGGCTCAAGCCCTGGGATGAAGTCGACTTCCGTCGTCGTCGTCTGAATTGTCTGGACCAGGCCCGGGCTGCCAGCAACGGCAGCATCGCCAATCCCGCCAGTAGAAATTGAAGCAACCAACGCTTCAGCAGAACATTGGTCCAATCGAATTGATCAAACCAGAGCCACTCGATCTGCATCCGGGCTGCAACAACAACCAGCGGCAGCAGAACGAGAAGGCGTCTCATGGGAGGCCAGCGATGTCTCGGAACCGATCACCGTTGATCGTTTCTTCCGACATCAAAACTTCCACAAGTTGATCCATCAACTCGCGGCGTGGTTCCAGCAGAGCGATGGCTTGCGCCAGGGCATTCTTGGCCAGCTGGCGAACCTGCTCGTCAATGGCCTGTCCAGTGGATTCGGCGTAGCCCGGCCGTTGGTTGAACCAGTCGCGCCCCAGAAAAACCTCCGTACCCGGCCCCTCGAGCGCCATCGGTCCAAGCGTGGAAAAGCCGAAGCGGGTCACCATTTCGCGGGCAAGTTGCGCCACCATCTGAAGATCTCCACTCGCTCCCTGGGTGATCTCCAGGGAGCCGAAAACCACCTGCTCAGCAGCACGCCCGCCCAAGGCCACCACAAGATCAGCCAGGCAGGACGACCGCGTGATCAGGCCGGAATCCAGCACCTCCTCGTCGGGCATGAATCGGGTGTAACCACCGGCTCCCCCTCGGGGAAGAATGGTGACCTTGTCCACCGCATTGGCAGCCGGCAGAAGGCTGGCCACCAAGGCATGACCCACCTCGTGGTAGGCGATGAGCCTTTTTTTGGCGCTGTCCTGCAAGGGGCGATTGCTTAAGCCCATGGTGATCCGCTCCAAGGCTCCTTCAAGCTGGAATTGGCCAATGCGCAGCATGTTTTGGCGGGCCGTGAGGATGGCCGCTTCGTTCAACAGATTGGCCAGGTCAGCTCCAGAGAAACCCGGTGTCCGATTCGCCCAATCCGACAAGGAAACCGAATCATCGAGGGGCCGTGTTCTGGCGTGCACAGCGAGAATTGCTTCACGTCCGCGGCGATCGGGAAGTCCCACATCGATGCGTCGGTCAAAGCGACCTGGACGCAACAAAGCTGCGTCGAGCACGTCGGCACGGTTCGTGGCCGCCAGAAGGATGACGCCCGAGTTCTCCTCGAATCCGTCCATCTCCGTCAGGAGTTGGTTGAGGGTCTGCTCCCGTTCATCGTTGCCGCCGCCGATGCCAGCACCCCGCTGCCGACCCACCGCATCGATCTCGTCGATGAAGACGATGCAGGGGGACTTTTCCTTGGCTTGGCGGAACAGATCGCGAACCCTGCTCGCTCCGACTCCGACGAAGAGCTCAACAAACTCGGAGGCTGCGATGGAGAAGAAAGGCACCCCCGCCTCTCCTGCAATCGCCTTGGCAAGAAGCGTTTTTCCAGTTCCCGGAGGGCCGACCAAAAGAACGCCCCGCGGGATCTTGGCGCCAAGGCGAATGAAGGCCTCGGGCTGCTTGAGAAAGGTGACCACCTCCTCAAGTTCCAGCCGTGCATCGTTGATACCGGCAACGTCTTCAAAACGAAGCTGAAGGTCTTCCTGGGGCTTCAACCGTGGCTGACTGCGTCCAAACCCCAGAGCCCGATTCGCCATCTGGGCTGAACGCTTCAGCAAGAGCGACAAACCGACCACCACCAGCAGAACCAACATCAGGGTTCCGGCCAGTTCGCGTCCCGCTTGTTCGCGGCGAGCATCAACAACCGTCAGGGGAGTGCCGGAGCTCTCGGCGGCCCGGAGGATTTGGTTGTCGTTGGCGAAGACGGGAACGGTGACCCGTCGACCATCGTTGTATTGGACCCTGACCTCCCGCCGGCCTGGCACAAGATCCAGCTGTTTGATCTCTTTCGCGTCGATGTCCTTCAGCAGGGTGGAATAACTCACCGTGTCCTGCTTCGTCCAAAAACCTCGAATCGAAGAAGGTTGAACCTTCTGAAGGGCCGCGGAACCACTGGAGCCGTCAGAACCTGGTGCCACGTCATTGCCGCGCTGCACGGAGCCTAGCGATTTGACGCAAGGGGGTTCTAAACGAGACAATCTCGGTTTGGAAATTCAGCAGGCGCAATGGCCGTCCCGAAGAAGAAAACATCCAAGGCCAAGCGCAACCAGCGCAGCGCCACCTGGAAGGGCAAGGCAGCCGTTGCCGCCCAGCGCGCCATGTCCATCGGCAAGTCGGTGCTGAGCGGACGCGCCCAGGGTTTTGTCTACCCGGTGAGTGAGTCTGAAGACGGCGAATCCTGAATCGCACCGGGGAGGTGGATTCGCCGCAGGGTTCGATCCGGATCCACCTCCACAACAACATCCGCTGACATCGTTTGAAAACAGCTCGATGGCAGCGAGCAAAGAATCATGCGGATGAACTGATCCAGTTCCGAGCTGGAGAGGGATGCGCCTCGTTCCGCCTGAAGGGTTGCTTCCTGTTGTCGCTTCCAAAGCAGTGGAGCGTTGAAATCCGTCGCCCGTAATTGCCAGAGTTGATTGAAGCAACTCCAGACGTCTTCGTAGTGAGCGAGCACTGGTTGCAGCGACTGGCGCCACTCGAACTCATCGGGCGAGAGGGGGATTTCGAGATGGGGCTCATCCGCCGTTGAGTCGGCATTGGGCCTGCAGCCCACAAACCAACCCTCAAGAATCAGCAGGTCGGCCTTGCAGTGGCGCCAACCGCTGCGATCTCCACGCCCTTCTCGTTTGGACTTGTCGAAGCAAGGCATCAAGACGTCCTCACGCCGTCGCCATCGCTGAAGACAGTCCTGCAGAAGTTCCAGGTCATGGCTGCCGGGCAGGGCGCGGGGCACACCCCAGGGGTTGCCGAGCATGGCCGCATCTAGCCGATCGGCCTCGAAATAAAAATCATCCAGCGAAACCACCCGGATGGAGAGGTCAAGGGCGTTTGCAGCGGCTTCAATCCATTGCCCCAAGGTGGTCTTGCCACATCCCGGCAGAGCACTGAGTCCGAGCACACGGCGTTCTCCCCGCCACTTTTCCCCCAGGCTCAGAAGGGGGAGACCGACCGACCACAGCCAATCCGGCGCAGCCTTGGGGTGCCATTGATCAATCGCTACTTGGTGACGCTTGGAGTGGCGCTGTAGAGCAAACCAATTGTCGACATCGCCAAGCCCGAGATGCTCAAGCAACCGTTGTTGGTCGCTGTTGGAGATGACGCGTTGGCCCTCAGGATCCAACTTTGAACGCCTCCAAAACAACGGCGTAAACAAATCCAAGACGCAGGTTGTCGAGCCAGGCAAGACGTCGGCGCCCCAGAACCATCAATTCACAACCGATAAGGGCATAGAGCGCGGTAAATGTTCTGACCCCGACGGCGTTGGCCAGGTGAACGGTGAGGTTGCCGCCGATGAAAAATCCGAGCAAAAGCAACAGCACCGAGGCACTACGGCGCCACCAGGGTCCTGACCAAGACCGACGGATCCCTGCACCCCAACTGTTCTGTAGCCCCGCCAGACGTGTGTGCTGGATTGAGCTCATCGATCCGGCACCAACAGCAGGGTCTCCAGGTACTTCAGCGTCACTGTTCCGTCCTGGCAAGAGTCACCGCAAAGCACGGTCGCTGGTTGTCCAGGCTCACCCAGTTGATCCAACACCGCAGCTGCCTTGTCTCCTGCGTCACGCAGGGCGTCTGCATCCCATGGCGACGGGGTGAGCAGGCAGCGCAGACCAGCTGTTCTTGCCGCCGAGAGACCCGCCGCTGAATCTTCGATCGCAAGGCTCGTAGCAGCATCCACACCACTGCGTTGGAGAGCCAGCAGATATCCATCCGGTGCTGGTTTTCCAGATGAGACGTCGTCCGATGTCACAACGCCATCGAAGTGGGGAATCTGGTGCTGAACCTGTTCGAGCAGAGCCAGCACCGAGGCCGATCCGCTGGAGGTAACGATCCACTGCTGCACCCCGGCACGGTGCAGCTCCTGCAAAAGTCTCCTCACACCGGGGCGCAATTTCACATGTCCTTGGCGAACCCGTTCCAGGTAATGCAAGCGTTTGCGATCGCGCACCTGCTCCAGTTGCTCCTGGCTGAGGGCCACTCCACAAGCTTCAGCGTGAAGCTTCACCCTGCGCAGTCCGCCTGGGATCGCCAACAGCTTGTTGTACAGGGCTTCATCCCAAACAAACGGGAGATTCAGCTCCTGAAAGGCCGTGTTGAAGGCCGGGCGATGACCATCCATTTCCGTGTCGGCCAGGGTGCCATCCACATCCCAAAACACCGCTGAAAGCCTGTTCACCTTGAGGAGCAGCAACGGCACAATGCTGGGACATCACCGCCTGTTCCGTTCCTTTGTCGGCTGTTCCGCTCCACTGGTCCTGGTCTCTTCCAGCCGTCGTGGAACCATCGCCACTGCGAGGGCTTGATCTACCGCTGGCGCTGCGCTGTGTGCTGCGGCGCAGGGGTTTCGCATCGGCATCCGAAGCCGAGACGTTTCTCTGCCCCGGTGATCTACCCCCCACCCGCGACCACTTCCCCGATCTCGAGCAGGCCTGTGCCCGTCTTGTGGCGGCCTGCCGATCCCGTGAACGGGTGGCCATCTGTGGTGATTACGACGCCGATGGGATGACCAGCACAGCGCTGCTGTTGCGGGCTTTGGCCCCCCTGGGCGCTGATCCTGAGCCAGCAATTCCTTCGCGGATGGAGGAGGGCTATGGCCTCAATCCAGCCATGGTGCAGCGGCTCTATGACGATGGAGTGCGGTTGTTGGTCACCGTTGATAACGGAGTTGCTGCCAGGGATGCTCTTGAACTTGCGGCGAGTTTGAGCATGCAGGTGATCGTGACCGATCACCACACCATCCCGGCGGAACGGCCGCCCATGACCGCACTCATTCACCCGGCCACCACGCCGGAGGGCTCGCCCTACCGAGGACTGGCCGGTGTGGGGCTGGCCTATGTGTTGGCCCATGCCGTTGCCGAGGTGCTGAACAAACCAGAAGCCATCCGCGTTGCCCGGGATCTGTTTTGCATCGGCACAGTGGCTGATATGGCTCCACTGGTGGGAGCCAACCGCAGTTGGTTGCTTCAAGGCCTGAATCACCTGCACCGCTCTGAGTGCAAGGGGGTGCAAGCGCTTCAGCGCTTAGCGGGTCTCGGGGAGCGTCCGCTGACGGCCGAGGACATCGGATTTCAGATCGCACCACGCATCAATGCCGTCGGCCGCCTCGGCGAACCGAGGCTTGTGGTGGATCTGCTCACAGCCGAGGATTCTGATTCGGCCATGGCCCTGGCCCGCCGTTGTGATGATTTCAACCGTCAGCGCCGGGATCTTTGCGACGCGATTGAAGCGGAAGCCGTAGCTCTTGTGGAAGCGGAGAGCAGCGATGCTCTTCCCTCCTTTCTGCTGTTGGCACAAAGCCATTGGCACCACGGCGTCATCGGCATCGTTGCTGCGCGTCTGATGGAGCGCTACCACCGTCCCACCGCTCTCCTGGCTGGAGACGGTGATGGAAGCCTTCGGGCCTCGGTGCGGGGTCCTGTGGGCTTTGCAGTGGATCGAGCCCTCTCCAGCTGCAGTGATTTGTTGACCCGCTTTGGAGGCCATCCCGCTGCAGGGGGGTTCACCGTGAAAGCGGAGCTTGTCCATGCCCTGCATGAGCGTCTTTGCAATGCGGCAGATGACTGGCTGATGACCCAAGCCCAGGGACGACCTGTGCAACCCGACGCTCTGCTGCAGTTGAAGGATGTGAACTGGGATTTGTGGCGCCATCTGCAAACCCTGGCCCCCTTCGGTATTGGTCATCCGAAACCGCTGTTCTGGTCGAGAGGGGTGACCGTTGAGGATCGGCGCGACCTCAAGGGTGGTCACCTGGCCCTGACACTGCGTCAAGGAGAGAGTGAGCGTCGCGCCATCGCCTGGCGATGGGATCCGTCAGCGTCTGTTCCCCCTCGCTGTGATGTGGCCTACAGCATTGCGATCAACCGTTGGCAGGGCGAACAGCGTCTTCAACTGGAGCTCAAAGCCATCCGAGCCCATACAGACGTGGTGTTGATCGACCGCGGCTCCCGGCAGTACACCGCCCGCTGGACAGAAGCCTCAGGGTTGATGCTGACCAATGGAGAGGGTGAGATGCTCCAGGCGAGCATTCAACAAGAAAAGTCCCTCACCAGTGACAACGACCTGGCAAGGGACCAACGGGTGATTCAGTTGATGGAGGAAGCCTGTCTTGGCTTGGGGCTTCGTCCTTGAAGCGATGCAATCAGAGGGCGCCGCGGCGATAGAAGAGGATGAAGATCACAGCAGGGCCTGCAATGGTGATCATTGCCAGGGCGGCAAAGTTGGCGATCAGGTGAATGTCAAAGCCCATGGCGATTCAGCGCTGTCCGAAATCGATACGCCTCCCAGGCTACGGGGCACTGACCCAAGAGCGACGGATTGGTTCAGATCTCTGTGATGGCTTGTCACAGCTTCAGTCATGACCAGAGACCAACCGCAATGGACCTGCATCAAACACTGTGGTGCCTGTTGCCGACTCGCCCCCGAAGAACGGGCTGACGCCCTGGAGGCCTTGAGCGAAGAGCAGCAACGCATCTATCTCTCGATGGTTGGGGACGATGGATGGTGCATTCATTACGACACGGGCAGTCAGCGATGCACGGTGTACGAGGAGCGTCCTGATTTCTGTCGCGTCAGTGGTCTCGGCCGTTTGTTTGACGTCCCCGATGATCAGTTCGACGCCTTCGCCATTGCCTGTTGCAACCAGCAGATCCGCAGCACCTATGGCGGTCGTAGTGGCGTGATGCGTAGGTTCAAGCGCGCGCAAACCGAAGGAGGTTCTGTTGACAAGTGAGCCAACCAGCAGCGAGTCGCGCAGCTTCGCTGCCGTGCTGTTCAGCACATTCAGCACGGTTTTTGTGGCTGAACTGGGCGACAAAACACAATTGGCGACGCTGCTTCTGTCCGCTCAGTCCGGCTCACCGGTTTTGGTGTTCATCGGAGCCGCGCTGGCGTTGATTGCCTCCAGTCTTGTCGGCGTTCTTGTCGGTCAATGGTTGGCCAAAACCCTTCCTCCTGAGCGGCTGGAGCTGATGGCTGGCGTGCTGATGGTGGCGCTTGGCATCTGGCTGGGTCTGCAGGCCGCCCGGTCCCTTTGGCTCAACGCAGCGGGCTGACGATGGATTTTCCTCTTCTTCTTTCCACGTTCTTGACCGTGTTCCTGGCCGAGCTCGGTGACAAGACCCAACTCGCCACCGTTGCCATCAGTGGCACCTCCAATCGCCCCCTGGCCGTCTTTCTTGGCTCATCATCCGCCTTGGTTCTTGCGAGCTTGCTGGGGGCCTTTGCCGGTGGATCCGTCGCGACGGTGATCCCCAGCGATCTGCTTCAGCTGGTGGCCTCCCTTGGATTCCTTGTGATCGGTGGACGTTTGCTGGTGCCGCTCTTCCGTGAGACGGAACCCGCCACGGACGGGGATCAGACTCCTGAGCCCTAAAGTGGGTTTTGAAGGGTTGACTCCGCACGGCCTGCTGAACAGCGTTGGCCACCCCTTCCGTCTCTCCCGGCCTTGATGGTCGGTTTCTCGCACGCCACGATGAAATTCACGGTTGCCGATCTGCTGGATCAGCTCTCAACGGAGCATCCCTCTGAGCCCGACCAACTGGCCAAGATCCTCAAGCTCAGCAACAAGGCGGACAAGGCTTCGCTTGATCTTGCCGTTTCATCACTGGTGAAAATCGGTGTGATCGAACAGTCGGGTGAGGGTGGTCTCACAAGGCCGCAAGAGAGTGACCTGATTGATGCGCGCCTACGTTGCAGCAGCAAAGGCTTTTGCTTCGCCATTCGCGATGACGGCGGCGAGGACATCTACATCCGCGACCATCAACTCAATCACGCCTGGAATGGCGATCGTGTTCTGGTTCGGGTGACCCGAGAGGGTGGACGCCGCCGTTCTCCTGAAGGTGGCGTGCAGTGCATCCTTGAACGGGCCACCCAATCGCTCCTGGCGCAGGTGGAGCAACAGAGTGAGCAGCTGTTGGCCTCGCCCCTCGATGACCGTGTGCTCGCCGGCATTGAACTACCAGCAGAGGACTCAAAGCATCTGCCGGGTGAGGAGGTGGAAAGCGTTGTCGAGGTATGCATCGACCGCTATCCCGTGGCGCAGCATGCAGCGGCTGGTCATGTTGTGCGTTCTCTGCCGTTGAACGGCGGCCCCGCGGCGGATCGAGATCTCCTGCTCACCAAGGCTGGACTCCAAGAGCGCCCAGTCCCACCCCGCAGCTCAGGCAAAGCCCCTGCCGCCAAGGGACGCATCGATCTCACCGCACAACCTTCTCTCCTCCTCAAGGGATGGACTCAAGAGGATGCACCGGGGTTGCCCGCCGTGCATGTGGAAGCCAAGGACGGCGGTTGTTGCCTCTGGGTTCATGTGCCCAGCGTGGGTGAGCGGATCGGATTGGGCAGCAGCCTTGATGCCTGCCTGCGTGATCGCGGTGAAGCGCTTTGCCTCGGTGAGATCTGGCAACCCCTGCTCACTCCTGCCCTCAACAAGGCAACGACCTTTTCCTCCGGAGAAGAGGCTGACGCCATCAGCGTTCGGCTGGACATCGCAGCCAACGGTGAGCTCAGCGACTGGGAGTTCATGTTGAGTTCGGTTCGCCCCGTCGCCGACGTCAGCGCCAATCAATTGGTTGCCCTCGCCGAACGCAAACCAAAGTCGCGCAGCATCCCGGCGGCACTCAAGCCGATCAAAGATCAGCTCGGACAACTGGAGACCCTGCGGTTCTGCAGCAGCCTGCTGTTGGAGCACGAGCGCAACAACGGGGTTGTGCAACTCGATCTCTGTCCTCCTCAGCTTGAGGCCCTGGGTGACCTGCGCAGCGCAGATCCATCCAGCCTGCGACATCGCTGGGTGGATGCGCTCAACCCGGTGGACCCCCATGCACTCCTGCAGCCTCTGTTGAGGGCTGCCGACCGTGCATGGACAGCGCAGCGGATCGATCTCCAATTGCCTGGAATCACCGTTGAAGCTGATGAACCCGATAGCAGCGTTCTGACGGATGTGGCGAAGACGGCCATCGCCTTGGATCTCCCCCTCGAACTGGATGATGACGGCTCTCCCTCAGCTTCGGAACTGATCCAGGTGTTCCAAAACAGCAGCCAACGTCGGGTGCTGGAACAACAGCTCAGTCACGCTCTGTCACCCCTCAGCTTTGTGGCATCCGCACAGGCGACTCCTGCAGCTGCAGATTCCGATGGAGAGGAGGCGGGTTCCACCACCCCCAATACCTCACCCACCCCATGGACCTGTGCCACGCAGCACTACGCACACCTGGTCAATCAGCAGTTGATCGTTGCTCTGCTGAGCGACGCCAAGGATCGTCCAACTGTGCGCCACAAGACGCGTCTGAAGCTGGGTGCGAAGGGAGCCGGTGCTGATCTCACATGGCCGTTGTTCACAGCATCACAGGACGAGAAGCTGAATGGATTGGTGAACGCACGCACGGTGCAGCGGCTCAACACCCGGCGACGTCAGGTTTTGGAATTGGAAAAAGATCTGCTCTCCATGATTCAGGCTCGTTCAGCCCAGCCGTTGATCGGTCAAGAGGTAGAAGGCCGCATCAGTGGTGTGCAGAGCTATGGCTTCTTTGTTGAGGTCGGCGAGAGTCGCGTTGAGGGTCTTGTTCATGTGAGCTCCCTTAACGATGACTGGTACGAATACAGATCCCGCCAGAATCGTTTGGTCGGCCGCAAAACCCGTCTGACTTATCAACTTGGTGACTCTGTTCAAGTGCGCGTGATCAATGTGGATGTTCTGCGCAACCAGATCGACCTTGAGGTGATCAGTCAGGGATCCGATGGGTCCATCGAGCCCGAATCGTCGGAGCCGCTGCCTGTTGCCCTCAGCGAGCGCTGAGTGATGCATCCCTACGTTCTGGCCGTCACCGGTGCATCAGCCCAACCCCTCGCCGAGCGTGCCCTGCAGCTGCTGTTGCAGAGAGGACGTGCAGTGCATCTCGTGCTCAGTCATGGTGCCCATGAGGTCTTCCGTGCGGAACAGGGCCTGTCCATCCCCGTGGATCCTCAGAAGCAAAAGGAGTTCTGGAGAGACAGGCTTGGGGTGGAGAGCGGCGAACTCACCTGCCATCGCTGGAATGATCAAGCCGCCTGTATCGCAAGTGGGAGCTACAAGACCCGGGCCATGGTCATCGTTCCGTGCAGCATGGGAACCGTTGGACGCATCCACGCTGGTATTGCCGCTGATCTGATCGAACGCTGTGCGGATGTGCACCTCAAGGAGCGGCGTCCTCTGGTGATTGCTCCGCGGGAGATGCCCTTCAACCTGATTCACCTTCGCAACCTCACAGGCCTTGCCGAAGCTGGAGCCACCATTGCCGCTCCCATCCCGGCTTGGTACACCCGGCCAGATTCACTTGCGGAGATGGTGGATTTTTTGGTGGTGCGCTTGTTCGATGGCTTGGAGGACGACCTCGCACCGCTGAATCGCTGGAGTGGCCCCCTGGAATGAGCATGTTCCAGCGGTTATTGCTGATCCCCTGCCTGGCGCCCCTGCTGGCCATCCTGGCTTTGTCTGCAACCAATGCTGGAGACAAGACCAGGCTGCGTTTGCTGGTTTGGACGACACCTCCGCTGCCCGTAGGGGCATGGACTGCACTGGCCGGCGTTGGTGGCGCAGCTGGTGCTGCTGTCGCTGCCTGTCTGGTGTTGCCAGCGGAACGTCCCCTGAGTCGCAAACGCCATTCACCTTTGCAGCCCGATTTCGATGAGAAGGACTACGTCGCCAATGAGTCGACAACACGACACAACGCCAAGCCTGGTCCCGAAAGGGATGTAAGGGAACCAGCTCCAACGGTGTCTGTGGCCTACCGCGTGATTCAGCGCCCTGCATCGGGACCCCGGCCGCCTCAAGCCTCAGCCGTGGCCTCTCCCCCACAGGAGAACAGCAACTGGGGTGATGATCCGGACGCGAACTGGTAAGCAACGCACCAAGCTGCTTACAGTTGCGCCAGCAATGCTGGATCGGTGAGCGAAACTCCTGTCGAGAAGCAGCCTTCAGGTCAAGAGCCCCCTGCAAAACCGGCGCCAAAAGCCAAGCCACCGAAGCCAGAGGACAAGCCCTTCCCTGAATTCATCGACACGCTGTTTCTGCCGGCCGTCGCCAAACAGCTGGCCGAGCACGACATCACAGCTGACCGTCTCGAGCGCGTGGATGGGCAGCGTCCCGTCGTCGGTGGTGACTGTCCGATGGTGATCGGTGAACTGCCTGGAGGCCGCCGCTTCTGGGTCTGCTTTGCCAAGCCAGACATCAACAGTTCCAAGGTGATTGCCTTGGCCGATGCCGGCAGTGAGCCCACCTTGCTGGAAAGCTTTCTGATCGATGAAAAGCGGATGTCTTTGCCCCTTTTGGTCTCCCGGCTGTTGCAACGTCTCAATGGCCAAAAGTGGCTGGGAGGTAACTAAGCCCCCGCGATGGTCTCGGGGGTTGGACTGACACGCCTACATTGGCTTAATAGTGAACCGCAACTGATGGTCCCTCCCACCGCCGTGGCCGAAGGCAGCGCTGTAGCCATCAAGGATCCTGTCAAGGACACAATCCTGACGCCTCGCTTCTACACCACCGATTTTGAAGCGATGGCGGCGATGGATCTTCAGCCCAATGAGGCTGAGCTTGAAGCCATCTGCGAGGAGTTCAGGAAGGACTACAACCGTCACCACTTCGTTCGCAACGAAGAATTTGAAGGTGCAGCTGACAAGCTCGATCCGGAAACCCGCAAGGTGTTCATCGAATTCCTTGAACAGAGCTGCACATCTGAGTTCTCAGGATTCCTCCTCTACAAGGAATTGAGCCGTCGGATCAAGGCCAAAAACCCGCTTCTGGCCGAGTGCTTTGCCCACATGGCACGTGATGAAGCTCGTCATGCCGGCTTCCTCAACAAGTCGATGAGCGACTTCGGCATGCAGCTGGACCTCGGCTTCCTCACGGCCAACAAGGACTACACCTTCTTCAAGCCGAAATTCATCTTCTACGCGACTTACCTGTCTGAAAAGATCGGCTACTGGCGCTATATCGCCATTTACCGTCACCTCGAGAAGAATCCCGACAGCAAGATTTTCCCGATCTTCAACTTCTTCGAGAACTGGTGTCAGGACGAGAACCGTCACGGCGACTTCTTCGATGCCCTAATGAAGGCTCAGCCCGACACGGTGCGTGGCCCGATTGCAAAACTCTGGTGCCGCTTCTTCCTGCTGGCGGTGTTCGCCACCATGTACGTGCGTGACGTGGCCCGCAAGGAGTTCTACGAGGCCCTCGGATTGGACGCCCGCACCTACGACAAGATGGTGATCGAGAAGACCAATGAAACGTCGGCCCGCGTCTTCCCTGTCGTTCTCGATGTGAACAACGAAAAGTTCTGGACCCGCCTCGAACGACTCGTTGCCAACAACGCCGCCCTGGAAAAGGCTGATGCCAGCGGTTCCATCGCTCCCGTGAAGCTGCTGCGCAAGCTTCCTTTCTGGATCGCTAACGGCGCCGAAATGGCCAAGCTTTTTCTGATGCCAGCGATCGATAGCGATCGTTTCCAGCCAGCTGTGCGTTGAGGGGGCTTCCCCCAGCCCAACCCAGGAGATTTCTTGACCAACGCCTTTTCGAATCAGTGGCGCGGACTCTTGGAGTCCCTGCTGCATCGCGGTAGTGCCGCAGGTGCCGACCTGGTGGAGGTGTTCCTCGAGCGCACCGATCACATCGGTTTGCTTGCTGAACAAGACCTGATCACCAGTGTCAATCCATCCTTCGCCCGCGGCGCAGGCCTCAGGGTGTTCCGTGATGGTCGAGATGGATTCGTCAGCACCAACGACCTCAGCGAAGCTGGGCTCAGGCGAGCCCTGGATCAGGCGCTGGCCATGCTCGGCCTTGAGCCTCAACAGCTCACGACGACGGCAGCTTTTGAAGGGTTGAAGGGGTTGACCGACCACGGTCTGGTTAAGGCCGACTGGCTTGAGCGCTGCCCAACCCTGGATCAGGCCAGCCAGTGCCTGCTCCAGGGCACAGCCCATCTCAATCGTCTTGGTGAGCACCTGCAGGTGCGCCGTGGAAGTTACGCCCGTGACTGGCAGGAAGTGCTGGTGGCTGCATCCGATGGCACCTTTGCCCGCGACATCCGTCTGCATCAGTCGACCGGTCTCTCCGTTCTTGCCGCCGACGGCGATCACCGCTCCAGCATTGGCCGCCGCTATGGAAGTTCCGATCGTCCGGACGATCTTCGGGACTGGGATTCCGAAGCCAGTGCAGCGGAGGTGTGCAACAGCGCTGGAACCATGTTGCGTGCCGACTACGTGGATGCCGGACAGATGCCGGCTGTTCTCGCCAACCGCTTTGGAGGTGTGATCTTCCACGAAGCCTGTGGTCACCTCCTTGAAACAACCCAGATTGAACGGGGCACGACGCCCTTCGCTGACCGGGTTGGTGAACTGATCGCTCACCCTGCAGTCACCGCCATCGATGAAGGACTGAGCGGTGGATCCTTCGGTTCCCTCTCGATGGATGACGAAGGAATGGAACCTGAGCGCACCGTGCTGATCAAAGACGGTGTGCTCCAACGCTTCATCAGCGACCGGGCTGGTGAACTGCGCACGGGCCATAAACGCACCGGAAGCGGCCGGCGTCAGAGCCATGCCTTCGCCGCGGCGAGCCGGATGCGCAACACCTTCATCGATGCCGGTTCTCACACACCGGAACAGTTGATTGAATCCGTCGACCAAGGCCTCTACTGCAAGGCCATGGGTGGGGGAAGCGTCGGCCCGACAGGTCAGTTCAATTTCTCCGTTGAAGAGGGGTATCTGATTGAGAACGGCAAACTCACGAAACCGGTGAAAGGGGCGACGTTGATCGGTGATGCCAAGGAGGTGATGCCTCGCATTTCGATGTGCGCCAACGATCTGGAACTGGCTGCAGGGTTCTGCGGATCCGTCAGTGGAAGTGTGTTCGTCACCGTGGGCCAACCCCACATCAAAGTTGATTCGATCACGGTGGGGGGCCGTTGATGATGAACAGCAACAACAGCCTTAACGCCACGGATCTCAGGGATTGCCTTCAGAGCCTCGCCTCTCGCGAAGGCATTCGTCGTTGGGATCTTGGTGCCGCCTGCAGTGACGACTGCTCCGTTCAGGTGGATCGTGGTGAAGCCAAACAACTCAAGGCATCGCAACGGAGCTCCATCACCGTCCGGGTTTGGAACAACGATGGACTGGTGGGCATCACCAGCACTACCGACCTCTCCGATAGCGGCTTGGAACAAGCCCTGGTGGGAGCCCATACGGCCAGCCGTTTTGGCAATCCCGAGGACATCCCTGAGTTCTCCCCCCTGGCCACAGCTCCACTCCCCGAGCTCGATCGACCGCTTCAACCACGCCAAGGAATCCTCCCCCTGCTGGATACCCTTCGGGATGCGGAAGCTGATCTGTTGGGGCGTCACCCCGCGATCCAGACCGTCCCCTACAACGGACTGGCCGAATCCCTCTCCCAGAGCCTCTATCTCAACAGTGATGGAGCACTGCGTCAGATGGAGCGCACCCAAGCCAGCCTGTATCTCTACGCAAGGGCGGAAGAAACAGGTCGCAAACCCCGCAGCGGAGGTGCTGTTCGTTTGGGTCTTGGCAGCAGCGATCTGGATGTTGAAGGCTGCATCAGCGAGGCCGTTGATCGCACCGTCAGCCATCTGGACTATCGACCGATCGAAACCGGGAGCTACCGGATTTGCTTCACCCCCGAGGCTTTTCTCTCTCTGCTCGGTGCCTTCAGCAGCATGTTCAATGCGCGTTCGGTGCTCGATGGGGTGAGCTTGAGCCAGCGGGATTCGATTGGATCCGATGTGGCGGTTCCCTTCCTCAACCTCCACGATGACGGCCTTCATCCTGGACACATCAGTGCGGCAGCCTTTGATGGCGAGGGAACACCAACCCGGCGGCTCTCTTTGATTGAGGGCGGAACCCTGCGGAATTTCCTTCACTCGGAAGCCACGGCCCGAGCCTTCGGTGTTCAACCCACCGGCCATGCCGGCCTCGGCGCCAAGGTTTCGGTTGGACCCGACTGGTTTGTGGTCGGTTCCAACCCACAGGTGAGCAGCGGCAACAGCCTCGATCACCGCACCGAGTCAGGTCCGTTCGTTCTGATTGAGGATCTCTCGGCTCTTCATGCCGGTGTGAAAGCCACCCAGGGTTCCTTCTCTCTGCCTTTCGATGGCTGGTTGGTCAACAACGGTGAGCGGGTCTCCGTCGAAGCGGCAACGGTTGCCGGTGACATTCGCTCAGTTCTTAACGGCATTGCTCATCTGGAAGCTGATGCTGAAGTCACACACCGTGGGGTTTCTCCCCATGTTTGGGTGGATGGCCTCTCCATCACCGGCGAAGCCTGACGTTGAAAATTCTGTTCTGGGGAACACCGGCCTATGCGGTGCCGACCCTTGATGCTTTGCACGAGGCTGGGCACACCATCGTTGGGGTGGTGACACAGCCGGATCGTCGGCGTGGTCGCGGCAAACAGTTGGTTCCATCTCCGGTCAAGGAAAGGGCGGAAGAACTTGGTCTTCCGGTGTTCACCCCTGAACGCATCCGAAAGGATGACGATTGCAAAAGTGAGCTTGCTGCACTCGGAGCCGATGTCTCGGTGGTGGTCGCCTTTGGACAGATTCTTCCCAAGGATGTGTTGCAGCAACCTCCCCTGGGGTGCTGGAACGGCCACGGATCACTCCTGCCCCGCTGGCGTGGTGCTGGTCCGATTCAGTGGGCCTTGCTCGAGGGTGATCAGGAAACGGGTGTGGGGATCATGGCCATGGAGGAGGGGCTCGACACCGGACCTGTACTGCTGGAGCAACGAACTCCGATCCAGCTGCTGGATTCATCCAACGTCTTGGCCGAACGGCTCAGTTCCCTGACGGCAGAGCTGATGGTGCAGGCCATGCCTCTGATTGAAGCGGCAGGACCGGGGCCTGAAGAAGAACGATTGGCAAGGCTCAATGTGCGCGTTCAGGCCGAGGAGTCGACCTATGCCCGCATGCTCGAGAAGCAGGATTACCAACTGGATTGGTCAGCTTCTGCCCTCGGCATTCATCGCAAAGTGATGGGGCTTCATCCCGGAGCCTTCACCCATTGGCAGGGCAAACGACTGAAGCTGCTGCGCACTGAACCGTTGATCGAGCGGTTGAAGAATCAACTCAGCGCCGAAGCCCGCAAACTCGTGGGGCAGTGGCCCACTGGAGAGGATCCTCCAGGGACGATCCTGGGGGTGATTGAGGATCTGGGGCTTGTAGTGAGCAGTTCTGGCTGTCCGCTTTTGATTCGAGAGGCTCAGCTGGAAGGAAAAGCGCGGAGCACAGCACCCGTTCTGTTGCAGCAACTCAAGGCAACTCAGGGAGATCGCATCGGCGACGGTTGATTCAGGATTCTGTGTACAGCGAACGCGCTTGAGCCCATACGCGATCAAGATCCTGTTCAGAGAGCTGTAGAGCTTCCGGGAACATCGTCGAGAGCCACTGTTCGCGGTTCAATAGGGCGTCGGCCTCAAAAAATGTTTGCTGCGACGCGAGCACTCTGAATTTGAGAAATTCAAGCAACCGTGCCCGCAAGCGAACCGTGTCAACAAGTTTGATCCTTCCGCTTTGATCAAGAAGATGAATGTTGCTTCCGGGTTCAACCCCACGTAAT
>JADHMX010000022.1 GCA_016779825.1 Synechococcus sp. BS301-5m-G53 | reverse complement strand
GGGGGGTAGCCCCCTGAGAAAATAGCTCGATGCCAGGTAAAACATTCTCTTAATAGGTTGATGATTGGCTGATTGTTGTTGCAATCACCATCGCCAACCACGAAGAAGCCACCTCATCACGAGGTGGCTTTTTTGTTGTAGGGTTTTGGTAGTCTTTTGCGCCAATCTGTGCCGAGACGTTCTCTCGTACGACGGTTGACTGGGCAGATTTGGCAGGCTTGTCAGCGTTGGAATAATGCTGAGTGTGTTGATTTGAGTGCTGCTTTTGCTTATTTCGTTCTTCAGTCATTCTTTCCGCTTCTTTTGATTGCGTTGTCCGTTGCCGCCAGGGTGTTTGGCAAAACGGACAGCCTGGATAATGTTTTAGCGTCGGTGACTCAGGTCTTGCCGCCATCGGTAACCAGCCTGGTGGATTCCACTTTGCGTGGATTGGTGGATCAAGGCTTTGGAGCAGGAATTCTCGGTGTTGTTGTTCTGCTGCTCACTGCCAGTAATGCTTACCTCACTCTGCAACGTGGTGCTGATCGGCTTTGGTCCGAGATTCTCCCTGAGCCGGCAGTTGGCCTGTCTTGGTGGAAGCAAGTGGTGCAGTTCTGTAGAACACGTGTTGAGGCTTTTCTCACGGTCCTTGTGATATCGGTTCTGATCGTTTTTCAACAGTTGGTGCTCAGTATCGGACAGCTTCCTGAAGACATCCTTGGTGTTTTGGATGGTGTTATTCCAGGTTTGATGGGATTTGTGCGATCTAGTCCGATTCTTCCTCTTGGGCGGATTCTTGTACCAGCCTTGATTTTGTCGTTGATGGCCTGGTTGCTTCAGGTGGTCTTGCCCAGTCGTCGTGTTCCGGCCATGCCTCTCCTCCCTGGCTCATTGTTGATTGGCTTTGGCTTGGCTTTTCTTAATAAGATTCTGAGCTTAAGTATCATCTCTCTTGGAAATCGCTATCAGGCTTATGGCGTGATTGGCGGTGTTTTGGTCTTGACGCTTTGGGTTTGGCTGGTGGGTGTGATTCTCTATTTTGGCCAGTGTTTGAGCGTGGAATTGGCTGCAGTTCGTTTTGCTAAACCTCGGCTCGGGGAACCGAACAGCCTGACGCCTTGAACTTCGATTCATCTCTGCGAAGCTAATTCAACGGACCATCTCCGTTGGAGCTGATGAATCGACCGCCAGCAATGTTGTGGATCGCAGTCGTCTTGCTGCTACTGGTGCCGACAGCCGCTGGCCGTCTCTTGCTTGATCTTGCGGGTGGGTTACTGCTCGCGCTTCTGGCGATTCCGTTGATCCTTTCCGGTCTGGGTTGGATTGGTTGGAAGCTGCTTCAGTCCAGGATGGTGAGCTGCAATGCCTGTGGCGCCACCGGTTTGAAGGGCACGGGCGTCTGTGCTGTTTGTGGGACGCCCTATGCCAACGCTGGAGAGACTGCTGGCAGTGCAGCCGCATCGTCCACACCCGCCAGTGACCTCACGATCGACGTGATCGCTCAGGACGTGGACTCTGATTCCTGAGCTTGCAGCTGCCGTTCGCGTAGGAACAAGAAGAACGGTGCAGCGCACGCAAAGGCCACGCCGAAACTCAGGGGGATGGCAAGCCACCACCCTTTGATCTTCTGGCGTGGACCTTCCACGCAGATCCACAGGGTGACAGCACTGGCACCCACCAGCAGGTCAGCGCTCAATGAGCGGGAGGCGGCTGTGCTGTTGGCATCGGAGATGAACCGTGCCAGGTCAAAGGCCTGGCCACCCCCTTCAGCAATGAACTCGAGATTTGCTTTCCACGGCAGGATCGCTCCGAGAATGGCGAGAAGCAGATAGATCCAGGGCAGGGCCTTACGCATTGTTGGTGGCTTCCAGGGTTGTGGGATCGAGTTCGACAATCGATTGTTCAACGCTGTCCAGCAGGGTTTGGCAACGGTTGAGGTAAACCTCACCGTGGAGAACCCTTTGCTGCAGTTCCGCCAGGGGCACACTGTCGTTCTGCAGTTCAGCGAGGAGTAGATCAAGGGCCTGCATGGCTTCTTCGTAGTTCAGCCCGGCAGCATCCTTGCGCCAGGCTTCGATCCGATCACGAAGTTCGTTGCTGGATTGGCGCTTGCTCATCAGGGGGTGGGGTTGGGTGAACTGCGCTGGATCTGATCGACCCTCGCTTCAAGCGTTCCATCGCTCATCCGAATGTTGAGCTGATCTCCGATCTTGACGGATTGAAGGTCCTGGATGGCGTCGCCGGCGGCGTTGCTGACCAGGGCCAGCCCGCGTTTCAGCCAGCGATCCGGCGAAAGTGCCTTCAGCAAGAGTTGCTTCTGATCCAGTTCGTGGCGCTGGCGCCTGATCTTCTCCAAGGGAGATTGGTTCTGCAGGGCGAAGGCCCGATCTTGGAGGCGCTGGCGTTCGCGCAGGATCCGCCCCAGCAGCGCATCTCGCATTCGGCTCTGACGTTGCACGAGGCCCTGGCGTTCCGCTTCGCGATCGGGCAGCAGCGCCACCATGGCTGCCGTCGGAGTGGCGGCGCGATGGTCCGCCACCAGATCTGCCACGGTTAAATCGTCCTCGTGACCGAGGCCCGTCACCACAGGCACGGGGTAGCGGGCCAGAACGCGGCAGAGCGCCTCGTTATCAAACACCGCCAGGTCTTCCCTGCTGCCGCCACCCCGCGCCAGCACGAGCGCTTGAATCCCAAGCCTGTCCGTTCGTTCGGCCAAACCTTCCAAGGTGGCGATGATCGTTGGCGCCACGGAGCCCTGCACAGGAATCGGCACCACGATCAATTGCGTCAGGGGCCAGCGTTCAGCGGCCGTGCGCAACATATCGGCGAGGGCCGAACTGGGCACACTCGTGAGCACCGCAATGGTGGATGGTTGGCTCGGGAGTTGCCTCTGAAGGCTGGGGTCGATCACCCCCTCCTGTTCCAGAAGCTGCCGCACCCGTTCAAAGTCGCGCAGCACAGTGCTCAGGCTGGGGCGGATGTCGAGTGCCTGAACCGTGAGGCTGGCCCGCGCTGCCCAGAAATTCAGCTTTCCCACCACGGTGACGCCATCACCGTCTGCGGGTCTGTAGCTCAGTTGGGCCAATTTTGAGGCCCACACCACCCCTGAAATGCTGGCGGCGCCGTCGGTGAGGGTGAGCCAGAGGTGGCCTTTCTTGAGTTGAGGCCGGGAGACCGTGGCCTCCAGCAAAAAACGCGGCGCAAAGCCGCGTTCCAGCAGGCTTCCAATCGCTGTATTCAGCTCAGCGACGGAATAAGTCGGAAGACGATCAACGCTCAAGGCGGCTGTAGGCGTAACCCCAGTAGATGCAGACAACGGCTGAGATGCTGGTCAGCAGAACGCCCCAATGTTGGTGAATCTGGGTGGCACCAATCGTGCAGATCACCAAGGCGCTGCTGAGCAGCCTTGATCCATCACGTCTGTTCTGAACGTAAAGCGGTGCCAACGACTGCCTCGGTGGAATCAACCCACTGTGCTGCATCAGCGGTGGCTGGTGACGAGGCAGCAAAAAACCCCCCGGCAAGCCGGAGGGTTCTGTGAATCCGCGATGCGGAAATCAGCCGAGGCCGATCTGGGAGAGGATGCCTTGGCCGGTCAGGAGCTCGGTGCCCAGGCCAATCACGATGCCCAGCATGGCCAGACGACCATTCCAGGTCTCAGCGAAATTGACGAAGCCGAAGCGTGCGTTGTCAGACATGGGGTGAACCAGTTGGATGTGAGCCAATGTAACAAAGATTGGAGTTTTGTTGCATGTGCTAAGGGCTACTCAATTGGCCATTCGCCCGTTTTTCAAGGGCGTCGTCCGTCCGATCTCCGTTTGGTCCGGGCCGTCGGCAGCGCCTGGCGGGGATCGTCGGGCCAGGGGTGCTTGGGATAGCGCCCCCGCATCTCGCGGCGCACCTCCTGGTAGCTGCCTTGCCAGAAGCCTTTGAGGTCGCGGGTGCGTTGCAGGGGACGTCCAGCCGGTGAGAGCAGTTCCAGCGTCACGGGGATGCGGCCATGAAGCACGTGGGGGCCGTCATCACAGCCGAACATCTCCTGCAATTTCACGGCGAGTACTACCTCGTCGCCTGTGTAAAGGAGTGCGGCCTGCCGGCCGGAGGGGATCGGGATTCGGCGCGGCAACAGCTCATCCAGCTGTTGCCGGAGGCTCCAGTCCAGATCCCCCCAGAGTGCTTCTTCCAGGGCCGTGGTGCTGATATCTCCCCACCCCAGGCAGCTTTCCAGTGTTGGACCAATCCAGGCGTCCGCCTGTTCCAGCAGCGTGGTGAAGTCGCGATCCGGCCAGGGGGTGCCGACCTGCTGGTGCATCCATGCCAGCCGTTGGCGCAGCTGATGGCTGCTCTCCGTCCAGGGCAGGGCATCAAGGCTGGCGCTCTTCTGCAGCTGCTCGATCAGAAGGGTGCGGCACAGCGGTGCTGCTGGCGAAGGTTGTGGCGTCCGGCGCACCACCAATGCCCCCAGTTTCAGCTGTCGTTCGGCGCGGACCCGCTGGCGTTCTGAATCCCAGCTGGCCTCGTCCTGCCAGTGGCCGTCCCGTTCAGCGATGCTCAGCAGAGTGCTTTGGCTCAGGGGTACCGCCATCTGGATCCGTGTGTCCCTGCCGCCCATGTCGACCCTGGCGACGGCCAGGGCAGGACTTCCCTGGAGTGGATCCCAGGGCAGCAGTGTGGCGCCGCGGCCCTGGCGCAGTTGATAGCGACCGGTCTGGTCCGGACGCTGTTGTGCCAGCCATTCCGGGAAGGCCGCCAGGATCAGATCGGCAGCATTGACGCTTGAGTGCTGGCTCTCCGCGCAAGGACCAAGTCGCTTCAGTTGGCGGCGCAGTTGCTGGCTGAGAGTCCGCAGAGATGCATGGCGCTGGATGCCGTTCAGTCGGGCCTCGAGATCACTACCGATTTGACGGTTGTCGAAGGGGTCCCGTTCGCTGAGGATCGCCGCTAGATCGCATCCCAGCTGGGGAACGCCCTGCTCATGGGCCTCCAGCAGCAAAATGCCGAGCCTCGGGTGAACACCCAGGCCGCCAATCAGCCGTCCCCGCTCGCTGATGCGGCCGTCTTCCTCCAGCAGGCCTAGCTGTTGCAGGCCGCACTGTCCCTCTTGCATGGCCGCAGTGGGAGGGGGATCAAGCCAGGGCAGTGCTTCGCCCAAGCCCGCCCCCCACTGAGCCAGTTCCATCAGCACCGGTTGTGGATCCGCCAGCAGCAGTTCGGGGGGATGGAAGCGCGGTCGTCGCTGTTGCTCCGCTGGTGACCAGAGGCGGATGCATTGGCCCGGGCACTGCCGCCCGGCCCGGCCCCTGCGCTGCTCTGCACTGGCCAGGCTGGACACGGCTGTCTCCAGGCCCTCCATGCGGGTGTTGGGGTCGTAACGCAGCTGACGGCTGAGGCCGCTGTCAATCACCAGCCGCACCCCATCGATCGTCAGGGAGCTTTCGGCAATGGCGCTGGCCAGGATGATGCTGCCGTCCTGGTTGGGATCGCAGCGCTGGAGGGCTGAACTCTGTTGCTGTAGGGGCAGTTGACCATGCAGCGCCAGAATCCTCCAGTTCTGCAGGGAAGCCGCGGCGGCCAGGGTCTGCCTGCAGCGTTCGATTTCTGCCAGCCCTGGCAGGAAGACCAGAACACCGCTGCCCTGCGGTTGGTCGAGGGCATAGTGCTCGATGGCGCGTAACACCTGCTTTGGCAGCGGTTCGTCCGGGCGAGGCGGTTGGTGGTGGGTTTCCACTGGGTAACAGCGGCCCGGGCTTTCCAGCACCGTCGCCTCGGGCAGTCGCTCCGTTAGATCGGTGAGATCCAGCGTGGCGGACATCAACATCACAGCCAGGTCTGGATTCAGCAGCGGGCGCGCCTCCCTCAGCAGAGCGAGGGCCAGATCCGCATCCCGTCCCCGCTCATGAAATTCATCGAAGATCACGCACCCCACCCCGTCCAGCGAGGGGTCGCTCTGCAAGCGCCGCAGGAAGAGTCCGTCGGTGATCACTTCCACTTGGGTGTGGCTGGATCGCTTCTGTTCCCCGCGCACGGCGTAACCGATGCGCACACCGATCTCTTCGCCCAGGGTCGCGGCAAGGCGGGCGGCGGCTGCTTTGGTGGCGAGCCGCCGCGGCTCGATCATCCAGATTTTTTGCTTCTCTCCCAACACGCCTTGGCCTTTGCTCAGGGCTCCGATCAGCGCCAGGGGAACCCGCGTGGTCTTCCCTGCTCCAGGCGGTGCCTGGAGCAGAACGGTTTGCCCTGGGCGAACTTCAGAGCAGATCCGCGCCAACAGGGCGTCGATTGGGAATTGGCTCAAAGCGGGGTCGCCGCTCGCTTCACGGGACGAGATTCATCAGACCTAAAAGCAAGAGGCTGCTGATGGCGCCGAAGGCGGCCAACAGCCGCACAAGCGGGCCGATGGAAACAACAAGGGAGGCCATGAAGACTTCCTTAAAGGCCGGAATGATTCCGGTCTAGCTCCCTTCTTTTCGTGCTGCTGCATTCATTCGCACGCCTTTACACAATTCCTGCACTTGATCAGCGCACATGGCGGGTTCCATCCACGGGGTGGTACTCCTCCCCGGTGAGTTCCTCAAACACAATGGCCGGGAGGCCTGTCTCGAACATGGTCTGCAGCGCTTCCTTGAGATAGGGGTTCCAGCCTCCGGTGCTCACCTGGCCGTGGCGCACGGTCCAGTCCCACGTGCCCTGAAGGTCGCGGGGGATGCGGCCTTCCCGGTCACGACGGGCCACCAGATCAAGAGATTCGACAAGTCCCACGGTGATGGGGTCCTTGCCGTAGGCAGGAGTCAGGCTCAATTCCAGGCGAACCGGATCTTCTTTCATCATCCGAAGCCGAAACCGGGGGGGCAGCTTGAGGCCCTTGATGACCGCGGCAACGATGCGTGTTCTTTGATCCACTCAGGCGACCCCTGTCGACTCCAAGTGTCCAATTTATTCAGTGCCGGGTCCAGCGGCCGTCGAGGCTTCGTCATCGTCACCGCCAAAGCGCACCGTCAGTAGGGCTTCTTCGGTGATGCGCCCCTCGCTGTCCAGCAGTTCAGGGTGGACGGTGACCTGGCCGGTGCGGTCGATAGGAGCGTTGCTGGGGCTAGTGCTGATCGGACCGCTGGCAGCACGAAAACCCTTGCTCATTACGCGGAAGGCCTGCCAGAGCAGGGCCACGAACAAGGCTCCGTAGAGCAGGGGAAACAGCGAACCGAGCATGGCCCTCCCATTCAACTGAATCTCTGCATTCTCACGCTATCGGCCCCCCGGTTGCATGTGGTCACAGCTTTGACATGGATCGTGGCCGTTTTTTAGATCTGCTCTGCGTAGCGTCGTGGCAGCCAGTCGCCCTGCAGCTGTGATGACTTCTCAGTCCCGCTCGCTCGTCGCTTCCGCTCTGGCGGGGGGATTGCTGGTGGCCGGCGTGACGTCCGTCCCTCTGATCATTGGCCCACAGGAGGCCGAGGCCCGCCAGGAGATTCGTCGCGACTCGTTTGTGGCGGCCGCTGTGAAGCGCAGTGGACCGGCAGTGGTCACCCTGGAAACAGCTCGGACCGTGAACCAGTCCAGTGCAGCGGGTGTGCCGCCGGCCCTGATGCGGGATCCCTTGTTTCGCCAATTCTTCGGCATCCCACGTTCCACAGGCCCGCGCTCCAGGGTCCAGCGCGGCCAAGGCAGTGGGGTCATTTTTGACGCCAAGGGCTTGCTGCTTACGAATGCCCATGTGGTGGAGGGGGCGGATCAACTCACCGTGGGCCTCTCCGATGGCAGGAGGGTGCCCGCCCGTGTGGTGGGAAAAGACAGCCTCACCGATCTCGCGGTGGTGCGTCTGGAGGGCCCCGGCCCCTGGCCTGTCGCTGATCTGGGGAATTCCGATCGGCTCAGCGTGGGCGACTGGGCGATTGCCGTGGGCAATCCCTATGGACTGGAGAGCACGGTGACCCTGGGAATCATCAGCAACCTCAACCGCAACGTTGCCCAGTTGGGAATTTCCGGCAAACGTCTTGATCTGATTCAGACCGATGCGGCGATCAACCCCGGCAACTCGGGCGGACCACTGCTCAATGCCGATGGCGAGGTGATCGGGATCAACACCTTGGTGCGATCAGGGCCTGGGGCTGGCCTTGGTTTTGCCATCCCCATCAACCGGGCCCGCACCATTGCGCAGCAGTTGGTGGCCAGCGGTAAGGCCCGTCATCCTGTAATTGGCATCCGTTTGTCTCCGGTGCCCCGCCCCACGCCCACGTCCCCGGTGCCACCGGGTGCGGTGATCCGCGCGGTCCAGCCCGGGGGGCCGGCGGACCGTGCTGGGCTCAAGGTGGATGACGTGATCAAGCGTTTTGATGGCCAGGCCGTTGCTGATCCTGCCGCCGTGGTCAGTGCCATCGAACGCCGGGGTGTGGGTGCCACCGTCGTGCTTGAGGTGCAGCGTGGTCAGGACCAGGTCACCATCGAAGTCAAACCGGTTGATCTGTCGGCCTTGGCCTCGGGCTGAAGCCAAAGCCTCAGGCGTCGTCGGCGTCCCTCAGCTGTTCAACGCATTCGGTGATGCACTCGCCATCGTCGAGCGAACAGGTGGTGATGCACTGGAAATAGGTTTCCACCGCATCCCAGGTCTGCTCATGGGGTGCCGGGCCTGGGGCTGATGAACCGCCAACGGGTTCGTTGTTGCCGGGGCCGGGATCCATGTTCATTGGGACTGGGTGGGTTGGTTTTGTCAGGCTATGCAGACGAAAACAGTAGGTAAAGAGAAATAAGTCTTCCTGCCTAAGGCTGTGTGAAGTTTTCGGTGCTGCGGCCTGATGCCAGTCAGGCCGCCTTTTTGCGGCGGGCGTCACGCGCTTTCTGCTTCTCCTTGTTGGCCTTCCGCTTGACCTCCTGTTCTGCAGCCAGTTCTTTCTCCTTGGCGGCCGCCCTTTCCTCTTCTTTTTTCTCGAGGTAATAGTTGTAATCCCCCCGGTACATCACAAGTTCGCCATCCCGCAGTTCAACGATCCGATTGGCGACGCGGGAGATGAAATAACGGTCGTGGGAGACCAGCAGCGCAGCTCCTTCGTAGGCCATCAAGGCGTCCTCGAGCATCTGCTTTGCCGGGATGTCGAGGTGATTGGTGGGCTCATCCAAGACGAGCAGATTGCAGGGGGTGAGCAGCATCAGCGCTAGGGCCAGACGGGCTTTCTCGCCGCCGCTGAGCTTTCCGACCTCTTTGAACACCGTGTCGTTGCTGAAGCAGAAACTGCCCAGCAGCGAACGAACCTGGGTCTGGGTCCAGTCGGGGACTGCTTCGTACATCGTGTCGATCACGGTCTTGGACAGATCCAGGGCTTCGGCCTGGTTCTGTTCGAAGTAACCCGCAATCACGTTGTGCTCTCCGAGGCGGGCACTTCCTTCATCGGGGGTTTCAACCCCCATCACCAAACGCAGCAGGGTGGACTTGCCCGCACCGTTCGGCCCCACGAAGGCGATGCGATCGCCCCGCTCCACCTCCAGTTCAGCCCCCAGGAACAGGATCTTGTCCCCATAGCTGTGGGTGAGGTTGTCGATCAGAGCGACCTGGGCTCCGGAGCGCGGGGCAGGCGGGAACTGAAAACTCGGCCCCGCCACCGATTCGATCGGTGCCTCCACCCGTTCCACCTTGTCCAGTTGTTTCTCGCGGCTTTTGGCCTGGGTGCTGCGGGTGGCGCTGGCGCGAAAGCGATCGATGTAGGCCTGTTGGGTGGCAATCTCCTTCTGCTGGCGCTCGAAGGCCGCCTGGGTGGCCTCCCGTTCCATTTGTTTCTGCTCCAGGTGGGCGGTGTAGTTGCCCAGGTAGCTGCGGGACACCCCCCGCTCGGTGGAGACGATCTGATTGCAGACCCGGTCGAGGAAGGTGCGGTCGTGGCTGATCACCACGATGGCAGCGCTTTGTTCGAGCAGGTAGCTCTCCAGCCATTGGATGGTCTCGACATCGAGATGGTTCGTCGGTTCGTCCAGCAGCAGCAGGTCCGGATCCTGCAGCAGGATTTTTCCCAGGGCGATTCGCATCTGCCACCCCCCGGAATAGTCCTTCACCTGCAGCTCAGCGCCCTCTGGGGTGAAGCCGATCGTGGGCAGGAGCTTGTCGATCCGGGCATCGAGTTCGTAGCCATGCAGTGCTTCAAAACGGCTTTGCAGTTGCCCAAGTTGCTGGATCAGCTGGTCCAGATGATCGGGGTCTTCAGCAGCGCGTTCCGACCCCATCGCCTCTTCCACCTGCTTTTGCTGGTTCATCACCTCGGCCGCTTCGCCGAAGGCTTGAAACAGTTCTTGGCGCACGGTGCGCTCGAGGTCCACGTCGAATTCCTGCTGGAGGTAGGCGATGCGGGGTTCTCCCTGACGCACCACCTGGCCACTGGTTGGTTCTTCGTGGCCAGCGATCAGACGCATCTGCGTGGATTTACCGGCACCGTTCACCCCCACCAGGCCGATCCTGTCTCCGGGCTTCACCTCCCAGGTCACAGCGCGAAGCACTTCCCCAGTGGGGTAGATCTTGCTGACGTTTTCGAGTCGCAGCACCGGCGGAAGGCGTCGTGCCCCCCATCATCCCTGTCGGCAAACTGGTGAAGGTTTCCGGAGGCTGGTCGCCATGCTGAAACTGGAGCAGCTTGCCGCTCTTGTGGTGGCCGCAGGCCTGGCGATCGTGAGTTATCTGCTTTTCTTCAGTTGGGCCGGTGGTGGTGGTTATGAACGCCGGGAGCGCGCCGAGCCCAAGGCGTCTCTGACGTCTGACGCTTCCGAGTTCAAAGACCGCCCCGTGCCTTAACAAGCCAGCGCTGGCTTTCTTCATCGTCGAGGCTGGCCAGATGCTCGCGCACCTCCTGGGCCGTGACCGGTAAGCCCAGTTCATCGCCCAGGCTGCAGATGCTGGCCATGGCGCCGTTGGGGTCCTGCAGGGCCTGGCGGAACAGCGCCTGGGTCTGCTCTGGATTGCTGCTAATGCGGGCGTACAGCGTTGCGGCGTTGGAGGCCATCGCGGTTTGAGCAACTGCTCAAACGCTATTCAGAGCAGAAGCGCTTGTCAGGCGGCCTGTTCGATGCCGTCATCGAGTTGCCCCAGTGCTGAGGCGTCCTCCATGCTGCGGGCATCCATGCAGAGCACCTTGCGCAGTTGGGCGTAGTTGGCCGCCTGGGTACTGCGTCCTTCCTGGGAAGCGCCGTATTCGGCTCGTTGCAACACGTGGTGCAGGTGGGTCAGCAAATAAGTGCTGATCACGGCTGAAACCAGCACATCGCTGTTTTCAGCGCTGCGGCGGGGGCGTCGGGACCGAGCGCGGGAGCCGGCTGGGCTGCGACGGGAACGAGATGTGGCTTGTGTCATGGGGTACTCCGAGGAGGAGCAATGCCCCCACCATAGTCATGGATACTACCCTTGACCACCTCTGTACACTTTTTAGTAGCAGAGCCCCTTTTTGGGGATCCGGTCGTGCCCACCCGTCAGACTTCATCCAGCGGGAAGCCCAAGTCCCCGAGAATTCAGGTGGTTCTGCCTGAGGACCTCTGCGCTCGTCTCACGGCGATGGCGGAGCTGGAATCCCGCACGGTGAGCAACATGGCGCGGGTGCTGATCCAGCAGGGTGTGCAACGCCATGAGCAGGAGCTGGAGGCATCTGCACCGGCCCCAACGCGGGAGGAGCGTCTGCGCTCGGCCCTGGAATCGCAGCAGCCCCGCCGTTTACGGGGCGCTCCCCGGCGCTTGCGCCTGCATCGCCCGGGTTAGGCCGGATTCACTCGCACGCCAAGAACGGTTTCTCGGCTGGCTCCGGTGACGGCCGGCACATTGCCGGGGTGATTCTGCTGGTGCCACCAGGCCAGCAGCGCGAAGACGAGGGCTTCTCTGGCCTCAGCCGGCACCCCCAGTGTGCTGCTCTCGTCCAGCTGGGATCCTCGGCAGCGCTGGCGCAGCTCCTGGATTAATACCCGGTTTTGGCTGCCACCTCCGGCTGTGATCAGTTCGATCGGTGCGATGCCCTGTCTCTGGCGCAGATGCTCCAGATCCTGGGCAACCACAGCCGCGGAAAAGGCCGTCAGGGTTGCGATGGCATCGGCCGCTGACGCTCCATCGAGCTGATGCAGCCGCCTGTTGAGGTCGGCCTGCCCGAAGCATTCCCGTCCTGTGGATTTTGGCGGTGCTAACTGGAAATACTCCTCCTGGAGCCAGCGCTGGATCCAGCCCTCATCCACCTGGCCCAGTGCTGCCATCGCTCCACCCCTGTCGAAGTGTTGGGCGCCATTGGAGAAGTGGCGCATGCCCAGGTCGATCAGGCTGTTGGCTGGTCCGCAGTCCCAGCCCAGCACCGCGGCATGGCGGTCCACTCCACTGGAGGGTGGGATCAGGGTGAGGTTGGCAATGCCGCCCAGGTTCAGCAGCGCCCGCCAGCCTCCTGTCCTCCCCAGCAGTGCCGCATCGGCCCGAGGCACGAGCGGTGCTCCCTGTCCCCCAAGGGCCAGATCAGCGGCGCGGAAGTCGTGAATGACTGGGCGTTGCAGGAGCTGGGCGAGCAGCGGTGCCTGCAGCATCTGCCAACTGGCCCCTCGGGCCCCCTGGGCTGGTGGACGGTGCCAGACGGTCTGGCCATGGCAGCCCACAAGCTCAGCTTTGGCTTCGGGGTCGCAGGCCTGCACCGCGTCCGCCTGCACCTGCGTGATCGCTTCCGCCAGCTCAAGCCATCCGGAGGCGGGCATCGGAGCACCCTGGCCGGCGCCCACCACTTGCTGCTTCAGTTGAGGTGGATAGGGCTGATGGTGGTGGCGCAGCAAGGACCACTGCGGATTCTGGGGTGGGCCGTCGAAGCGCGCCAGCACGGCATCGACACCGTCGGCACTGGTTCCGCTCATCAGCCCGAGGCAGTGCATCGGCTCAGGTCTTGGGCAGCCGTTGCAGGTCGTCCACCAGCCCCATCACCACCAGCAGGTGACCTTCTTCCAGCACGTGGGACGCCGGTGGGTTCACCATCAGGCTGCTTTGTGGCCCCGCGGCCAGCACGTTGACCCGGAAGTTCTTGCGCAGATTCAGGTCCCGCAGTGAGCGCCCCACAAACAGTTCCGGAACCTTGATCTCTTCGATGCAGTGCTGCTCATCCAGGGCCAGCCGCTCCATCAGGTTGGGGCGCACCAGTTCAAGGCCCAGGCGCTCACCCTGCATCCGCGAGGGAAAGATCACCCGGTCGGCCCCAACCCTTTTCAGCATTTTCTCGTGGAGGTCACTCGTCGCCCTCGCGATCACCTGGCGCACCCGGCTGCCCTCACTGTCTTTGGCGATCAAGGTCGCGGTGATGCTGGCCTCGATCGGTTCACTGATCGCCACCACCACGGTGCCCATCTCGAGCACGCCGGCTTCCCGCAGGGCCTCTTCGTCGGTGCAGTCCACAACGCGGGCCTCCACGCTGGGCTCCACCTGACGCAGTTCATCCACCGCCCGCTCCGAGCGGTCTACGGCCAGCACATCCGCTCCGTTCTGGAGCAGTTCCCGGCAAACGGCGATGCCGAAACGGCCGACGCCGATGATCGCGAATCCCAGGCGATCGCTGCCCTGAACCGGGCTCCACTGCCACCACTCCTTCATCGCTGTCTCCCCCGCTGATTGCGCTCAGACATACAGATCCTCGCTGGGGTAACCGATCCGATTCTGGCGATTCATGTGGATGTGTTCCTGACTCATTGCTTCCCAGATCGCACTCAGCAGTAGCAGGATCCCCAGTCGGCCCACAAACATTCCCACCATCAGCACCGCCTGGCCGAAACGGGGGAGTTCAACGGTGACCCCGAGATCCAGGCCCACCGTGGCGAAGGCGGAGATGCAGGTGAACAGCATTTCCATAAAAGTGAACGAATCCTTGCCGTTCAAATTGCTGGCGATGCTGATCAGCAGAGCCATGGCCATCACGAACAGCAGGGAGCCCACCGTGATGCCGACGGCCCGCAGCACCACCTTGTCGCCGATGGTTCTGTTGCGGATCACCACCGCCTCCCTGCCCCGAAGGGTGGAGCGCGTGGCTGCCATCAAGGCGGCCACGGTGGTGGTTTTGATCCCGCCACCGGTTCCGCCGGGGCTGGCCCCGATGAACATCAGCACCATCAGCAACAGCAGGCTGGATTCGGTGACGGTGTCGAGCGAGAGCGGCACGGTGGTGAAGCCGGCCGTGCGTGCCGTGACGGATTCGAACAGGGCCGTCAGCCAACGCTCAGACCAGGGCATGCCCGCGAAGATTTCGCCCTGGTTCAACCATTCCGTCAGGGCCAGACCCCCTGCCCCAAAGGCGATCAGCAGCAAGGTGGTGCGCAGCACCAGGCGGGAGTGCAGGCTCAGGCGACGTCGACCACGGCGTCTGCGGAAGAGCTGTGTGCTCAGATCACTGGTGACCCGCCAACCCAGGCCGCCGGTGACGATCAGCAGCATCACCACGGCATTCACCACACCATTGCTGCGGTAGCGCTCGAGGCTGTCGGCCCAGAGCCCGAATCCTGCGTTGTTGTAGGCCGAGATGCTGTGGAACACCGCAGCCCAGAGACGTTCACGGTGGTTGGGAATGTCTTCGAAGCCGAAGTGATAAAGGATCACGGCCCCTAGCAGGATCACCAGCGTTGCCGTCAGGGCAATGCCGCGAAAGGTGCGCCCCACCCCCCCCACGCCGAATTCATCGAGGGCCTGGCCCCGGTCCAGGCGGCGCCTCAGAGCGGTTCCCTGCACCACAAATCCCTGCAGAAACGTGGTGATGGCCATCAGGCCAAGACCCCCGGCCAGGATCATCAAGGCCAGCACCGCCTGGCCGAAGGTCGTCAGGTCTGTTCCGATGTCGATGATCGACAACCCCGTCACGGTGATGGCGGAGGTGGCGGTGAACAGAGCCTCCCAGAGCCCCACGCTGCTGGAGGAGCACAGCGGAGTGGCCAGAAGCAGGGTGCCGATCAGCACCACCAGCAATCCGGTCACCACGGTGAACTGAGGAACCGTGAGCCGACGATGCCAGCCCTGGCTTCGTTCGATGGCTCTTCCGATCGGCACAGGCGCGCGCGAGATCTGCCCAGTGTTGTTCAGGATCCGCCGTAATGCCAGAGGATCAATGCCGGCACCAGCACGGTCATGATCACCGTGAGACCGAGTCCGTAGCGGGTCACATCCAGAAAGCGATAACGACCAGGCCCGAACACCATCAAATTGGTCTGATACCCAACGGGAGTGAGAAACGACTGACTCGCACCGAACAACACTGTGATCAGCAGTGCGGTGGGAGAGAGCTGTAGGGATGGAGCCAGTTGCACCGCGACTGGTGCCAGCAGGGCCACAGAGGCGGCATTGCTCATCACCTGGGTCAACAGCGTGGTGCCGATGAAGACCACCATCAGGGCGGCGTAGCTCGGCCAGCCCGCCAGCCCCTGCTGGAGCACCAGAGCAAGGGCATCGGCCAGGCCCGTGCTTTGCATGGCAACGCTGAAACTGGTGAGGGACCCCAGCAGCAGAATCACGTCCAGGCGGATCGAACGCTGCAGTTCGCCGAGGCGCAGACAGCCGGTGGCCACCACGCTCACCATGGCCAACAGCACCGCGGCCACCAAGGGGATGGGGGTCAGGCTTGGCAGCAGCAGCATGGCGATGGCAATGCTGACGGCCACCGGCTTGCGCCGCACTGTGGGCAGGTCATCCTCCAGTCGATCCAGCACCAAGAGGTCGTTGCTGGCCTGGAGGCCGCGGATGGAGTCGATCGGTGCCTGCAGCAGGAGCACATCGCCCTCTCGCAGGATCACCTGGCCCAGGCGTTCCTGGACCGTTTCCTGGCCGCGGCGAAGGGCGAGCACCGTGGCGTTGTGGCGTTGCCGGAACCGTAATTCCCGCAGGCTGGCGCCGGCCAGGGTGGAGCCAGCCGGCAACAACACCTCCACGGTTTTCTGACCGCTGGCCTCTTCGCTGTTCAAGCTGAAACCTGCGTTCTGGCCCTGGGTGGTGAGTTGAATGGTGTGATCTTGCTGGAGACGCAGCAGATCCGGGCGGGTGACCCGCAGCAGCAGATGATCGCCGGCTTCAAGACGGCGGTCCGCCAGGGGTGGCAACAGTCGCTCTCCACCGCGTTGCAGTTCCAGCACGTCAACGTCGAAACGACGCTGCAGGCGACTGTTCAAGAGGGAGCGGCCCACCAGCTCTGAGTCGGGGGGGATGCGCACTTCCGTGCAATAGCTGCTGGTCTTGGTGGTGCCTCCCAGATCATCCGGACTGGCCCCACGGTCTGGCAGCAGCACCCTTGGGGCCATCACTAAGTAGATGGCCCCGGCTAGCCAGACCGGCAGGCTGATCAGGGTGAAGCTGAACAGATCGAGGGAGCCATAACCCAGTTGCTGACTGATGTCGCTCACCAGCAGATTCACCGAGCTGCCCAGCAGGGTCAGCGTGCCCCCCAGAACCGTTGAAAACGACAACGGCAGCAGCACCCGGGATGGGGAAATGCCGCGCCGTTGGCACCAGCCCTCCACCACGGGAAGCAGCGATGCCACCACGGGTGTGTTGGGGACAACCCCCGATACGGGGGCGATCACGAAGGCCATAAGGGCGATCAGACGGCGCGAGGAGCGGATCCGTTCCGAGGCGATCAGGGCCCGCAGCCGATCCAGGGCGCCGCTCTTGAACAGTGCGGCGGAGACCGGGAACAGGCCCAATAGGGTGATCAGGGCAGGACTGCCAAACCCCGCCAGGGCCTCCTGGGGGTTGAGCACCCCGGTGGCGATCAATAGGCTCAGGCTCAGTAACCCGGTGAGCTCCGGTGCAATCGCCCCGGTGATGAACAACACCACTGCAACACCCAGCACGGCCAGGGTGATCAACGCCTGTGGGTTTTGAAGAGCGTTGATCAGATCGGCCATGGCGGCGAGTCGCCGGTCGTCAATTGCGGGGATTCTGCCCCGGGATCAAAAAATTGCTCGCGCAGCCACTGCTGCAGGCCTTGCAGCCCATCTCCTCGAACGGCGGAGAGGAACAAGGCATCGGGCTCCCGCTGATGAATCGCCTCGATCGCGGTCGCCTCGCAGCGGTCGATCTGATTGGCGATCACCCGGCGCAGGGCGGTGCTGCCGAGCTCATCGAGCAGGCGATGCACGGTGTCCAGGTGGCCTTGCCAATCGGGGTCGGCAAGATCCAGCACCAGAAGCAGTACATCGGCGTCCAGTGCCTCCTCCAGCGTGGCGCGAAAGGCTTCCACCAGTGGGGCGGGGAGATCGCGGATGAAGCCCACGGTGTCGGTGAGCAGAAGTCGCTGCGGGCGTGCTCCAGGGCAGGGCAGGTCGAGCTTGCGCGTGGTGGGATCCAAGGTGGCGAACAGCTTGTTCTCCGCCAGCACGCGATCGCTCTCACGTTTGCCACACAAGGCATTGAGCAGGCTGGATTTGCCGGCATTGGTGTAACCCACCAGGGCCACCCGCGGCAGACCACGCCGCTGATCTCGCAGGCGGCTGCGGTGGGATTGAAGCTGGCGCTGATCCCGCAGCAGCCGTTCGATGCGTCGGCTGATGGCCCGACGGTCTTTTTCCAGCTGCGTTTCGCCCGGGCCGCGCGTGCCGATGCCACCGCCTTGCCGCGAGAGGCTGCTGCCCCGTCCCAGCAGGCGTGGCAGCCGGTAGCGCAGTTGGGCCAGTTCCACCTGCAAACGCCCTGCAGCACTGCCGGCCCGCTGGGCAAAGATGTCGAGGATCAGCTCACTGCGGTCGGACACCGGGCAGCTGAGCAGTCGTTCCATATTTCTTGCTTGTACTGGCGTGAGCTCCCGGTCGGTGATCACCAGAGAGGCCTGGCAGCGGCGGATCTCGAGGGCGGCTTCCTGAAGTTTTCCGGAGCCCCAGAGCGTCTGGGGATTGGCTTGGCCTTGGCGCTGGCTGGTGAGGGCCACCGGCTGGGCACCGGCACTGCGCACCAGTCCTTCCAGCTCAGCCAGATCCCGCTGGTCGCGCTGCTGATCACCGCTGGTGAGGGTGAGCAGAAGCACCCGCTCGTCTCCGGCCGCGGCTCTGATGTTTTGGGGTTGGGGTTCGTCCGGTGTGAGGGTGCAAAGGTCCCGCAGGTCCCCCTGTTCAAACTCCCTCCAGCCATCGGGCTGCAGTGGATCAGGGATCAACAGTTCGGCCGGGCGAGCTCCATCGGCCGCAGGGCATGGGGCAAAGCGCAGCCAGTGTCTGGGGGCGATGTCGAGGGCGACGACGGCATCGCGGGGATCGTGTTGAAGCCCTTTGCGGGAGAAGGGGCAGCTGATCAGGCGCCATCCACCGCTGCTGCGCCTTGGCGTTGCGGGTAGGTGTTGCAGGGGGGAATCGCTGCCGGTGAGAGGGCCCAGCCAGAGCAGCCGGCAGAGGCCACGGCCGTCCAGCACCAGATGCAGAGGCATTTCCAGATCCAGTACCAGATCCGCCAGACGTTCAAGGCTCAGCAGATCGGCGCCGCAGTCTTCGGGATGACGGCGATGGCTCAAGCGGTCCAGCTGGCGTTGTTGGCTGGGGCGCAGCCCCCGGCAGCGCCCTCCGAGGTGGGATTGCTTCAACGGCTCAGCAACCAGGCGCCGGCGGAGCGCAGTCCCAGGGAGAGCCCAGGAAGGCGGGTGAGATAGGTGGCCCGTCGCAACTGAAACGCCAGGGGGCCCGCCAGGGTTAGACCCATGCCCGTGAGGGTGGCGTCCCCGACCCCGAGGCTGAGCATTTCGCCGCGATCCTCGAATTGGAAGGGCTGCGGCTCCTCCCCCATCCGCAGGGTCGCGATGGCGGCGGCGGTGGTATCGCCCTGCTGCATGGCCACCTGGGCGCTCGCAGGCCATGGGCTGCCTGGCCGGGCTGAGAGGTCCCCCAGAGCAAAGATGTTGTCGCTGTCCACCAGGCGCAGGTCATCGTTGACGGCCAGACGACTCCGCTCCAGCGCAGGCGTGGGTGTGATGGCTGGTATGGCGGGACTGCTCCCTGCGGTCCAGATCAATCCGGCGTGGCGCAGGACGGCGCCGTCCGCCAGAACAGCCGTGCTGGACGTCACCTCTCGCACGCTGGTGTTCAGCTGGACAGCTACGCCTTTGCGTTCCAAGGCGGCCTGGGCCTTCTCTCGATTGAAGGCCGTGCTTCCCGGCAGGATTTGATCGCCCATCTCCACCAACCGAACGCTGGCCGCCCCGTCGATCAGATCCGCAAGCTTGCAGGCCAGTTCCACGCCGGTGGGGCCAGCCCCAACGATGATCAGACCGGCATCTGCATCCCGCTGTTGGCGCAGGGTGTTGAGCCATTGCTTGAGACGGCTCACATCGCTGAGATCACGGAAGCCAGAGCTGTGCTCCTTCACGCCGGGAATGCCGAAATCATTGGCTTTTGAGCCCGTCGCCAGCACCAGTTGCTCCCAGCCCAAACGGCTGCCCGATGCCAGTTGGACGCTTTGGTTGCTTTGATCGATGTGAACAACGCTGTCTTGGATCCAACAGATGTTGTTGTTCAGCAGCTGGTCGTAACGGGGTGCCACTTCCCAGCTTTGGAGTTCATCGCTGAGCAGTTCGTACAGCAGCGGTTGAAAGACAAATCGGTCTCGCGGTTCGATCAGAACGATGGGGCAGCTGGGCTGTCGTCGCTGGAGTGCGAGTGCAGTGAACAGTCCTCCGAATCCACCTCCAACGATCACCACGGCATCCGACGGGGACGATGGTGAACGCATGAAAGGGTCTGCTGATCTTCAGACGATAGGAAGCACCCCCGGTCCCATGACAGGGGAAGATGGCGTGATGACGGAGGCTCCCGACGCAATGGTGCCCATGGCGGTCCAAAACAATTTGCTCGAGGGGCGCAAGCTGCTGGAGTCGATGGAGCCGCAGCAGCGTCTGGCCTGGGGACTGGATCAGTTCGGCGAGCGCTTTGCCCTCACCACGAGTTTCGGAATTCAATCGGCGGTGCTTCTGCACATGTTGAGCACCCTCCCCGGCGGTGACGCTGTGCCGGTGATCTGGATCGATACCGGTTATTTGCCTTCGGAGACCTACGCCTACGCCGACCAGCTCACCGATCAGCTCAAGATTCGTCTGGTGGTGAGTCAGAGCGAGATGTCCCCGGCTCGCATGGAGGCCCTTCACGGTCGTCTCTGGGAATCCGGCCGTGTGGAAGATCTGGAGACGTACCACCGGATCCGCAAGGTGGAACCACTGGAACAGGCACTCAACAACCTGGAGACGCGCTGCTGGGCCAGTGGTGTGCGGCGTGGTCAAACCGATCACCGTCGCTCGATGACGGCCTTGGATTCGATCCGGGAGCGTTGGTCTTTGCGGCCTTTGCTCGAGTGGACCCAGCGGGATGTCTACTACTACATGCAATCCAACAACCTCCCCCAGCATCCCCTGTTCGAGCAGGGGTATTCCACCGTGGGGGATTGGCATTCCAGTGGCCCTGATGTGGGGGATCTGAGTGGCCGCGACACCCGATTCGGGGGGCTGAAACAGGAGTGCGGCATTCATCTACCTCAGGAGGCCAATGAAGGGCTTATGGGTGAAGGCATCTGAGTGGCAGGCTCTGAGTGACGGTGTCTGAACGGGGCGGCGGCCGCGCTCTGCTGATTGGCAATAGCCGCTGGCATTGGGCACAGCGGCATGGGCAGGGTGTTCGTGTTGATCACGGGGATCCAGACCCTGATCGCATCGGGACTAACCCCCCGATCTGGGCGGCGGTGGGGCCAGTGCCCGAGCAGCTCAGGGCGCACCAGGATTTGCGGATTGGTGTGGAGGATGTTCCTCTGCTGCAAGCACCTCCATGGTTGGGTGTGGATCGAGCTCTTGGGGCCTGGATGGCCTGGCGTCGCAGTCAGGAGCAACAGCTCGACTGTTCCAGAGGGTTGCTTCTGGTGGATGCCGGCACCGTGTTGAGCCTCACGCGGGTGACGGCGGACGGCTGTTTTGGAGGTGGTCAGCTGATTCCCGGCTATCGGCTTCAGCTCAGGGCCATGGCGGAGGGAACCGACGGCCTGCCATCAATACCTGAGTCGCCAGACGGCGAGGTTGCTCAGGAGGTCTTTCCCCAAGAGGTCTTCCCTCAACAGACCGTGGTGGCCATGCAGCGCGGTGTGCTCCAAGCCATGTTGGCCACCATTGCGGTGGCTCAGCAGAACTCCAAAGGCTTGCTGTGGATCTGTGGTGGCGATGCTGCGCTGCTGCAGAGCCATTGGTCCGGTGCAACGGAGTTGTTGCAGCTGGAGGGCGATCTTCAGCTGCAAGCGCTCCTGGACCTGGCCGCGGGCATCAGCCCAGATTGAGATCGCTGATCAGGGTGTCGGCCATGGTGGCCGCTTTCACCTTCAGATAAATCCGCTCGAGTTTGCCCTCTTCATCAATCAAAAAGGTGTGCCGCATCATGCCCATGTACTCGCGCCCCATGAACTTTTTCAGTCCATAACTTTCATAGAGGCTGGCGACGGCACAGGGCTCCTCGTCGGTGAGCAGGGTGAAGGGCAGTTCGTGTTTGTTGATGAATTTGTTGTGGGATGTGGCTCCGTCCTTGCTGATCCCCAGAACGGTGATGTTGTTGGCCTTCAGTTGATCCCAGCGATCGCGGAAATTGCAGGCTTCCTTTGTGCAGCCAGGGGTGTCGTCCTTGGGATAGAAGTACAGAACAACTTTCTTGCCGCGCAGTGAAGCGAGACTGACAGGATCACCGTTCTGATCGGGGAGGGTGAAGTCGGGGGCGGCGTCGCCGATTTGCAGGCTCACAGACGGGGTTTGGGCTGTCGCGGCAGCGTACGGCGTTTCGGACAAGGCCGGTTCAGGCCAAGACTGTTTGTGCTGCCTACGTTGCAACCAACCTGCAGCTGTAAGGCCATGGTGTCGCGGACCCGGGTGAGCCAAATTGCACGTTCGCTGGCTGCTTTGGGCCTTCTGGCCATGGGGGTCAGTGCGCTCGTCGCGCCGCGTCACGGCCTCTCGTTGGATCACGCTGCTCCTCGGCCTTCCAAGGTGAATCTCAGTCGACAGCTGTTGCAGCGCGAGCTCACCCTGCATCAACGCAGTGAAGCTGAAACCCTGCTGATGGACTTCGCTCGTGCACAGATGACCCGCCACTACTGGGGCGAATTCGCGGGTTCTCTGCAGGATCTCGGTCTGTCTTCCGGAGCTCAGCTGGTGGCAACGGTGGATCGTGATGCTGTTCGCACCAGATTGTGGATTGAGCCCCATCACGGCACTGAGGCTTATCTGGCGGAAGTGGAGCGCTTGGGCGGTCGCCTGCGGATGCGTTACTGCCGTGGTCACCGGGATGGCGCAGGCCAGGCCGATGGGGGCCGTTGTCCAGATGGCTGGCAACGGATTCAGCTGAATTGATCAGCAGATTCTGTTTTTTGGCCACGAACAAGGTACAAATCGACCTGAAAAAACGAGTCTCGCGGGTCTCTTTTTTGCGCTAAGCCAGTTGTCTCAGTGCTTTTGAATTGTTAATTGAATTGTTAATTGAATAGGTGAACTGAGTTTTTTCTCTCAGAGGCTAATTTTTTTATTGACGTGCTCCTTTGTCGTCCGTGTTTAACCGTCTCGCCGCTGGCCTTCTGGCCGGCGCCTCCTTCGCAGCTCTGGCTGTTCCTGCTGAGGCAGGCACCAAGCGTCCCGTCCGCTGGAACACCGGCGGCGCCGTGTGGACCACCACTTCTTCTGAGTTCAAAACCTTCCTGAGCACCGGTGAAGTCACCGACCGTGCCCTGGATGCCGGCATCAACAACTCCGGTTGGACTGCCGAAGAAATCC
>JADHMX010000021.1 GCA_016779825.1 Synechococcus sp. BS301-5m-G53 | reverse complement strand
TTTGAACGTCTGCTGGAACGACGCAAGGATCTGCACGGCCAGGTGGTGTTGATGCTGGCCTGTGTGGCCGCTGCCAGTGGGATGAAGATCTACGAAGACACCCAACGCTCGATCGAAGAAATGGCCGGGCGGATCAATGGCCGCTTCAGTCAGATCGATTGGGTCCCCATCCGTTTTTCCACGCGCCGGATCCCCTACGACGAAATGATCGCCTGGTTCTGCCAAGCAGACGTTTGCTGGATCACACCCCTGCGGGATGGCCTGAATCTGGTCGCCAAGGAATATGCGGCTGCGCGGCGGAACCGCGGCGGTGTTCTTGTGCTCTCGGAATTCACTGGCGCGTCAGTGGTGCTTGATGGTGCCGTTCTGACCAACCCCTATTCGAACCGCCGCATGGATGAGGCGATTGAATTGGCATTGGGAATGGACGAAGACGAACAACGCGATCGGATGAGTCGCATGACCAATGCCGTGGAGAGCTACACGGTTCGCGACTGGGCTGAAGAACAAATGTCTGGTCTTTCACCCTCGACCCCTCAATGAAGCTGCGCCGTTGGCTCGCAAGCGGCGCCTTGGCGCTGGCCATGGCCCTCGGCTGTCTTGTTGGATCAGCCTCCTTCCAGGCGGAAGAGGTGAGCATTCTCATGCCCTCCTCCTTCACTGATGCGAGCGCTGATCTGGTGAAGACCTTCAACCGTGAGCATCGCGGACGAATTCATCTCAAGTTGATTCGAGGTCCGCTGAACACGGAATCCATTTCCGACCTGGCGATCAGCAGCCTTCTCCTGGGGGATGCGCCCTTCGATGCGCTGCTGATGGATGTCACCTGGCTGCCGAAATATGCCGCTGCCGGATGGCTCGAACCGCTGGATCCCTGGTTCGATGAGGCGGACGAAGAGCAGCTGGTGCAAGGCGCACGGCTGGGCAATGACTACGACGGCCATCTCTACCGCTGGCCGCTGGTGGCCGATGTGGGACTGCTCTACTGGCGGACGGATCTGATGGATCAACCACCAACAACCCCCGATGAGTTGGTGGCCGTTGCCGGAGATTTGGTTCAGTCCAAGGCTGTGGCCAACGGTTTTGTCTGGCAGGGGCGGCAATACGAAGGCCTGAGCTGCGACTTCCTTGAAGTGCTGCAGGGCTTTGGCGGCGACTGGATGGACACCACCACCAACACCATGAAGCTGGATTCGCCTGCAGCAACAGCCGCGGCGGGCTGGTTGAACGATCTGATCAGCGAAGGGGTCAGCCCCTATGCCGTAACCAATTACGCCGAAGCAGAGTCGCTTCAGGCCTTCAAAGCCGGCGATGCCGCCCTGATGCGCAACTGGCCCTACGCCTGGGCTGAACTACAGAAGGACGACAGCAATGTGAAAGGCAACGTCGGTATCAGCCTGATGGTGGCCCAACCGGGTGAACGTCCCGGAGCCACCCTCGGCAGCTGGGGACTGAGCCTGATGCGGCAATCGCAGCACCAGGAGGCGGCGGTGGAAGCGATTCGCTACCTCACCAGCGAATCAGCCCAGCGTGCACGCTTTCTCAACAACGGCTACACCCCCATCCAGGCAGAACTGTTCAACGACCCGGAGATGTTGAACAGTTCTCCAGTGCTGCCGGAGCTATTGACCGCGTTGAACCATGCGGTGGTTCGTCCACCAACACCCCTCTACGCCCAGCTCAGCGATGTGGTGCAGCGGGAACTCAACGGCTTGTTCACCGATGCTGGTTCTGCCGATGAGTCCATGGCGTCCAGCCAGCAACGAAGCGAGACCCTGCTCCGTGCAGCTGGAGCCACACCATGATCATCTTTCTGGCTCTTCCAGCGCTCCTGCTGATCGCCGTAGTCTTCGGCTGGCCGATGCTCCGCTACGCCTGGCTGAGCTTTCACGCCGCTTCCGTTCTCACCGGCCTTGAACCGGTGGCCAACGGTGGGGCCAACTGGTTGCGATTGGCGGTTGATCAGCGCTTCTGGCTGGATGCCGGACAAACCGCTCGCTTCGCCCTGATTTCCGTGGGACTGGAGTTGCTGTTGGCCCTCGCCATTGCCCTCCTTCTGAATCAACGCTGGCGCGGCAGAGGCGCCGTACGTGCTCTCACCCTGCTGCCCTGGGCCCTACCCACAACGATGATGGCCCTGGGCTGGCGCTGGATCTTCAACACCCCCTACGGTCCGATCGAGGTGCTGGCGCGAAGCCTCGGCTTCGACTCCCTTGATCTTTTGTCCACCCCATCGCTCACTTGGTTGGTGACGGTGTTCGCTGATGTCTGGAAGACAACGCCCTTCATCACGCTGATCCTTCTGGCAGGGCTTCAAAGCATTCCCGACGACCTCTACAGCGCCTTCCGGCTGGAAGGGGGAACACCGCTTCAGGCGCTTCGCAGAGTCACCTTGCCGCTGCTGCTCCCCTACATCCTGCTCAGCCTTCTGTTCCGCCTGGCCCAGGCCTTCGGGGTGTTCGATCTGGTTCAGGTGCTGACCGGTGGTGGTCCAGCCGGCAGCACCGAGAGCATCGCCCTCTACGCCTATCTCAACGGCATGCGCTTCCTTGACTTCGGCTACAGCGCCACGGTGATGCTTGCCGGATTTCTGCTGCTCACCGCTCTGATCGTGGTGGGAACGCTGTTCCTGAAGAGCTTCGGTGTGTTGAGGCCCCTGGACCGATGACGGATGAATTGATGACGCCTGGATCGATGACACGTGAATCGATGGCACGACGCAGCCTCTGGATTGCACTTCTCCTGGTCTGGTCCCTGGGCCCGATGCTGTGGCAGCTGGTGAGTTCATTCACCACCGCTGATGCCTTGGTCAATGACCAGCTGAGCTTCTGGAGCCGCTGGACGTTCAACAACTACAGGGATCTGCTCGGCACCGATCCGCCCTTCTGGCGGTATCTGTTCAACAGCAGCCTCGTGGCCTCTTTCACCACACTGCTCACCTTGGTTCTGGCCATACCCGCCGCCTACGGATTGGCCAAATTTCCCGATCGATGGAGGGGAAGCATCCGTGCTGCCGTGGTGGGAGCCGCCTTGTTCCCCTACGTGCTGCTGTTCCTGGCACTGCTCGAACTGGCGCGGACGTTTTCGCTGGGCAACAACCTGATCGCCATTGCCGTTCCCTACAGCGCCCTGTCGATGCCTCTTGCCTTGCTGCTGCTCACCGCAGCCTTTGAAGCCCTGCCCAACGATCTCGAAGACGCCGCGAAACTGGAGGGTTTGTCGCTGTGGCAAAGGCTGCGCTGGGTGCTGCTTCCCTTGATTGCGCCGGCCTCCGCCAGCACGGCGATCCTGGTGTTCCTGTTCGCCTGGAACGAATACCCCATAGCGCTCACCTGGCTGAGCCGCAGCGATCTGCTCACATTGCCCGTGGCGATGGCTCGAATTGCGGGATCATCCACCTATTCGGTCCCCTACGGCACCTACGCAGCAGCCACCGTGCTTGGTGCCATTCCTCTTCTGCTGCTGGTGCTGGTGTTTCAGCGCCAGATCGTGAGTGGACTCACCAACGGAGCCATCAAGGGATGACACTGCAACTTCAAGCCATCAACAAGAGCTTTGACAAGCGCCAGGTTCTCGACCATCTCGACCTTGATGTAGCCAATGGCGAGTGCGTCGCTCTGCTGGGGGCCAGTGGTTGCGGGAAAAGCACAGCCTTGCGGCTGATCGCCGGGCTTGACCAGCCCGATCGAGGCTCCATCCGCATCAATGGGGCCGAGATGGTTGACGTTCCCGCTGAACAGCGCCGGGTGGGGATGGTGTTTCAAAGCTATGCCCTGTTCCCGCACCTCAATGTGTGGGAGAACCTCGAACTGGGCCTGCGGATGCGGGGCGGCAAGGCCAGCGCCCGCGATGAACGGATCCGCGGCGTCCTGGATGTGCTTCAACTCAGCGAGCAGGCCCGGCAACGGCCGTCACAACTCTCCGGCGGACAGCGCCAACGGGTCGCCCTGGCCCGAGCCCTGTTGAGGGATCCCCTGGTTTATCTGCTGGATGAGCCAATGAGCAATCTGGATGCACAATTGCGTGAAGACCTGCGACCTCAACTGCGCCGCCTGATGATCGGCGGTGAGCAGCCCGTGGTCTACGTCACCCACGACCAGCAGGAGGCGATGGCGTTGGCGGATCGCATCGCTGTGATGCGCAAGGGGAGCATCGAACAAATCGGAACGCCCCGTGAGCTTTACCTGAAACCGGCCAGCACCTACGTCGCCCAGTTCATCGGCCGCCCGCAGATGAATCTGCTTCCAGCCAAGGACGGGGTGATCACCGGCATCCGGCCGGACGACCTGAAGCTCGATCCCGCCGGCTCGCCCTGCACGATCCTGAGCCGTGAATGGTTCGGGGCCAATCAAATGTTGCTGGTGCGCTGCGATCGCGGCGACCTTCGTCTGGTCTGCGCAGGAGAAACAGTGATTGACGCCGAACCGCGAATCGGTTGGTCCACCGCTTGCGAGCACCGCTTCGATGCGGTCAGCGGCCGTCGGCTGCCATCCGGTTAAGGAGTTCCGTGTGAGCCGATGCCTGGCGTCGCAGTTTCTCTGTTTCATCGGGGTCGGCTGGACGATCCACCTCGGCCCGCCAAAGTTTGAGCAAGCCATCCACAGAGGGCACCGACGTGAGCGGTACGCAAGGCACAGACGCCATCGCGGCGGCAGCCTCCACCTTGGGGTCGTAGCTGAGGGCCGCCATGGGGCTGTTGGCCAGACGGGCCAGGATCAGGGCATGCAATCGCATCGGAAGCACGAGGCGGGCCCGCTGCACCAGATCGGAAACAACCTCCAGGGACTGAGGCACCAGGGTTGAGCTGCGCGCTTTCAACCGAGCCGAAAGCAGACCTTTATCGCTGAGGTTCTGCATCAACGGTGCGTCTTGATGGTGATGGAAGGCCAACCAGATCACCGGCGCCTCCAACTCCGCACTCAAGGCATCCAGCGCCTCCGTCAAGCGACGCCAGCCCGCTTGGTCCAGGAGCGGTGTTGGACGCCAGCTCAGGACGATGGCATCACCACCGATCCAGGGGCGCGCCGGCATTTGCCAGACCGGATCAGCGGCCAGCTCCATGGGCAGCGATGGGGCCCAGTGGCGGGCCTGATCAAAAGAGCGTTGATCCCTCCAGCTCGCTGCCTTGCAGAAGGGCAAGGCACGGCGGACCAACATCCGACTGATCCGACGCTGCAACGGTCCCAAGCCCTGCCCCCAGAGCACCACCTCGGCACCACCAATGCGGGCCACCGCCATCAGCATCAGGTAATAAATCAGGCTGCTGAAGCTGGTGCTGTCCTGGAGCAGGCTTCCACCCCCAAGCACCAAAACATCCGCCCGCAGAGCAGCTTGAAGACAACGCCGCAAGGAGCGGCGGTTCACCGTCACGGCTGACGGGGCAAGAGCCAGCACCGGCACTGGATCACGAGCGGTAATCAGCAGCTGAGGGGTCTGGGGAAGCGCCGACACCAGCACCTGAAGCAGCGCATCGTCGCCAAGATTGTGCTCCCCGTAGTAGCCGCAAAGCAGCAGGACAGGCGCAGCGGGGCGGACCACGGGCAGCAGCCTGTTCACTCCAGGCATTATCAACCGATTCCTAGGATTCAGGGCATGCACGCGTTGTCGCTCGGAACCTGGTGGATCCACGTCGCCTCCGTGATCGAGTGGTGTGTGGCGATCGTGTTGATGCATCGGCGCGGACTGCCCGGTATGGCCTGGGCGATGCTCCCGGCCCTGGTGAGCGCAATGGCCGCCTGCACCTGGCATCTGTTTGACAACAGTGAAGCGCTGCGGGGCTTGGTCACCCTTCAGGCCCTGTTCACCGTGATCGGCAACAGCACCCTGGCTTTCGCGGCCTGGCAGCTCCAACGACGCAAGGTGGTGGACGGGGTCAGTGGTTCATGAGTTTTGATCCCGCACCGCTGTTCGCGGCATCACTGATCCCCTATCTGCTTTTTCTCTACTGGCTTCGGAAAAGTGAGGCGCTTCCGCTGATGGTGGAGCGGGGCTTCCAACTCACCCTGCTGTTTGTGGCCGTCACGATTGCTGCCGCCATCGCAGCCCTGCTCTGCTGCTCAGCCGAACTGGTGGAGATCGACTGGTTGCATGGTGGAGCCGAAGCCTTTCTCACCCTGAGCAACACCGTTCTGGTGGTCGGACTGCTGCTGCCGACAGCCAAGAAACGGTGAACAACTCTTAAGAGAGGCAGGCAAGAAGCCAGCAGCCCCGGATGATGAGGTGTCGCTCATTGGCTCGAATGCTGACCCACCTTTTCGCGATCACTCCCGCCACCGTGTCCTGGTCTCCCAAGGTCGCCCTGGTGATGATCCTCTGCAATGTGGTTGCCATCATGGTCGGCAAGGCCACGATCAAGCATCCAAACGTGGGTGCAGCACTCCCCAACTCCTCCTTCTTCGGTGGCATGGGCCACGCTGCCCTGCTTGGCACCACCAGCCTGGGTCACATCATCGGCATCGGCGCCATCCAGGGCCTGGCTGCCCGCGGCGTGCTCTGAAGCAGGAGCTTTCAAGGGAGGGGCCTGACTCCTCCCCGAAAAACCAGTGCGTCAAAGCAGATACGGCAACAGTCGAAGGCCGTAACGCTCAAAGTTGTAGTCAAACAGCAGCTCCGAGAGAGCTGGGGCAGTTGCTGTTGCAGACAGCCCTTTGATCAGGCGTTCGAGACGCCGATCTGCACGGGAGTTGTCGAGCCCCCACCAGGTTCGCCGCGCCAGGCGTCCCGATACCTTCCAACGCCAACTCTGCTGACCGTCGAGGTGTTGTCGGTAGCGACGGGCCATCGCATGGGAATCTCCACGCATTCCCTCAGCAATCAACAGATCGGCCAGTTGATCGGCGCTGTCCATGGCATGGCGGATCCCCTCTCCCCCAAGCAGATTGGCGGAGCTCGCCGCATCCCCCACCGCCAGCAACGCACCGGCCGCCAAGGGTTCGGAGCGGGAGATGGAGCTCGAAACGGGCCCACCATGGCGATCCAGCACCGGACAGGCGCTCAAGCCGCAGCGTTGAATCAACCGCTGAAGAGGGCGCGCCAGGCTGCCCGGAGTCAGTCGATCGGCCGGTGGGAGGTGACAGACACCCACCTTCAGCCGGTCCCCCTGCATCGGGAAGATCCACCCATATCCATGGGGGATCCAGGTGGTGCCAAGGAAAAAACTGATCCGCTCGCGCCAGGCGGCGGACTGACGATCATCGGCCTGAAGCAGCCACTCAACACCGATCCCCTGCAGCAACGGATCTGCGGGATTGGGCCTGAGCCCAGCCTGCTGAAGCAAATCACGGCGAGCCCCCGTCGCATCAATCAGCCAACGAACGGAGTGCAACGACGTCTCACCATCCCGCCTGTGCAGACGCACACTGGCCCCCTCCGTTGTGAGCTTGTTCAGGGCCGCACGACAACCTGAAATCAACTCCACACCATGGCGGCGCGCTTCCCTCCAGAGAAAGGAGCGCAGGAGGCCGAAGTCGAGCACCACCCCCAGATCGTCGGCAGCCCACCACTGATGAACAAGACCCGAGGGATCGTGCAACTGCCAGCCCTTCCAGGTTGATGCAATGGTTTCGTCCGGAAGACCGAGGCGACTCACGGCCTCCAGAGGCAAAGCACCACTGGAATAAGCATGGGTTTCTGGATCGAGCAACCGATCCACCAGGGTGACCTCAGCACCTGAGCGAGCCAGTTGGATCGCCAGACGGGCACCGGAGGGCCCCGCTCCAACGATCAGAACAGACACAGATCAGTTCGATTCAGAGTTCGATTCAGGCCTGCAGGGCCTTGATCGACGCGGTGGATGGCAGGTCGCCGGTGCTGTTGCTGAAGCGCTCAAGGATCCGTTCAACCATCTGCGCTGGGGTCAGGCCGAGATCCTCCTTGCTCTGCTGCGGTGTGGCGTGATCCACCAGCTGATCGGGGATACCGATGCGCAGCATGGAGACGCTGATGTCTTGATCGTTCAACGACTCGAGAACAGCAGCTCCAAAGCCACCGGGGAGTGCGCCCTCTTCCATGGTGACCACGCGGGGGATGCGTCGTGCGAGGGGGTGAATCAGAGCCTGATCCAGCGGACGCAGGAACCTGGCATTGATCACTGTCGTTGAAAGACCGGCCTCCTCTAGCAGGGTTGCTGTAGCGAGGGCCGGAGCCACCATCGAGCCGTAGGCCACGATCATCAAGTCGTCACCTTCCCGAAGAAGCTCACCGCGGCCGATCGGCAGCGATTCCCAACCCTCTTCCATCAGCGGCACGCCTTCACCGGAGCCTCGGGGAATGCGCAGGGCCGTCGGCCCGTCGTGCTGAAGGCAGGTCACCAGCATTTGCTGCAACTCAGCCTCATCCTTCGGCGCCATCACCGTGAAGTTGGGAATGGCACGCATGTAGCTGATGTCGTACTGACCCTGATGGGTCGGCCCATCGGCTCCCACGATGCCGGCACGGTCGAGCACGAAGGTGACGGGAAGCTTCTGAATCCCAACGTCGTGAATCAACTGGTCGTAGGCCCGCTGCAGGAAGGTGCTGTAGATGGCCACGACAGGGCGCAGGCCTTCACAGGCCATGCCAGCTGCCAGGGTGACGGCGTGCTGCTCAGCAATCCCGACGTCCACATACTGCGCGGGAACAGCCTTTTGCAGCAGGTCGAGTCCGGTGCCTGTCGCCATGGCCGCGGTGATGCCCACCACACGGCTGTTCTGCTCACACAGCTTGACGAGAGTCTGCCCAAACACCTTGCTGTAACTGGGCGGCTTGGGTTTCGACGAAGGAATCGCCTTGCCGGTGCTCAGATCAAAAGCCGATTGCGCGTGATAACCAACCTGATCAGCCTCGGCATAGGGATAGCCCTTGCCCTTTTTGGTCACCACGTGCACCAGTACAGGGCCGCCCTCACGGTGGGCAGCCTGGAACGTGCGCACCATCTCACCGATGTCGTGGCCGTCGATCGGACCCATGTAGGTGAAGCCCAGCTCCTCGAAGACGGCACCCACCTTGGGAACCGCGAGGCGGCGCATGCTGCCCTTCAGACGGTTGAGCTCGGCAGGGAGTTCTCCACCCATGAAGGGAAGGTGACGAACGCTCTCCTCAACACTCCCTGAAAGGAACTGCATCGGTGGGCTGAGCCGCGCTCGATTCAGAACATTCGACAGCGCACCCACAGGCGGCGAGATCGACATGTCGTTGTCGTTGAGCACCACCAGCAACGGTGTCTGGGGAAGGTGACCGGCGTGGTTGATGGCCTCCAGAGCCATGCCACCTGTCAGGGCACCATCACCAATGACAGCAACACATTTGTACGACTTACCCTGGTTATCCCGCGCCATGGCCATCCCCAGCGCAGCTGAGATGGACGTGCTGGCATGCCCCGCTCCGAAGTGATCGAAGCCACTTTCGGAGCGCTTGAGATATCCAGCCACACCGTGCTGCTGGCGCAGGGAATCGAAGTCGTTGAAGCGCCCGGTGATCAACTTGTGCGGATAAGCCTGGTGCCCCACATCCCAGACCACACGGTCATGGTCGAGGTCCAAGGTCTGGTACAGAGCCAGGGTCAGCTCCACAACCCCCAGACCAGGGCCAAGGTGCCCACCACTGGTCGAAACCACCTGCAGATGCCGCTCACGGATCTGCCGAGCCACATCCTCGAGTTGAGCCGGGCTGAGTCCGTGCAGTTCATTCGGATGCTTGAGATCTCCGAGATGCATGCACTGCCAGCTCCAATACGAGCAATCTACGGGAACCAAGCCGGATGCTGCCTGGTTCGAACCCTTGGGAGAATGATGGGATGACCGACTACCTGCAGCGGATCCTGCGCGCGCGCGTCTACGACGTGGCACGCGAAACCCCCTTGGATCACGCCCCCAATCTGAGCCGACGCCTGAACAACGCGGTTTGGCTGAAGCGTGAGGATCTCCAGCCGGTGTTCTCCTTCAAGCTGCGCGGCGCTTACAACCGCATGGCCCAGCTCAGCGCCGATGAGCTGAAGCGTGGCGTGATTGCCTCCAGTGCCGGCAACCACGCCCAAGGGGTGGCTCTGAGTGCCCAGCGACTCGGCTGTCGGGCCGTGATTGTGATGCCGAGCACAACTCCGGAGGTGAAGGTGCGCGCCGTGCGTGCCCTGGGCGGTGAGGTGGTGCTCCATGGCGAGACCTACGACGAGTGTTCCGCGGAAGCGCAACGGCGTTGCAAGGCCGAAGGGCTCACCTTCATCCACCCCTTTGACGACCCGGAGGTAATTGCGGGCCAGGGAACGATCGGCATGGAGATCATGCGCCAGGCCGAGCAGCCACCGAACACCATTTATGTGGCTGTCGGTGGAGGTGGCTTGATTGCAGGGATCGCCGCCTACGTCAAACGGCTTTGGCCGGAGACTGAGGTGATTGGTGTTGAGCCGGTCGATGCTGATGCCCTGAGCCGATCCCTGGAGCAAGGGCAGCGGGTGGAGCTGCAGCAGGTGGGGCTGTTTGCTGACGGTGTGGCCGTGAGAAAAGTGGGTGAACACACCTTCGAATTGGCCCAAAAATTCGTTGATCGGATGGTTCGGGTTGACACCGATGCAATCTGCGCCGCGATCAAGGACGTTTTTGAAGACACCCGATCCATCCTGGAACCGGCCGGGGCGCTCGCGGTTGCCGGGCTCAAACAGGACGTGGCCGATCGCAACCTGACGGGGCGCAATCTCGTGGCGGTGGCCTGCGGGGCCAACATGAATTTCGATCGCCTGCGCTTCATCGCGGAACGGGCTGAACTCGGTGAAAACCGCGAAGCGATGTTGGCCGTGGAGATTCCTGAATCACCCGGCAGCCTCAGACGGCTTTGCGAACTGCTGCGGGAGCGCAGCCTCACGGAATTCAGCTATCGCATGACCGATGGCGCCTCGGCGCAGATCTTCATCGGGCTACAGGTCAAAGACGAAAACGACCGCGCCTTGCTGCTGAGCCAACTGGAGCGTGGGGGCTTCCCCTGCCTCGATCTCAGCGACAACGAATTTGCCAAGGTCCACCTGCGTCACATGGTGGGGGGCCGTCTGCCGTCTTCAGCGCGCACGGCCTGTGCAGGGGAATGCAAGGAGCTTTTATATCGCTTCGAATTTCCCGAACGCCCGGGCGCCCTGATGAGCTTCGTCGATGCTCTGCACCCCGGCTGGAGCATCAGCATCTTCCACTACAGAAACCACGGGGCCGACGTGGGGCGCATTGTGGTGGGTGTTCTGGTGCCCGAAGGGGAGATGGAGGGCTGGACTGAATTTCTCGATGCCCTTGGCTATCGCCACTGGGATGAAACAACCAACCCGGCCTATGGCCTGTTCCTCTGAGTTTCCGGGCGGTAACTTGAGAACTCTGGAGGGGTTGTGATGACGTCTGCATCCCTGCCCACTCGGCTCGAGGCGATTCTTTATCTGAAGGGCCGCCCCGTCAGTGTTGGCGAACTGGCCGAGCTGGCCGACTCCGATCGTCGTGCCGTGGAAGAAGCTCTCGTGGCCCTCACCACCTCCTACGCCCAGCGTGACAGCGCCCTAGAAATCGTGGAGCAGAGCGGTCGCTACGGGCTGCAGCTGAGGCCAGGCATGGGTGATCTGGTGAAAGACCTGCTGCCGGTGAATCTCTCTACGGCCACCTTGCGAACCCTCGCCACCATTGCCCTGAAGAAGCGAATTCTTCAATCGGATCTTGTGGATCTGCGGGGATCAGGTGCCTACGACCACATCAAGGAGCTGCTGGCGCAGGAATTCATCGAACGGCGGCGACAGAGTGAAGGACGCTCCTATTGGCTCACGCTCACGGAAAAATTCCATCGCACCTTTTCCGTGCTTCCTGATCTCGGGGCGACCGATCTGACGGAAGCTGCATAAAGTCGGAGCAGATCAGCTCCAGTTATGGAATCTCTTCCCGTCACCCTGCTGCAGGTGCTGTCTCAGACCCTGCAGATCTACTCGTTGGTGCTGATCGTTCGGGTTCTCCTGAGCTGGTTCCCGAATCTCGACTGGGGCAATCCGGTGCTCAGCAGCGTCAGTGCGATCACCGACCCTTACCTCAACGCTTTCAGGGGTCTGATTCCACCGCTGGGGGGCATCGACCTCTCCGCCCTGCTGGCCTTCCTGGCCCTGAATCTGCTGCAGAGCTTGGTGGGACAGTCGATCAATGCGTTTTACATGTCGGGCTCAACCTGGTGATCAATCCAGGTTGATGCCTCGTTCCAGCGGCAGAAGATCGTCGTCGTCGGCATCAACACGGGTTCGAACCGGAGCATTGAACCCACGGGCACGAGGATTTTTGATCACAAACGGCCCGGGGGTTCCTGCAGGGACTGAAATTCGTAGCGCGAATGGGGAGTGACCGGGATTCACATCGCCGATCGATCCCACCCGGGTTCTGTTTGGAAGCACAGGTTCACCGCTGGCATCCAGGATGCGTGCATAGACGTCGGTGTCGACAACGCTGTTTTTGCCTCGGTTTTCAACCTCGCCAGACAGCACGTAGCAGCTGGCACCCATCGGCCGACTCAGGTCGGGCTGATTGCCTGGATCAAGTTCGCTGCAGGGATCCAGCCGGATGTCGCTGAGTTGCAGCTCAGCGGCATCACACGGCAGTGCCAATCCCAGCAGCAGGGGCAGGCAGAACAGAAACGCAAAACAACGACGCAGCATCAGACAGATCAACGTTGGTCACCGCTACCGGCAATGCGCCCACGGGCAGCACGGCTGGACAGCTTCTGAAGGTTGGCTTCAGCCACCTCATTGAGGTCATAACCCAGTTCGCTGGAGAGTTGAGCCACGTACCAGAGCACATCACCCAACTCCAATTTGATCGCCTCGCGGGTGGCGGCATCGAAGACACCCCCACGGTCGCGAATCACCTTCTTGACCTTGTCGGCCACCTCGCCTGCTTCCCCCGTCAGACCCAGGGTTGGATAGATGGGATTGCAGCCCACATCCGGGTAGGCAGCCGTCTTTCGGGCGGCGTCCTGATAGGAATTCATCTCCATGGGGCCAGTTAGGAAACGCCCGGATGGTAGTTTCCGCAAGGATTTTCAGCCTCGATATGGGCCAGTTCGACCTGAACCGACGCACCAAGATCGTGGCCACCATCGGACCAGCCACCGAGAGCCCGGAGCGCATCAAAGAGTTGGTGCAGGCTGGCGCCACGACATTCAGGCTCAACTTCTCCCACGGGGACCACAGCGAACACGCAGCACGCATTGCCACCATTCGTCAGGTGTCTCAGGAACTGGGGCAGACCATCGGAATCCTCCAGGACCTTCAGGGCCCGAAGATCAGGCTCGGGCGCTTCGCGGAGGGGCCAATCACCCTGGCCAACGGTGATCCCTTCACGCTCACCTCACGGCCGGTGAGCTGCGATAACACGATCGCAACGGTGACCTACGACAAATTGGCCGACGAAGTCACCGCCGGCAGCCGGATTCTTCTCGATGACGGCCGCGTTGAGATGAAGGTTGATTCCGTCGACCAGCCCCAGCAAACCCTGCATTGCACCGTCACCGTGGGCGGCGTTCTTTCGAACAACAAGGGCGTCAACTTCCCGGATGTTCAGCTCTCCGTCCGCGCCCTAACTGACAAGGACAAAACCGACCTGGCCTTCGGCCTGAGCCAAGGGGTGGATTGGGTGGCCCTCAGCTTTGTTCGCAACCCCTCCGACATGGAGGAGATCCGTGGGCTAATCCGTGAACACGGTCATGAGACCCCAGTGGTGGCGAAGATCGAGAAATTCGAGGCCATCGATCAGATCGATTCGATCCTTCCGCTCTGTGACGGCGTGATGGTGGCCCGCGGTGACCTTGGTGTGGAGATGCCAGCCGAAGAGGTTCCCCTGCTTCAGAAGGAACTGATCCGCAAGGCCAACAGCCTGGGGATTCCCATCATCACAGCCACCCAGATGTTGGATTCGATGGCCTCCAGCCCTCGCCCGACCCGTGCGGAAGTGAGCGATGTGGCCAATGCCATCCTCGATGGCACTGACGCCGTGATGCTCTCCAACGAGACCGCTGTGGGGGATTTCCCGGTAGAAGCCGTCCAGACCATGGCCACCATTGCGCGCCGAATCGAGAAGGACTATCCACTGCGCTCCATCGACAGCCATTTGCCCAGCACCATTCCAAATGCTCTGAGTGGTGCGGTCAGCACCATCGCCAGCCAGCTCAATGCTGCCGCGATCGTCCCCCTCACCAAGAGTGGAGCAACGGCACGGAACGTCAGCAAATTCCGGCCTGCTGCGCCGATTCTGGCCATCACGCCCGATCGCACGGTCGCCTGTCGTCTTCAATTGGTTTGGGGGGTGACACCGCTGGTGATCCCCCAAGGCGAACGCACCACGCAGACCTTCCAAGCCGCCATGGTCAAGGCCAAGGAGTTGAACCTGCTTCAACAGGGCGATCTCGTGGTTCAGTCTGCCGGTACCCACACGGGCGTTTCCGGATCCACAGATCTGATCAAGGTGAGCATCGTGGGCAAAGAAGCTGAGGCCACACTGATCTGAACGACGCACCACCATGAACCGGCGCATGCCCGCAACGGAAACGGTGCGGATGGCTCTGTCCACCCTGCGCAGCAACCGTCTCCGCAGCCTGCTCACCATGGTGGGCATCGTTATCGGCAACGCCTCGGTGATCACCCTGGTGGGTGTGGGTCGTGGAGCCCAGGGGCTGGCTGAAGAGCAGCTGACCAACCTCGGCGCCAATGTGTTGTTCGTGGTTCCCGGCAACAACAACACCCGACGCCAGGGGGTCACCCGACCGAAGACCCTCGTGCTTGAAGACGCAGAAGCGATCGCTGAACAGGTTCCCAGCGTCAAACGGGTGGCGCCTCAGATCAACAGCAACCAAGTCGTGCAAGCCGGGGCGCGCAGCGCCACCAGTTCGATTTATGGCGTCACACCGGAATTCGTTCCGGTGCGCAGCTTCGAGGTGGCCAAGGGCCGATTCATCAGCGCCCAGGACGAATCAGGTGCTCGAGCCGTAGCGGTTCTGGGCTCTGATCTGCGCACCAAGCTTTTTCCTACGGGAACGGCCATCGGCCAGCAGGTGCGGATCGGCAATCAGGCCTTCAAGGTGGTCGGCGTGATGGCTCCCAAAGGAGCCGTGTTCGGCAGCAATCAGGACGAAAATGCCTACATCCCTCTCTCCACGATGGTGAGCCGGATCACCGGTCGGGATCCCATTTACGGCGTCAGCCTCACCTTCATCAGTGTTGAAGCCAGAGATGAGCAGAGCACGGGTGCAGCCAAATTTCAGATCACTAACCTGCTCAGGCAGCGACACCGGATCCTCCGCGATGACGATTTTGCGGTGCGGTCCCAGAAGGATGCCCTCACCATCGTCGGCACAATCACCGGTGGGCTCACCCTGATGCTTGCTGCCATCGGAGGGATCTCCCTCCTGGTGGGCGGCATCGGAATCATGAACATCATGCTCGTCTCCGTCAGCGAACGAACTGAGGAGATCGGACTGCGCAAAGCGTTGGGTGCCCGCAGCAGTGATGTGCTCCAGCAATTTCTGGTGGAATCCCTTGTTCTGGCCAGCCTGGGTGGCGCCATTGGCACCCTCATGGGCCTGGGGACTGTGAGTCTTGTGGCTGCAGTCACTCCTCTACCGGCAGCAATCGGAGCAACAACGGTGATCGTCACCGTTGGACTCTCAGGATCCATCGGCCTGTTCTTCGGCGTCGTGCCAGCGCGACGGGCCGCCAAGCTCGACCCGATCGTTGCCCTGAGAAGCCTTTGAGCAAGGCCTCAGAAACGAGTTCAATTCCTTTACACTCGTTAACGAATTTCTACAGCTCATGAATCAGCGCTGGCGCACTCTTGCCCTCTGGCTGTTGCCAATTGGCGTCGTGTTGCTGATTGGGTGGCAGGTGGCGAGCAACGGAGGCATCAATGGCCTCAGCCAGGACAGCAATGGCACCACCGTTGCCCCCCGCAACGCTGCGGTGGCCAGGATGAGTTATGGCCGCTTCCTTGATTACGTGGAAGCCGGTCGCGTCACAGCCGTTGATATCTACGACGGTGGCCGCAACGCTGTGGTTGAAGCCGTCGACCCTGATCTCGACAACCGCGTCCAGCGCCTGCGCGTTGATCTGCCCGGTCTGGCCCCTGAGCTGATCAACACTCTCAAGACCGAAGGGATCAGCTTTGATATTCACCCCCCACGCTCCGCACCACCAGCGCTGGGTGTGCTGGGAAATCTTTTGTTCCCGCTGCTGCTGATCGGCGCTCTCATTTTCCTTGCGCGCCGCAACAGCAACATGCCCGGTGGTCCTGGACAGGCCATGCAGTTCGGCAAAAGCAAGGCGCGCTTCATGATGGAAGCCGAGACCGGCGTCATGTTCGATGACGTGGCTGGCGTCACTGAAGCGAAGCAGGAACTGCAGGAAGTGGTCACCTTCCTCAAGCAGCCCGAGCGATTCACCTCCGTGGGTGCTCAGATTCCCCGCGGCCTGCTGCTGGTGGGCCCTCCTGGTACCGGTAAAACCCTGTTGGCAAAAGCCATTGCCGGTGAAGCAGGTGTGCCCTTCTTCTCACTTTCGGGCTCGGAGTTCGTCGAAATGTTCGTTGGCGTTGGTGCCAGCCGTGTTCGCGATCTGTTCAAGAAAGCCAAGGAAAACAGCCCCTGTCTGATCTTCATCGACGAAATTGATGCCGTAGGCCGTCAGCGTGGCGCTGGCATCGGTGGAGGTAACGATGAGCGTGAGCAGACGCTGAACCAGCTCCTGACGGAGATGGATGGCTTCGAAGGCAACAGCGGCATCATCATCATCGCCGCCACCAACCGTCCCGACGTTCTGGACTCAGCTCTGATGCGTCCCGGTCGTTTCGACCGTCAGGTCACCGTGGATGCCCCTGACATCAAGGGACGCCTCGCGATCCTCGATGTGCACTGCCGCAACAAGAAGCTCCAAGAGGAGCTGTCCCTGGAGAGCATCGCCCGCCGCACCCCTGGCTTCACTGGTGCAGACCTGGCCAACCTGATGAACGAGGCAGCCATTCTCACTGCCCGCCGTCGTAAGGATGCCATTGGTCTGAGCGAGATTGACGATGCAGTCGACCGGATCATCGCCGGCATGGAAGGCCGTCCGCTCACCGATGGTCGCAGCAAGCGTCTGATCGCTTACCACGAAGTTGGTCATGCCTTGATCGGAACCTTGGTTAAAGCCCACGACCCCGTTCAAAAGGTCACGTTGGTTCCCCGCGGTCAGGCTCAGGGTCTCACCTGGTTCTCGCCTGATGAGGAGCAGACCCTCGTTACACGTGCCCAGCTCAAAGCACGGATCATGGGCGCCCTTGGCGGTCGCGCCGCAGAAGATGTGGTGTTCGGTCATCAAGAAGTCACCACCGGAGCCGGTGGCGACATTCAGCAAGTGGCTTCAATGGCTCGCAACATGGTGACTCGGCTCGGCATGAGCGATCTTGGCCCTGTCGCGCTGGAAGGCGGGAACCAGGAGGTTTTCCTGGGCCGCGACTTGATGTCCCGCAGTGAAGTGTCGGAATCGATCTCCCAGCAGATCGATGTTCAAGTGCGCAACATGGTGAAGCGCTGTTATGACGAAACCGTTGAGATCGTCGCTGCCAACCGCGAAGCCATGGATCGCCTGGTGGAACTGCTGATCGAGAAGGAAACCATGGATGGCGATGAGTTCAAAGCTGTTGTGGCTGAATTCACCGCTGTTCCAGACAAGGATCGCACCGTCGTCACCCTGGATTGATCCAGGAGTGAACAACAAAAAGCCCCCGTTCATGCGGGGGCTTTTTTCATGGATTGACTTGATTCTTGCGGCGGCGACAACGTTCAGAGCAGTACACAACCTCGTCCCAGCAATTTCTCCACGCTTTGCGCCACTCAAACGGGCGATTGCAGACTGGACAGATCTTGCTGGGGAGATTGCTTTTCGACAGGCCCTTGTTCAAGAAACAGCCTGAACGGGGCGCTTGTCGATCACTGAATCAATCAAGCCGTAGTTCACAGCTTCGGTTGGTGACATGAAGAAGTCACGGTCGGTGTCTTGCTGGATGCGGTCCAGGGGTTGGCCGGTTCGATCAGCCAGCTCCTCATTCAGGCGGGCCTTGAGGAAGAGAATTTCGTCCGCCTGAATGCGAATATCACTGGCTTGACCTTGAGCACCACCCAACGGCTGGTGAATCATGATTCGGGAGTGCTGCAGGCTGCTGCGCTTGCCCTTCGTGCCGGCACAGAGCAGGAAAGCACCCATGCTGGCGGCGAGACCCACACACACTGTGTGCACATCAGGCTTGATGTGCTGCATCGTATCGAAAATACCGAGGCCGTCATACACCGAACCGCCTGGAGAATTGATGTAGAGGTAGATATCTTTTTCGGGATCCTCAGCTTCGAGGAACAACATCTGCGCCACGATCCGGTTGGCGGAGTCGCTGGTGACGGCCTCACCAAGGAAGATGATCCGCTCGCGCAGAAGGCGGGAATAAATGTCAAAGGCCCTTTCCCCCCGGCCGGACTCCTCAATCACAATGGGGATCATCTGAGCTTCAGCAGGGTCGCGCAATCCTAACGGCGATGTCTGCGGCGCTAGGGTTTCGGCCATTCATTCATGGACTGCACGTTGGCCGCAAGTCAGACCATCGCCGACAGCAAACGGGCGTTTCATCAGTCCTTTCCCCACGTGATTGCGCCGCTGTATCGGCGCCTTGCTGACGAGCTGCTGGTGGAGTTGCACCTGCTGAGCCACCAGACTCGCTTCGACGCCAATGAGCTCTTTGCCGTTGGACTCTGCACCGTGTTTGACACCTTCACCAAGGGCTATCGACCGGAAACCCAGACCGAAGGGTTGTTCAGCGCCATTTGCAGCAGCAACGGCTTTGACGCCGAGGATCTGCGCAAAACCAGCGCATCACTGATTGATCAGGCCAAAGGCAAAGATCACGACAACCTCAAGAGCTGGTTGTCCTCCCACCGGCTCCAGGAGGGCAGCCACTACTCACGTTTGATGGCTGTCGGACTGATGCGCCTGCTTCAGGCCTCGGTCGCCGAAGAGTCCAGCTCTGACAATGCAGCACTGATCCAACAGAGCAAGGAACTCGCTGAAACCCTTGGCTTGCCTCTTGATCGCGTCGAGAAAGAGCTGACCCTGTTTGGCTCCAACAGTGAACGGATGGATCAGGCCGTTGAGCTGGTGGAAGAAACGATCGCAGCCGAGAAGCGCAAGAAGGAGCGCCGTTTGGCAGATCAGGCTCAGCGCAGTTCCAACTGAAGGCGAAGCCACCCGGGCTGTTGCGACTTCGGCAGCGCTGTCATCTCAAGCTCCAGCTGAGATGCCTTGCGAATCACCCGCGGCCAGTCCGGTCCCAGCCAACCGAGCCGAACCAATTGATCAGGTCGTCCCCGAAGCCGCAGATGCTGTTGGTCGTGGCGCTTGATGGGGCTCTGGCTCAGCGTCGGTGCATCGCCCAAGGCGAACAGCACCTCCACCTCGCCTTGGCGTTCAGGACCAAGCGACCATCCACCGCTGGGATCACCCTGGGGATCGATCCAGACAACGGCGACGCGGCTGGAGCTTGCCCCATCCGAGAACAGAAGATCCCGTTGCTGCCTTTGGAAACCCCGTTGCAACAAAGCTTTTGAGGCAGCATCAAGGCTTTGAATGAGGTTGTCGCGTTGTTCAGCGGGCACCATCAACCTGGCTTGAACCGTGGCCTGAAAGCGACCAACCGCAAGGGAATCCACGCGCAGGGTGACAGGCGCAGCGAGCAGACCATCGCGAAGCTCCCTCGAGAGTCCGTAACGGCTGGTGAGCTGCTCTGCGATCAAAGGATTGTTGAGAAACGATCCCAGCAGCGGCTGCAGCGCAACGCTGTTCAGCTCCAAATAAGCCGATGGCACCTCACGCAGCAGACCATTGGTTTGGCCTGTGCGTAGGCCATCCCCTAGAGACACGAAGGGGCTGGAAGCCACAGGTCCTTCAGCCGCGAGCCGATGTCCTTGAAGGCTTACACGCAGGCAGCCATGGGACACGCTGGCTAGAGCTGCAAACAAGGGGCCACTGATCGAAGCCAGACCGGACGGTTGCCATTGAACAGCCGTTCCCTTGGTGAGCCATGTCAGGCAGCTCTGCTCCAGGGCCGAGGGGTGCCGCTTCTCGAGAGGCGTGCGTTGATCAAAACTGCTTTGGTGCAGTTGATCGGCAAACAACAGATCAAGAACAGAGGGATCTGATGCATTCGGAAGAGCCAGAACAGGTTCACCGTCATCCAGCCAGATCAGCCACCACACACCACGCCCATGACGCCTCCAGCGATCGAGAGCTGTGGAAGGGGCCAGGCGCGTCTCCCAGATCTGAGGCACCGATGCCTTGGGGTCAGCCTCAAAGCTCTGAACCAACCGAGCCCGGCGGGTGATCTCGAACAGCTCAGCTGTTCCCTGACTGTTGAGAGAGGGCTTGCGGCCGGAGGAGGTGAGAAAAATGCCGGACACAACAAAGCACAGCCCCAAAACGAGGGCTGTGCAGGAGTGGGCTCCAAGTTGGCGTCGAATGGACGCAATCAGGAGGAGGATTTTGTTGAACCCTGACGGCGTCGACGGTCTCTCCATTCAATCGTTGAGAGATAGATCACAGCGACGCTGACGAAGACAAGAAGCACTGCTGCCGTGACCGCCAGGGCCTGGCTGAAGATGGGTGCGTCTTGAAGCACAGATTCGATCAGAAGTTCAGGGTGCCGTCACCGTTACGTCCCCAAACGACCATGGCGATGGAGAACGTGAACATGGCGGCCAAGGACGCCCAACCCAGAGTGAACAACATGCACTTGACCGCTTGAGTGCTGAGATCCTACCTAGGGTTCGACATCATTTCGTGCTGCCGGAGGCAACTGTCATGACCAGCTCCAGCCCCGGTTCCTCAGCAGTACTGGAACGCCAGGAAACGACGCAGCGCTACCCCGAGGCCCGCGTGATCGTTCTGGACGACGACGTCAACACCTTTCAGCACGTGGTGGATTGCCTGCGCAAGATCATTCCCGGCATGAGCGAAGACAACGCCTGGAACCTCGCCAACAGAATTGATGGGCAGGGTTCTGCTGAAGTCTGGTGCGGGCCCCTTGAGCAGGCCGAGCTGTATCACCAGCAGCTCCAGGCCGAAGGATTAACGATGGCCCCTCTGGAACGCTGCTGAGTCAGGCCGCCGGCTTACGGCTTGCTTTGGTGAGTCGCAGCAGATCAGCCACCTGCAGACGCTGCAGCTGCTCGTCCATCACGAAACGCACCACACGGCCAGGGCACAAGGCCAGGCCCCGAACCTCTGTTCCGTGCACTTCAGCGGTGAGCATGCGGGCCTGGGGGCCGCATGCGTCCTCCAACGGTCCGCTGATCGCGTGACGGAGAGTGTCAACTGATTTCAGCATCACAGCCCCGGAGCGCTCTCTCTGGCATAGCCAAAGTCGCTAACTTTCACCAGTTCTCGGGTTTTCGTTCAGCTTTGGGCCGGGTCGTCATCACCCACAGCACCTATGTGGATGGCTTGATCCCATGGCTGAAGGCCTTGTCCCAAGAGACGGATATCCAAACGATCACCCCTGCAGTGATCAGCCGCGTCCGTGGCCGCAGCCCCGAACTGCAGCTGCGGGTGTCGACCCCAATCCAAGGGGGTTACAAGCTGGTGGCGCGAAAAGGCACGACTGCCCAGGAAGTCTTTGTGGTGACAACGATGAGTCGGCCGGACCTGGAACAGGCGGTTCAGCATCGCCGCCCCTGAGGGGGTTGACCTTGCTCAAATCCTGAGGCTCGACAGGCCTCGGGATGAGCAACGGCAACACTGGAATCACGGGCACAGAGATCAGCCCAGTCGGATCGCTTGAAACATTGGGGAAGGATGGCTCGACAAGCGACTTCAGCGTCATCCGGCAGAAAAGTGGCGGAACCAACCATTGGGCTGGAGGTATAGCCCCAGAGCATTACTCCCACCGCCAGGAAAGAGAGAGAAAAAAGAAATGAACGAGGAAAGCCGAAACGGTGCAACACGACCGGTGCGATTAAAAAAGGGCATGAGATAAACTCGACGAAAAATTGAACGACAAACGTTCACGAACCCCGTCGCTAATCATCTAAACCCTTGAGTTAAACCGAAAAAACCAAAAGAATTATCAATGATTGGAATCAGATACGGGTAACTTGAACTCCAGGAACAACGCCTCTGCATCAGCATAATCCTTCTTTTCACGTAGATAAAAAACCTGAGCTTTCCACCAATCCCAAGTTTCCATTTGGATCAATTCATCAAGCCGTGGATCGCGCATCGCAACACTGCAACCACGCGAACCCTAAAGGCGGGAAAGACGTTGACAAGCCTTGTTCACAGAGCAGTAAGCATCATCGACTACACAACGACTCAGGGGTACCCTTGGCAGGCTTCAGCTCTTGAACTATGCCCCTTGAAATAGCCGTCAACCAAGGGCAGCAAAAGTTGGAAAGCATGGGCAGCTTCGATGACCTCGAAGATGCTCTGAACCATTTCAATGAGCTGATTAACCTTCGGAACTGGCAACCAAGTGTGACCACCATCTCACTCACCGACACAGACAAAAATCAATGTCTGGCGCAGTACGCGCTCCAGGAGTTCAATTATTCCGAGAGATAGAAGCTCTAACACTCAAAAAGATTAAACAGGCAAATCACGCCTTCTCAGCAAATAAAGAGTCAGTATCCCATCAAACTCTCACCATCTTTACGGACAGCTGTCATCAAAGAAAGATGCGAGAACAGCATGATGACAAGCAAGACGCTGGGATCACATGCTGGACCGAATAACGATTGCCATGATGGCTTTTGCAGGTGCGCTGACCCTTGCCCTTTCGGTAAGCCCAAGTGAAATTAACGCTTATGACGAACCCCAGACACTGAACATTCCTCCACTGCCCAAAACAGCAAAAGGCATCTAGACTGCAAATGATATGACAACTGCATAGTGAGCGGCAAAGTCTTGGTCAGCGGAATAAGTGCATTCTTCATCTTGTTTTTCTTGGCTGAATCCTGGTTAATCAGGGGTTTGGCGCATTAAAGGCACAAGTTTCTTTCTGTTGCACGAAAAACTCAAAAGAACCTGTGCCAGATACCAATCTCAATCAGATAAAGGCTGAAATGAAATCAAAACGGAACAACTCTGTTCTTTAAAAACCAATCATTTTCAATTGTG
>JADHMX010000020.1 GCA_016779825.1 Synechococcus sp. BS301-5m-G53 | reverse complement strand
AGATCTCCTGCAGATTTTCACCTGTCAGGGATGAAGCGATCGATGCAACCCGACAACTGCGCAGCAGGGGATCATCCGATGGGGCAACAGTTTCCTCTGCATATCGTTTGAACCAGTCGTGCCGTGCGCAGATCGGTTCCCCTGCCCCCCGGGGCAACAACTGGAGATGTCGATGCGGCTGACTGGCTCCGGCATCAGGACCACTGTTGAAGAACCACAGCCCCGTGGTCGTCGCATCGACCCGTGCAAGGGCTCGCCAATCGTCGATGCACAACCAACCTGTTTGGGGTTGCCAGGCCTGGGTGATCAGCAACATGTGGGCGGACTGAACCGGATATTTGTTCAGGATCACCACGTGGGAATCGCCAATGCATTCCACCTCCAGACGTGGATCCCAGGGAAGGAATGGGTTCGGTTTGGGGCCTGATGCGCGCAGATGTTTTGGTGTGGCGCTGAGGAGATGCCGCAACTCAAAACTGAAACCTCCCTCACCCTTCAGATTTGTCAGTGAGGTTTCAAGGGGCACAAGAGCTCCGGATGCTGTCGCAGCAGCCGCGACAGCCGTCGCCTTTCGGAGCATTTCACTGGTCATGCCACTTCAACCGTGCCAGCGAGGCTCCTGCGTAATACCGGCCGAGGATGGCATTGAAGGGCAAGCCCTGACGGGCAAGGTTCTGTGCGCCGTTTTGACTCATGCTGGCGCCGAGATGGCCATGGGCTTCAGCACTGATCTGTGCGGTTGATGCGTAGAGGCTCTCCACAATGCCACCGCCATAACTGAGGATGAGTCCTCGGGTTTCCCAGGTTGCTGATCGGCTCGCCTGAGTGGTGCTCGTCTCCCCTGAAAACACCTGCCAACGTGTTGTGTCCCCCAGGTGATACGCCGTGGTTGCCGGTCTGGCGAGATGCGCCATGGCATAGGACCGCGCTGCGACGGCTTGTGCCTTCAAGGCCTCCTGGTGCCATTGGCTGGGCATTTCCGCACCGACCACAGAGGCCACATAGGTTTCCAGATCAAGGGAGATCACAGGGAGCCAATCGCGCTGGCTTTTCAGCAGCGTTACATCCCCCACGTACTGCCTTTGGTTGATCTGAACGGGGCCGCCGGAGCAGTGAATCTCCCGTTGTTTGAACGAAGCAATCCTGTCGCCCAACTGCTGAGCAGGAATGACAGAGCCTTGCGGGTTGCGACAGAGCACGCTGCGCCCAGGCCAGAAGCCTGTGACTGGCCTCTGACTGACAAGACCAACGCGGATCTCCAAGGGGACGTAGTCAGCACCCGGCGGCACCTTGGGAACACGGCTCGTCGGCCGTTGAGGCGCCTTGGTTGCAGACGGCATGGCGGAACGACCGACTGAGTCGTTCTCGAGCAGCTCATGCAGGCTGGGTGAGGCCTGGTCAAGCTGATCAGGATGCGGGCGTGCCAGCCAGCCGATCAAGCCGGCCATGAGCATGGCTCCGAGAGCTGCAAGGGCCCAGAAACGTGGTTGATATGGCACCAGAGCTGCTCAACAGAGCTTCAGCCGATGATGCCTGATATCCGTTAGACGGTCTCCACCCCGCAGCAAGTTCACATGGTCGAAACAGTCTCGACCAACTGGAGCGGCCTGGCGCTGGTGGTCGGTCCCGGTGGCATCGGGTCGGCGGTCGCTGCCGAACTGTCGCAGTCCTGCCCTGAACTGAAGGTGCTGACGGCTGGACGTCATGGACCACCAGCGTGCTCCCTTCGGCTCGACATCGAAAACGACAGGGATCTGGATCGACTGGCCACAACCCTGCGTGCCGAGGAGCAACCCCTGCGTTTGGTGTTCAACTGCAGCGGCCGTCTGCATGGGCCTGAGCTTCAACCGGAAAAACGGCTGCAACAGGTCGAACGCTCTGCGCTGGAGCAGCAGTTCGGCATCAATGCCATTGCCCCGATCCTTCTGGCCAAAGCGATCGAGCCTCTGCTGCAGCGGAATCAACCATTCCATTTCGCCAGCCTGAGCGCCAGGGTGGGAAGCATTGGCGATAACCGCACGGGGGGCTGGTACGGCTACAGAGCGGCCAAGGCGGCTCAGAACCAGCTGTTGCGCTCCCTGAGCATTGAATGGGCCCGCCGCTGGCCGTTGGCCACCGTGAGCCTGTTGCATCCCGGCACGACGGACACAGCGCTGTCGCGTCCGTTCCAAAGCTTCGTTGCCCCGGAGAAACTTTTCTCTCCCGAACGGGCCGCTCGGCAGTTGGTTGCGGTTTTGCTGCAACAGACCCCGGCACAGTCAGGGGCCTTTCTCGCCTGGGACGGTCAGTCGATCGATTGGTGAGCGTGCTGCTTCAGCTGTTCAAGGCTGACCACGGTCAGGGCTGTGTCTTCCGTTGCCTCCAAGCGCACCAGCGGTGCGACGCCATCCTCGTAGGCCTGCTTCCAGCGCGGCGCACAGACGCACCAATGATCTCCCGGTTTCAAACCCGGGAACTGAAAGGCGGGCATTGGTGTGATCAGGTCATTGCCCTGGGCTTTGCTGTAACTGAGAAATTGCTCGGTCATCACGCAGCAGATGCTGTGCTGGCCGAGATCCGATGGATCGGTTTGGCAGAGACCATTGCGGTACCAACCCGTCATCGGCTCACAACTGCAACTCTGCAGTGGGTCGCCAAGAACGTTCCTGGCCGGCGAAAATTCGGTGTTGCTGCTGGACATCTGACCGCTGAATTGGAGGGGAGTCTGCCCAAGGACTGGCACATTTTGACTGCAGACGGTTGACGAACCCCTGGGGGAGCGGGTTAAAGGTCATTCAGTCATGTCCACTCGATGGATTGGGAGTTCACTGAAGACGCTGCGTTTCTGGCGCTCTGCGATGCGTTTCGCGAGAGCGGCGAAAGCTCGGCGATCGAGTTCCTTGCCAATGGAGAGGGAGCCTTTCATTTCCAGGACCTGGCCCAGAACGCCGCTGGCGAAGGCCTTGATCTGAGCGAGTCCAGCGCCCTGGATTCATTCCAGCAAGATGTGATCGACACGATGGAGAAGCTCTGCCAGGACTGAACCCGGCAGAGGTTGTTTCTCCATCAGCAGGAGATCATCCGTAGAAAAAAGCGATCTCCTTGTCCTTCAGACCGTCCCAGCCGGCCTCCTGGAGCCTCTGATTGAGCGTCTCCTGGTCGAAATGCTTGGCGCCGGTCTTGACCACCCGGTTGCGCATCGATTTCAGAACTCCACTGCGAGCGCGCTGGCTTTCCAGATCCATTACTTGGTTGTAGAGAGCGAGCATCGCTGCAGGAATTGGGCTTCCATCAAGATCGACACCCGCTTTGATGGCGGCATCGACCCCATCAGGTCCGGCAATGGCCATGGTGAACAAAAACAGGGCGTCTCAGGCTATGGGACGTCCTGCTTGGTTCAGGCGCTGAAGTAGCGCGCCTGGGAGTGGAGAGCCACCAATGCTGTGGTGCTCTGCTCCGGTTCGAGCTGGTCGCTGGCATCCATGCTGAGTCCGATCCGGTCGGCTCCGAGCCATTCCAGCTGCTGCCTTGAATCGGCCACATTGGGGCAGGCGGGGTAACCAAAGGAGTAACGGCTACCGCGGTAGCGCTGCGCCAGAACATCCCGCAGTGCCATCCCATCGGGATCAGCGAAGCCAAGTTCGGCGCGAATGCGTGCATGCACCCACTCGGCCATCGCTTCAGCCATCTGCACCGCAAGGCCGTGGAAGTACAGGTAGTCGCTGTAGCGATCGCCCTTGAACAGCTCCTGGGCCACGACGGAGGCCTTCTGGCCCATGGTCACGGCCTGCATCGGCAACACGTCCGTAGGGCGCCCCTCAGGATTCAGATCGTTGAAGAAATCGGCGATGCAGTAGCGGTTGCCAGACCGTTGACGGGGAAGCTCAAAACAGCCCAGTTCCTGCGTGCCATCAGCATCGAACACCCGAAGGACATTGCCATCACGTCCCACAGGGAAGTAGCCGTACACCGCCCGGGGGGTCAACAATGACTCGTTGATGCAGCGCTGCATCCACTCCTGCAACACCGGCTCTGCCTTCTCCGCAAGCATCGCCTCGTAATCGTCCCGGCTCTGCTCCTTGGTTTTGCGGAGCATCCACTGGCCGGCAAAAAGGGCATTGCGGTCAAGGTAGTGGAACACCTCAGCGATATCGATGTCGGCCTCGGTGATCACAGCAGACCCCAGGAAGGGCGGCACCGGTGCCGCTTCAGCGGGAACAGCGTCGGAACGATCCGAGCTCACCGGCGGCAGATCCGCTGCTGGAGCGTCCGTAGCGGAGGCTGATGTCTCCTCAGCGTTCTCGGAGGTTGTCGACTCTTCATCCAGGCCAACGCCCTGGGGAGCGTCGGTCAGGAAGCCCTTGGTGTTGGTCCAGTTGTCGTTCCGTTTTGCATCCATCAACGCATCCATGAAGCGCAGATCAGCGAAGGCATCACGGCCGTAGATCACCTTGCCGTCGTAAACCTCACGGCAGTCCTTCTGCACGAAGCGTGGCGTCAGGGCCGCACCGCCGAGGATCACAGGAACGTCGATCCCCGCATCGTTGAAGGCCTGGAGGTTGTCCTTCATGAATGCCGTCGACTTCACCAGCAGACCGCTCATGGCGATGCAATCGGCCTGATGCTCACGCTGGGCCTCAACGATCGCTTCACAGCTCTGCTTGATGCCCAGGTTGATCACCTCATAGCCGTTGTTGGTGAGGATGATGTCCACCAGGTTCTTGCCGATGTCGTGGACATCGCCCTTCACCGTGGCGATCAGGAACTTGCCCTTGCTCGTGCTCTCACCCTCGATTTGTTCCATGTGCGGCTCGAGGTGAGCCACCGCAGATTTCATCGTCTCGGCGCTTTGCAGCACGAAGGGGAGCTGCATCTGGCCGCTGCCGAACAACTCACCCACCACCTTCATGCCGTCTAGCAGGAAGGTGTTGATGATCTGCAAAGGGGGATAGGTCTGCAGCGCCTCGTCCAAGGAGGGCTCAAGGCCAATGCGTTCCCCATCAATGATGTGCTGCTTGAGCCGTTCCTCAATCGGCAGATCGGCCAGCGAGGGGCCAGAAGCCCGGGCCTCCTTGGTGCTGACCCCCTCGAACAGCGTGGTGAGCACGGTGAGCGGGTCGTAGACGCAGATGCCGTCGTCGAAACGGCGGTTGTCGTTGATCAGATCACGGCACACCTTCTGGTGGTCATCGCTGATCTTGATCAACGGAAGAATCTTGGCGGGGCTGACGATGGCCGAATCCATGCCGGCCTCACAGCAGTCGTGCAGGAAGACCGAGTTCAGAGTGATCCGGGCCGCCGGTGACAGGCCGAAACTCACATTGCTGACCCCAAGCACCACGTGCACGCCGGGGAGGTTCTCCCGGATCATCCGGATGGCATCCACAGTGGCGCGACCGTTCAGACGGTCTTCCTCGATGCCAGTGGAGATGGGCAGGGCAAGGGGGTCGTAGAAGATCTCATGGGCTGGGATTCCGAATTCGAGGGCATCGCGATAGGCCCGCTGGGCGATGGCGAACTTCTTCTCGGCCGTTCTGGCCATCCCTTCTTCGTCGATCGTGCCAACGACCACGGCTGCGCCGTAGCGGCGGGCAAGTTCCAGAACTTTGAAGAAGCGCTCGTCGCCGTCTTCGTAGTTGGTGGAGTTGAGGATGCACTTGCCCCCGGCAACCTTCAATCCCGCCTCCATCTTTTGCCATTCGGTGGAGTCGAGCATCAGGGGCAGGTTGACGTTGGTGACCAGACGGCTCACCAGCTCGTGCATGTCCCGCTCGCCATCGCGACCGACGTAGTCGACGTTGACGTCGAGCACGTGGGCGTTCTCCTTCACCTGGCCGCGGGCCACCGACACCAGACCATCCCAGTCTTCTTCCGCCAACAGTTCGCGCACCTTGCGGCTGCCGCTGGCATTGAGTCGTTCACCAATGATCAGGAAGGAGTTGTCCTGGTGGTAGGGCGTGACGCCATAGATCGATGCGGCGGCAGGTTCGTAGTTGAGACTGGGGCGCACATCCTCTGCGCTGGCGCGATCCCAGCGGGAGGGGCGTTGTGCCGGCTTGAGCTCCTGCGCCAGTTCAGCCAGGCTGCCGATGTGGGCGGGGGTGGTGCCGCAGCAACCACCGATCACCTGCACGCCGAGGTCTTCAACGAAGTGCATGAGCTGCATCTTCAGCTCCACCGGAGTGAGGCGGTAATGGGCCACACCGCCAACGTTTTCCGGCAAACCTGCATTCGGAATGCAGCTGACGGTGAAGGGGGAATGCTCGGAGAGGTAGCGAATATGCTCCTTCATCTGCTCCGGACCGGTGGCGCAGTTCAGGCCGAGGATGTCGATCGGGAAGGGCTCGAGGATCGAGACCACAGCAGCGATGTCCGTGCCAACGAGCATGGTGCCCGTGGTTTCCATCGTGACCGACACCATCAGGGCCCGCCGCTCACCGGTGGCGTCAAAGGCCTCTTCGATGCCCTGGAGAGCTGCCTTGATCTGCAGCACGTCCTGACAGGTTTCGACGATGAACAGGTCGACGTTGCCGGCGATCAGTCCCTCAGCCTGCTCGCGGAACGAAGCCCGCATCGTGTCGAAATCGATATGGCCCAGGGTGGGCAGCTTGGTGGTGGGTCCCATGGACCCCGCCACAAAGCGGGGCTTCTCAGGCGTGCTGAATTCATCAGCCATCTCCCGCGCCAGCTCGGCTGCCCGCTTGTTCAGCTCGAAGGCCTTGTCTTCCAGCCCGTATTCCGCCAGCACGATCGATGCCGCGCCGAAGGTGTCGGTCTCGATGACATCGCAACCCACCTCAAGGAACTGGCGATGCACGGCTTTGACCGCATCCGGTTTGGTGACCGCCAGGTTCTCGTTGCAGCCCTCCAGGTCAGGACCACCGAAATCCTCCGCGGTGAGTCCCAGGCCTTGAAGGCTGGTGCCCGTTGCACCGTCAAACACCAGCACAGGACGTTCAGGCCCATGCAGATGGTTGAGAAAGGCAGAGGTGGTGGCTTGCCGGTTTGCCTGCGTCACCACCATCCGTGCACACCCTTGAAAGGCTTGATCTTAAGAAAAGCTCAGGACGAACTTCATGCTGTTGATTCAGGAGATCGGAATGCGGGTGACCCAATGCTCATAGGCGGGGTCCCGCCCTTCGGTGATCGCCACAAGCTTGGCCTTCAGCGCATCCATCACGGGACGCTTGGCGTTCAGCAGCGTGGATTCGATCTGACGGATTGGCGTCACCTTGGCGGCCGTACCGGAGAGGAACACTTCATCAGCGATGAACAACTCGGTTTTATCGACTGGACGTTCGACAACAGGAATATCCATCGCTTTGGCCAGCTCAATCACGCTGGCGCGGGTGATGCCCTCGAGGATGTCCTGATCCACCCCAGGGGTGATCAGCTGGCCATCGCGCACCAGGAACAGGTTCATACCGCTGGCTTCACTGATCTTGCCGCGACTGTTGAGCAGTAGGGCTTCATCGAAACCGCTCTGAACCGCTTCCGTCTTGGCCAGCGAACTGGTGATGTAGGCACCAGAGATCTTGCCGCGCAGGGGCAGAGAGCGGTCTTCCTGACGGGTCCAACTGCTGATCCTGCAGCTCACCCCCTCCGGCGAGAGGTAATCACCCAGGGGGAGGCCATAGATCAGAAAGTCGGTCTCAATGTTGTGCAATCGCGGGGCAATGCCCAGATCGCTGGTGTAAACGAAGGGCCGCAAATAGATGGGCTGATCGGGCTTGTTGGCCTGCAGCATCGCGGTGAGGGCCGAAAGAATCGTCTCCTCACTCAGATCAGTCAGCAGCAAACGGGCGCTCTGACTCAGGCGGCGGGCGTGCCGATCAGCGCGGAACAGCAGCATGGTGTTGCTGTTCTGGGGATCAGGAATCGCACGCATGCCACCAAAAGCACCGGTGCCGTAATGCAAGGCATGGGTGGCAATGGAGATCCTGGCCTCCTCGAAGGGAACGCACTGGCCCTGGAACCAGGCATAGGGCAGGAACTGATGCATCACTTTGATGGATCCGATCGCTGAATCTTCTCACCACCGGTCACCGCAACACGGAGAATGGGGCCATGCACCGCCTTGCCACCTGTCCGGGTCTGGACCCACCGGAAGATGTGGTGCTCGTTGAGCAGCCGAGTGCAGATGTGCTGTTCCTCACCAGTGCAGGCACAGACATCAGCTGTCTCGACGCCTGCCTGCCTGTCAGCCCGTCCTGGAACGAGCGGATCCGTGCCTTGCCGCTGAGCTGCCTGGACCACCCGGCGCAGCTGGACCACTACCTCAACACCACAGCCCAGGCCGCACGCTTGATCGTGGTGCGCCTGCTCGGCAGCCGTGGGCACTGGAGCTACGGGCTGGAGCAGCTGCAGCGCTGGCACGGTGAAGCGACGCAGCGGCAACTGATCGTCCTGGCCGGAACGGCAGACCAGAGCAACGAGCTGCATGGGATGGGCTCCTGCAGCCAGGAACTGGCGGATCAGCTGTCGGCACTGCTGCGGGAAGGCGGCATCGACAACATGGGGCAGTTCTTGAAGGCCCTCGAGGCACTGCTGGAGGGCACACCCCCATCCGCCGAGAGCGTTGCGGTGGTGCCATGCCCCGATCCGATGCCCTGGGATTGGCGGAATGAACCAGGTGCCGCGGTGGGCGTGGTGCTCTATCGGGCTCAGTTTCAGGCCGGAGATCTGGCCCTGGCCGATGCCCTCACGGCAGCACTGCGGCAACAGGGACTACGACCCTGTCTGCTCTGGGTCAGCAGCTTGCGGGACCCAGCGGTGCAGGCCGGCGTCCACGACCTGTTGGAGCAGCAACAGGCTGAGCTCGTGATCGCCGGCACATCCTTTGCCTCAGTGCAGGCCGAACAGGCCGGCTTGGGCAGCCCCCTCTGGGATCGGCTGGATCGACCGGTGTTGCAACTGCTCAGCAGCAGCCGCAGCCGTGCCCAGTGGCTGGAGAGCAGCCAGGGGCTCAATCCGATGGATCTGTCGCTGCAGGTGGTGATGCCGGAGCTGGATGCCCGGATCACCACGCGCCCCTGCGCTTTCCGTGACCATCGGCAGACCAGCGGACCTCTGGCCACGGCCATTCCCTGCCTGCAACCGGATCGAAAGGGAATCGACTGGCTGGCCGAGCACAGCCGCCGCTGGATCGAACTGCGCCAGACCCCATGCGCCCAGCGACGCATTGCCATGGTGTTGGCCAACTATCCCGTGCGCGATGGCCGTGTGGCCAATGGCGTGGGCCTTGACACCCCCGACAGCACGGCGCGGATGCTGCGCTGGTTGGCGGACGCGGGCTACGACCTGGGCAGGGATGCCTTACCAGGCTCAGGCGATGGCTTGATGCAACTGCTGTTGGCTGGTCGCACCAACGCACCGGAGGGTCAGCATCGCCCACCGCTGGATCATCTCCCCCTGATCACCTATCAGAAGTGGTGGGGCACTGTTCCGGAACCGGCTCGGCGCTTGATCGAATCCCGGTGGGGAGCTCCAGAAGACGCCTGCGACCTGAATCCAAACAAGGGGTTTGCCATTCACGGCCTGCGCTTCGGTCATGTGGTGGTGCTGATCCAGCCGGATCGCGGCTACGACGCCGATCAGATCGCCGATCTCCACTCACCGGATCTACCGCCACCGCACCGGTATCTGGCCCAGTACCTCTGGTTGCGCAGCCTGCATCAAACCCAGGTGATGCTGCATGTGGGCAAGCACGGCAGTGCGGAATGGTTGCCGGGCAAGTCGGTGGGGTTGAGCGATGCCTGCGGCCCCGAGCTGGCCCTGGGCCCGATCCCTCATCTCTACCCCTTCATCGTCAACGACCCCGGCGAAGGGTCTCAGGCCAAGCGCCGCGGTCACGCCGTCGTGCTGGACCACCTCACACCGCCCCTGGGACGGGCGGGATTGCATGGGCCTCTTCAACGGTTGGAGGGCCTGCTCGATGAACTGGTGGAAGTACGGCAGCTGGGAGGAGAACGGGCCCGGGTGCTGGAACAGGCGGTGCATGCCAGCTTGCTGTTGCTCAACTGGCCTGGAATCCCAAGCGAAGAGGAGATTCGCCGACAACCGGAGCTGCTGGAGACCTGTCTGGATCAGGCCGAGACCTATCTCTGCGAGCTCAAGGAATCGCAGATCCGTACGGGGCTTCACCGTTTCGGCGTTGCGCCGTCGGCCGAAGCCGCCGACGAACTGCTGATCGCCTTGGCAAGGCCCCCCAGGCAGGGAAAGCCAGGGTTGCTGCAGGCCATGGCCCTCCAGGCGGGGCTGAACTTCGACCCTTGGCAACAGGACGAAGGTGATCCGCTTTCTGAAGCAGATCAGAGCCGCCTGAGTGTGCTCAGCGGCTCACAGTGCCGCCGGATGGGGAATGGTTGTGAATGGCTGGAACAGCAAGCCCAGCTGTTGATCCGGCAGGTCATTCATGGGGAACAGTGCGACGGGCTGGCAGAACCCTTCCGGAAATGGGACCCGGAAGATCCCTGTCTGCTCACCCTGCGCAACGAGCTCTGGCCCCGCTTGGATGGCTGTGCCGTAGCCGAAAAAGCTGCGTTCCTTCGCGGTATTCAGGGTCAGCGCATCGCTGCGGGGCCCTCAGGAGCTCCGAGTCGTGGCCGCCCCGATGTGTTGCCCACCGGCCGGAATTTTTATTCCGTTGATCTGCGGGGCTTGCCCACGGAAGCGGCCTGGGACCTGGGTCGACGCTCGGCGGAGCAGCTCTTGGACCTGCACCTGCTGGAACAGGGAGAGCCCCTGCGCCATCTGGCTCTGTCGGTGTGGGGAACGGCCACGATGCGCAATGGCGGAGAAGACATCGCCCAGCTGCTGGCCCTGATTGGCGTTCGACCGGTCTGGGACGGTCCCACCCGTCGACTGGTGGATCTGGAGGTGATTCCAGCCCGCTTGTTAGGTCGACCGCGGGTGGATGTTGTACTGCGCATCTCCGGACTGTTTCGCGATGCCTTTCCCCAGTTGGTGGGCTGGGTGCATCAGGCCCAGTCGATGGTTGCTGCCCTCGATGAACCGGACGAGGTCAATCCTCTGGCTGAACTGACCCGTCAGGGGGGACCCCAGGGCCGCATCTATGGATCCGCCCCCGGTGCCTACGGAGCTGGTCTTCAAGCCCTGATCGACAGTGGCGCCTGGGAGTCCCGTTCGGAGCTCGGCCAGGCGTTCCTCAGCTGGAGCCAGTGGTCCTACGACGGATCCGCCGCCCCCAGCCTCGATCGTTCCGGCCTGGAGCAGGCCCTTGGCAGGGTGCAGGTGGTGCTCCACAACCAGGACAACCGCGAGCACGATCTGCTCGATTCCGATGATTACTACCAGTTCCAGGGTGGCCTGAGTGCAGCTGTCGAAGAAGTGTCCGGAGCACGTCCGCAGCTGTGGTTCGGTGACCATTCACGCCACGAACGACCTCGGCTGCACCGGCTCGAAAAAGAACTGGACAAAGTGATGCGCAGCAGGATGCTGAACCCCCGCTGGATCGAGGGAATGATGCAGCACGGCTACAAGGGAGCCTTTGAGATGGGGGCGAGCCTTGATTACCTGTTCGCCTATGACGCTTCCACCGATCGTGTTCCCGACTGGTGTTACGGCGCGCTCTGTGACCAGTGGCTGAGCCAATCGCGGATTCTCGACTTTCTGAAATCGAGCAATCCCTGGGTGCTGCGGGACATGGCTGAACGGTTGTTGGAGGCATCGAATCGAGGCCTCTGGAATTCAGCCAACGACGACCAGCTGCAGCACTTGCAACAGCTGGTGAACAGCAGCGAAGCCCAGATTGAACGGGGCAGCCCTATTTGTTGAGGTCGCGCACCATCTGCCGGAACGGGTCGATGCTCCCTGGTTTGGAGGATGGCGCGGCGGAACCCACCTTGACCGTTGGCTCTTCCTTGGCCTTCAGCTCTTCCTTGCGGCCGACGGGGGAAGCATCCGGAGCAGCAGGAGTGTTGACACCGGTGATGGCCGTGCCCTTGAGGCGCTTGCTCATCTCCGCCGTGCTCACCTGCTCAGCGAAGGTTTTCTTCACCGGTGTGGGGATGCCGGATGTGAGGTTGACGGACTCTTCCTTCTTGACCACGCCGCCAAGGCCATCGCTGCGTTTCTCAAGCTTTTCGGTTTCAGCAGCCACCTCCATGACCTGCTCCTTCGTTCCGGGGTTGTCCACCGTGCCGGGGAAGGTGCGTCGGATCGTCTTCGACTCACGCATGTAGTTCACATCCCCCAGGGAGGAGGAGGAGTCGGCATCAAGGAAAAACTCGGCCGGCTTCTCCTTCGCTGGCTTACGCGGCTGAATCGAGGAGTCTGAATCTGCGGAATCCTTTTTCAGCAGACGATCCAAGAAGCCCATGTCGACCGGAACTGAGATGGAATGAACTTAGCGGCCGCAAAGGTCAAATCCATGGGTATCGGTGCCACACGTACGCAAAAGGCCAAGGTTGCTGAGCTGACGATCGATGGACTCGCAAATCAAAGGGCTGGCAGACCAGGTGGTTTGCATCTCGTAGTCGTACCAGGCCTCACCCCCATCGAACCCGAGGCGAGCAGCCTCATCGATCAACACGTCATGGCCGAGGCGATAACGGGCGGGATGGGCCAACACCGCCAGACCACCGGCGTCGTGGATGGCTTTGACCACCGCTTCGGCGCGGAGGGGTTCACCGACCACCGCATCACCGCGGTTGTAGGGCTGAAGTGCGGGATGGTGGAGCTCGAAGCCAAGGGCAAGCACATGCACAAGGCAGCCCTTGAGTAGTGCGCTGATTTCCATGCCGCTCCAGACCGTGGGGACCACAACACCGCTGGCGCGCTGCTGATCCAGCCAGGCTTGGATCTCCCGGTGGGCTTGGGAACTGTGGTGATCCGTCACCGCCAGATGGAGGAGACCGCGCTCAGTGGCCTGCTGGATGAGCTCGATCGGTTCGAGGCTGCCGTCACTGCAAACGGTGTGGCAATGAAAGTTGTGTGTGGTGGGGCAACTCGACGGTCCCACCTGGTCGAGTACGGCCTTGAGCGGATGGGTCATCTCAGCCCTCATTTCAGGCCTTAGCGGACGCTTCTGCCCGCAGGCGGCGCCAACGGGCATAAAACTGAATCGATGCCGCCATGAACACCACCAAGGCAACGATGAACCACGTGGCTGCGCTTGTGGGGAACTGTGTTTTGAATACCACCAGCATCACCACGATCACCAGCAGCAACGTGGGCAACTCATTCAGGGCTCTCAACTGCTTACCCGACCAAGCACAGGTGCCGGCATGGAGTTGGCCCATCAGCCGATAGCAGAACACGTGGTAGGCCAGCAAAGCCGCCACAAAGGCAAGCTTGGCGTGCATCCAGCCCTGCTGAAGCCAGGACGGCTGGGCCAGCAGCAGACCGATGGCCATCGACACCGCCACCGCCATGCCGGGGGTGGTGATGATGTTGGCGAGACGTTTCTCCATCAAGGTGTACTGATCTCGGAACGGCTGCTGCAGTTCCGGCGCCAGTTCCTCGGTTTCAACGTGATAGATGAACAGGCGCACCAGATAAAAGAGACCCGCAAACCACACCACAACCCCAACGATGTGCAGGGTCTTGAACCAGAGGTAGGCCTCGGGCGAAAACGTCATCAACACAACCGCTCTGGAGCGACCTTACGCAAGGTTCAGGTGAGGCCGTCAAGAAAATCGCTGGCCCGATGTTGATGGGCTGCGAGGGTCTCCGCCCCCATTCGATCCAGATTGCGGGCCATCATCGCCAGCCGGTATTGGCGCCGAAAGAAGTCCTGATGGCGATGGATGAAGCTCCAGAACAAGCCATCCCAGGTGTCGCACCACTCGCCCTTGCGGTAGTCCGACATCTTGCGCACGTAGTTCGATCCCGAGAGATAGGGCTTGGTGGTGAACAGACCGCCATCGGCGAACTGACTCATGCCGTAGACGTTGGGCACCATCACCCAGTCGTAGGCATCCACGAACAGCTCCATGAACCAGGTGTAGATCCGGGTTGGATGGAAACCGCAGAGCAGCATGACGTTGCCCAGCAGCATCAGGCGCTCGATGTGATGGCAATAACCGGTCTCGAGGGCGTGGCGGATGGCGTCATCAATCGGGGGCAGGCCCGTGGATGCGGTGTAGAAGGCCGAAGGAATCGGTCGGTCCTCGAAGCCCCAGAAATTGCCGTTGCGCATCTCCACCCCATGACGCTGGTACATCGCGGCCATGAACTCCCTCCAGCCGACGATCTGGCGCAGGAAGCCCTCCAGTGAATTCAGAGGGACATCACCGGCCTCGGCGCGCTCCAGCGTCCGATCCAGCACCTGCTGTGGCGTGAGCAGACCGATGTTGAGCATCGGCGTGAGCACGCTGTGCCACATCACCCGGTGCTGGGTGCTGATCGCATCTTCATAGGCCCCGAATTGGCGCAACCGCTGATCGAGAAATTGATCCAACCAAAGGGCTGCATCGGCATGGGTGACGGGGTAATGAAATCCGTCCCAGCTGCCGATGCCAGCCGCCCCCTCCTCAATCAACTCCTGACGGGCGGCGGCAACAATGGCGATCGACGCGCTGGAGCGTTCAGCGGGTGGTTGGGGAACAAGGATTCCCTTGGGGAGCTTCTTGCGGTTATCGGCATCAAAACTCCAGCGGCCACCCACGGGCCCACCGTCAGGCTCGATCAGCAGATCCAGCCGCTTGCGCTGCATCTCGTAGAAGCGACCCATCAGGGGCTTCTTGCCTGAAGCGAAGTGGTTATCGATCACTGCCGCTGGGGTGAGCAGCATCGGGGTGGGAAGGATCTCAAGACCACAACCGTGGCGCGATGCGAAAACGGAGATCCGTTGGGTCAGAACGTCGTCCACCGGATCCGCTAGGTGAAAGGAGCGGTAGCCCTGATCGAGCAGGCCCGAGAGAATTTCAGTGGTGCTGGGCGCCTGACCCCGCAGCAAGCGCAGAACGGTGAAGCCTTTGGCTTGAAGCCCCTCGGCATAGGCGTTCATCGAGGCCCGATGCAGAAGCAGGCGCTGCCGATGCACCTGAAGCGGCCACTCGGGATCTGAGCCAAACAGCAACGGATCCTCAATCAGGGCAACGGCCCGGCCTGGGCCAATCGCGGGATGGTGCTCAAACAACTGGTGAGGAAAGACGAGGCTGAGCTCCACCGTCAGCTGGCCTCCCCAGCAAGACGGCAGGCACGCCGGCCTAGGGCGGTGGCATAGGCCCGGTCCACCATGCCTGCCATGGGGCTCAGCTGACCGGCCCGGCAGTTCATCACCACCTTTTCGTGATGGCCCTGCTGGTCGTTGAGCCGCAGCACCAGCTGCCAATGATTCTTGGCACTGCGGGTGATGCCGTCGGCGCAGACGGGACCGGTGCAGAGACCGGGGGATGCCCAGACCGGAGTGGCAAGAAGGAGCACTCCTGCCAGAACCATGCAGAGACAACGGATCATGCGGAGAGTTCCCGAGCTTGTTCTTCTAAAGCAGCCCTGGCCTCAGCGTCGTCTGCGTCGTCCGAGGGATGAAAGAAATCGTGGATGTCGCGGGCCAGCGCGGGGCCCACACCAGGCGCCTTCGACAAGGTCTCAATGGAGGCCAGCTGGATGGCATCAATCGAATGGAAGTGCGCCAGAAGGTCTTTGACCCGCTTGGGGCCAACCCCAGGGATGTCTGACAGGCGTGACCGCTTCATCCGTTCCCCCCGCTGCTGGCGGTGGAAGCTGACGGCGAAACGGTGGGCTTCGTCCCGCAAGCGTCGCAGGAGGACAACCCCAAGCTGATCGGGTTCACTCTCCAGCGGTTGGCTTTCCCCGGGGAGAAACACCTCTTCGCGCTGCTTGGCGAGGGAGCAGACGTTGAGTTCCTCGTGCAGATCCAGTTCCCGCAAGGCCTCCATCACGGCGGAGAGCTGGCCTTTGCCACCGTCGATCATCACCACATCGGGCCAGTCGTTAAGGCCGTCGGTCTGCAGGGCGCTGCCGCCCTTGAGACGCAGCGCACCCACATCCACCCCCTCCGCCTTGGCCCGGGCCCAGCGGCGAAAACGGCGACGCATGATCTCCGCCATCGCCATGAAGTCGTCGCTGTGGCCAGCGCGAATGCTGCTGCTGCGGATCTTGTATTTGCGGTAGTGCTGCTTGGCGGGCAATCCATCGATGAACACCACCTGGGAGGCCACCGCATCGCTGCCCTGGATGTGGCTGATGTCGTACCCCTCGATCCGACGCGGCGGGGTCGGCAACTCCAGCAGTTGTGCCAGATCCTCCGTCGCCAACGACTGTTTCTCCTGACCTTGCTTGGCACGCAACAGCTCAAACTCGGCATTGCGCTGCACCAGTTCGATCAGGTCGGCTTTCTGCTGGCGCTGCGGGCAGTGGATCTGTACCCGACGCTCCCGCTGTTCCGAGAGCCAGTCCTCCATCAGCGTCTGCTGGGGCAGGGCGTGCTGCACCAGCAGCTCGGGGGGCACCTCAACGGAATCAACCTGGCTGTAGTGCTCCTCAATCACGCGCTGCAGGATCAGGCCCGGTTCCAGACCGGAGGCATCGGCGGTGTAACCGAGACGACCCACCAACTTCCCGGCCCGCATCTGAAACAGCTGCACGGCCGCCAGACGTTCATCAAAGGCAAGGGCCAACACATCCCGGCTCACGGTGGAATCCGGCAGGCTCATCTTCTGGTCGGCGGTGAGCTGATCCAGCCCCTGAAGTTGATCGCGAACCCGCGCTGCCGATTCATAGTCCATCCGCTCGGCGTAGCGCTCCATTTGGTCCTGAAGCAGCTGTTGCAATTCATCGCTTCGGCCCTGAAACACCATCGCCACCTTGCGCAAGGTGCGGTGGTAATCCTCTGAGCTGATTTTTTCCTGACAGACCCCCGGACAGCGGCCAATGCTGTAGTTCAGGCAGGTGCGATCGGGGTACATCGGCCGTGGCCGCTGCCGCAGCGGAAACACACGTTTCACCAAAAACAGCGTGCGGCGCAGCAGCCCGACATCGACGTAGGGGCCGTAGAAGCGATCCAGAGGACTGCGAAAACGACGGCGACGGGTGATGAAAATCCGTGGATAAGCCTCGCTCCAGGTGATGCAGAGATAGGGATATTTCTTGTCGTCCTTCAGCAGCACGTTGAAGTGCGGCTGATGGTTTTTGATCAGGTTCGATTCGAGAACGAGAGCTTCCGCCTCGCTGTCGGTGACGATGAACTCGATCTCACAGACCTGGCGCGTCATCAGCCGGATCCGTGGCGACAGGTCGTGGCGGCTGCGGAAGTAGCTGCGTACCCGGCTGCGCAACGACTTCGACTTGCCGACGTAGAGAATCCGGTCGTCGCCGTCCCGCATCAGATAGCAACCCGGCTCAGCAGGAATCTCCTTCAGGCGACGTTCAAGACGCTCGGGCTGCGTCAGCAGCGGTGCACCGGAAGCAGCATCCACCAGGACAGCTCAGCCGCCGTAGTTCCAGCCGGTGCTGGCCAGATTCAGGGCCTCGCCGTCAGCAATCAGACGCGCTGTTTTCACTTCTCCCACAAAGACGGTGTGGTCACCGTGCTTGATCGAACCCACGAGTTCGCACTCCACACCACCAACGGCATCGGTGAGCAGGGGAAGACCAAGTTCACCTTCCTCGAAGGGTGCCGCTTCAAAGCGACCACCAAGCGCCTTCTGGGGCTTGAAAAAAACGGCGGCCAGATCCTTCTGGTCGGCCCGCAGCACGTTCAGGGAGAACTTGCCAGTGGCTTCGATAATGGCGTGACTGCTGCTGTCAGCCCGAACACCCATCACCACCAAGGGCGGCTCGAAGGATCCCTGGGTCACCCAACTGGCGGTGAAACCGTTGACCTCATCGCCGTTGCGAACGCCGCAGATGAAGAGTCCGTGGGGGATCTTGCGAAGCAGGACCTTCTTGGCGTCGGCGTCGAGGCTCATGGCACGGGTGCGTTGGCTGAAATCTAAACAGCGATCCGCTACATAGGATCCGCCCATCGCTGATTCTCGATGCGGGCGCTCTACCCCGGCAGTTTCGACCCCCTCACCAATGGTCATATGGACCTGATTGAGCGGGCGGTGAGCCTGTTTGGTGAGGTGGTCGTTGCAGTGCTCAGTAATCCGAGCAAACGGCCTGCGTTCAGTGTCGAGGAGCGGATCGAACAGATCCGCACGGCGACGCGCCATCTCTCCGGCGTTGAAGTGATCAGTTTCGATGGCTTGACGGTGAACTGTGCCGTCACCCATCGCGCCGATCTGATCCTGCGGGGTCTGCGCGCCATGAGTGACTTCGAATACGAACTGCAGATCGCCCACACCAACCGCTCGCTGGCGGAGGATCTGGAGACCGTCTTCATGGCCACGACGGCACGGCACAGCTTTCTCAGCAGCTCCGTGGTGAAGGAAGTGGCCCGCTTCGGCGGATCCATCGACCACATGGTCCCGCCAGAGGTGGCGAAGGACCTCAACAGGCTCTTTAATTCGGCTTTCCCCTCCAGCTGAGATGAACGACGTCCGGTTCTCCGTTCTCGATCAACTCGATCAGTTGGAGGAAGTTGTGTTGGAAGGCAGTCGACTGCCCTTCACCGGCGGACGTCTGGTCAACGAAACCGATGCCGTTGAGCTGCTGGACGCCGTTCGGGATGGCCTTCCGAAGGAGCTGGAGCGGGCCGTCAAATTGCTTGATCGGCGGGACGAGTTCATTAACACCGCCCGCAAGAGCGCCGAGGAGATCGTTGAGCAGGCCCAGCGCCAGCGTGAACAACTGGTGAACAACGCCGCCATCCGCCAGGAAGCGGAGCGGCAGGTGAATGAGATGCGTGAGCTGGCTCGTCAACAATGCGAGCAACTGCTCCAGACAACGCGTCAGCAGGGGGCAAAGTTGGAGCAGGAGATGCAAAGCAAACTGGCGAAGTTGGAGCAGCAGTTCGCCGCTCGCCGCCAGCAGCTGGAGCAGGAGGCCCTGGAACGACGCCAGCAGTTGGACCAGGAGGCGATTGAACTCAAGCGTCAGCACGCCGAACAACACGAAGCGAGCCGCCAACAGGCCCAACAGCAGATTCAGCAGATCGAGAAAAACGCTGTTGAGATCAAGCGGCAACATGCTGAGCAACATGAAGCCAACCGTCAGCAAGCCCTTCAGGACCTCGAAACCATTCGACGTGAAGCCCTCCGCCTGCAAAAGGAAGGACGCGACGAGGCCGAGCGGATTCACAACGATGCACTGCAGTTCCGCCAGCAGACACAACAGCAATGCGAGGCGCTGATTCAACGCAGCCGTCAGGAGGCCGCCGGTGTCCAGGACGGCGCCAACCGTTATGCCGAACAGACGCTGGGTGAGCTGGAAGTGCGCCTGAAGGAAATGGCCCAGGTGGTGATGGCCGGCCGTCAGGAGTTGTCCAAAATTCAGACGATCCGCTCAGCGGCACCTTCGGCCACCGGAGCAGAGGACTCCAAGACCGTGCCGATCAGTCGAGCTCACCGGGCTGCGTCACGGCTTCGTTCCATGCGGGGCAACGGCTGATCCGCTGGCTCGCGAGCAGGATTTCACCCATCACGCTGTTGGGTGCATAGGCCCCGTTGGAGATCATGCTCACGTAGCGGGGCCCGTCTGATGTTTTAAGAATTCCGGAGATTGAACGAACACCGGTGAGGGTGCCTGTCTTGCCCCAGAAGCGCCCCTGAAGCGAGGTACCGCGGAAGTAGTTGCGCAATGTTCCCCTCTGGCCGGCGATCGCCATTGAGGCCTGGTAGTAGGCCGCCAAAGGATGTTGTGCCATGCGCCACAGCAATACGGACAGGGAACGACTGGTGAGACGGTTGCCCCGTGACAGTCCGCTGCCATCACGCACCCGCAGACCCGTCATCGGGAGTCCCTGGGCTTGCATCCAACGGGTGGTGGCAAGGGACGCCCGATTCACGTCCCAAGCATCCGCCGCCTCGCGCATCAGCACCTCAGCGGTGAAATTGTGGCTCTCTGTATTCGCCAGGCTGAGCAGAGCGTGCATGGGCGCGGAGTCCTCGCTGTGCAGCACCACAGTCGCCTCGTCACTTCGCGCAAGTGCCGCTTCCCGGGTCTGCTGATCAACCATCTGCAGGCGAATCTGCCCCCCCTGCTGACGAATGGTGGAATTGAGGATCCTCTGCAACCGGGCCGCAGGATCCATCACCGCCATATGCAGGGCATTGCTGGTGAGGGCGAGGCGGGTGATCGGTGCGCCGTAGGCATAGGAACGATCGGCGGGGTCCCAATCGGCGGGCCACCAGCGCTGACGCGGCTCCTCCCGCACCATCAGCTGAAGAGGCGCTGCAACAAGGCTCGTCGGGGTGCGAGATCCGCCCTGACCAAGAGCCACCATGGCGAACTTCTGGATCTCGGCAATGCTGAGGTCGGGATCGCCTTCCCCCACGATCTCCAGCGATCCATCGCCGTGACGCAACAGCTGGGTCTTCAGCCGGAAATCGGGGCCGAGGCGATCGAGGGCAAAAGCCGTGCTGACCAGCTTCTGATTCGATGCTGGAACCCGGGGAACACCCCCGTTCAGATCAGCCAGCAGCTGACCGCGTTGATCGAGAACGCTGACGCTCCAGACCCGTTCTTCCGAACCCACGGCCGATTCCAGTGCCGTCTGCAGCGCCGGGCAAAGCGCGCCGCCGCTGAGCATGGCTTGACCCTGGCGCTGAACCACCGGTGGCGGTGCCAACAGCGGAGGGGCTGCCCAGACGGGCAACTGGGGCGACAGCACCAGCAGGCTGAACAGGGCGGAGCGGATCACAAGGGTTTCACTCCGCTCACAACACCGTTCAAGCGGTAGAGACGCCCCTCCAGTTCAACGGGCACCCCCACCTTGAGCTTGGTGCCACCGATCACAACCCCAGAGGGTTTGATCTCTGCGTTGGCTTCCATCACAAAGCGGGCGTAACGGGGCTGAACGGTGCCGGGGGAATCAGCGAACACCACCGAACCATCGGGCTGAACTGCTGTCAGCGGGTTGGTGAGGTCATCAACCGACACCAAGGTCACCCTGCCGGCCGGCTGGTTGCGAATCACGATGTTCAGCGCCGCTTCCTCCCGTGCTGAGTTCAGAAGCTGCTCGGGATCGGCGCTGTACAGACGCTGAACATCAACGCTGACCTGCACCGGCTTGACCGCACCCGTAGCTTTGGCAACTGCATTGGAGAGCTTGGGGGACCAGACAACTCCCCCGAGGGCGACCAAGGCGACGACTCCAGCCACTGCATCGATGGGAGAAAGGGATCGCAGCCTGTTCAGCAGCATCGAAGTGGAGCCTGGGCCCGAACCTTAAAGACTGTCCGTCTCTGGATCAAGCGCAGCGTGGCTCAATTGCGCAGACCATCAAGGAAGCGGTCGACACCGGACAGCTGTTGCTTGATGCTGTCGGGATCTTCCCCAGCCAGCAGGGCAGCTGTGGTGTCGGGGTCTGGACGTTCGGGGAGCACCTCCAGCTGCCGATAGCCATCGGGATCCTGGCGATAGAGACGCCAGTCATCGGGGTAACAGCGCATCAATGCACCACCCTCCAGGGGTTGAAGCCAATAGGCCTGTTGCCAGCTGGCCACGAACCCCTTGCGGCGCTCCCGAGCCACGCTGCCGATGCCCACGGCGGCATCCTCCAGACGCCCATTCAGCATCAGGATCGCTCCAGCGTGGTTCTCACACAGCGCCTGAAAATCCTCGTAATCGGCTGGAGATGGATTCACCGCCAGCAGCAGACGCGTGTCGGGGGCATCGCTCACCGCACGTTTCAGCTGATTGAAGTCGAGGATCACCTCCTTGAGGTCCTCCCCATCACGGCGGGCCAGGGCGGCAGCACCGGCATCGGGCCAAACCATCAGCAGCTGCTGGCCGGCAGCGATCAGCGCCCGGGCCAGACGCAGCGCCACCGGAAGCAGCCGCAGGCCCTCAAACCGAAGGCTCGCGGCCCAGCGTTTAGCGTCGCCTGATTCGACCGCCGCCAGGGCGGCTTGCAGCATGGCCTCCTCGGCCGCGAGCAGATCGGCGGGGAGAGCGAGACAGGGAGCGTCGGATTGAGTCATCGCAAAAGCATGTCAGGACAATGCCTTGAACGCGGAGGCAAAACGGGCCGGCACGGCGTCGAGATCCTGATCCGAGAGCCAGGGGCCCAGGGTCAGCCGCAGACCCGACTGCCGTTCGGGCCCGGGAATCCCCATGGCCTTGAGCACAGCACTGTCTGAACTGGTGCCACTGCTGCAGGCACTGCCACTGCTGCAGGCCACCCCGACCGCCGCCAGCCGTCGCACCAGTTCGCGTCCCGACAGTGGCTGGCCATCGGTGGTTTTCGCCAACAGCGCAATGTGGTGCGGCAGTCGCTGATCCAAAGCTGGACCGCAGAGCTGGAGCTGGGGCAGCTCCAGGAGGCGTTGGAGCAGTTGATCCCTTTGTCGACGGATCTGAATTGAGCAGCCCGGGGGGACGGGTTCGGTCACGGGGTCAAAGCTGGGAAGCGCCATCAGGGCTTCGGCCATTCCGCAAACCAGGGCGACGGGTTCGGTACCAGAACGCAGGCCGTGTTCCTGGCCGCCACCGCCCAAAAGCGGTGAGAGGGCAACACCTGGAGCCCGGATCAGCAGTCCCACTCCCCGGGGACCACGGAACTTGTGGGCGGAGAGGGTCAGCAGGTCAACCCCAAGCCGCTCGAAGGGAAAGCAGCCCTGCGGCACCAGTTGCGTGGCATCGCTGTGGATCACGATGCCGCGCTCGCGGCAGGCCTTCGCAATTTCGATCACAGGTTGCAGCGCACCCACCTCGCCCTGGGCTGCGATCAGGGAGACCAACCGCGTTGGAGCCGACAAGAGGCGCTCGAGCTGGTCGAGCCGCACCACGCCCTGGCCATCAACGGGCCATTCAGCAACGCTCCAGCCCAACGTTTCGAGTTGGTGGGCCGCAGCAATCACAGCGGGATGCTCCACCGCAGAGATCACCAACCGACCGGGGGGAAGGCCGGCGGCGCTGCCGAGAAGGGCCAGATGAACGGATTCCGTCGCCCCCGAGGTGACGATCAACTGATCCGCATCGACGCCAAAGCGTTCGGCCATGCGCCAGCGGGCCCGTTCCAGAGCCTCCGCTGCCGTGAGCCCGGCACCATGAAGGCTGCTGGGGTTGGCCCAGGCCGTCTCTTGCAGGTGCTGCATCACCGCAATCACCGCCGGCAGTGGCGGTGTCGTGGCAGCAGCATCCAGGTAGAGCTCAGGGAGTCCCACGCTCAAACCGGGCCTTGGTGCGTTGTTCCAGGGACTCACTGGCGAGATTGAGCATTG
>JADHMX010000019.1 GCA_016779825.1 Synechococcus sp. BS301-5m-G53 | reverse complement strand
GGGACTGCTGATCTCCAGAACATACGCCTCAGTGAGCAGGGTCGAGGCCTCAAGGGCATCCCCAAGAACTCCGCTGAAACCCGCGCAGTCGTCAAGGCTCACATCCGCTCCACTGCTGTGGCGGATCTGCACTTCCAGGGTCATCGGGCTCATGTGGGTGAGCAGCTGAATGCCACAAAGGTCAAAGCCTTTGCTGGAGGCCACATCGGTGACCAGCGTTTCAAGATCTGGAAGCAGAGGATGAGGCAATGCGAACCGAGGGCGGACGTCGGCCCGACGTGCATTTCAGTTGTGACCGATCTCCCGCAGGGAGATGCCCGTCGGACACCTCGTCAATGTAGGGGACCGTCTGCCCGCCCTCAGGCGTTGCCCAGATCAATGCTTGGTGCATCGGGGAAGGCATCCCCAGGCTGCTCGCTGCCGCGCCTGTCGGAATCCTGATTAATGCAGAGGCGTCGACGCTCCGGATCGGTCACGTACTGACAAACGCGGCTCCAGAGTTTGCTGCGGCTGCCCTGAGGGCCATTGCTGAACTGCACCAGGTCGGGCCGTCCCGGGGCTGCCGCGATCACGACCTGGCAGAGCTCACAGCGTTGAGATTCAGCGGATGCGCTCAAGGATGAAGCTCACAAAGCGGCCCGACCCTAGGTAGTGGACTCGAGAGCCGCTGTGCGATCAGTGGCAACCCTGAACAGAGATGCGGTAACTGAATCCGGTAGCGGCCGGATCGTTGTTGGCGCCGATCCTGAAATTCACCTGGCTGATGCTTTTGCCCGGCACCTGCTGGAAGGGGCCGAACATGCGGCCGGTGCCCACGGGTGGCTGCAGTTTTTCATCAGCCACCTTGCTGTTGCTGCCGTCGCTGAATTTCAGGAAGGCTTGAACCGGATAGCTGCTGGGGTCGCTGGAATCAGCGGTGAAAAACAGCTTGAAGCTGCGGTAGGGCTGATCCACCACGAAATCGGTGTTCCAGTTGGTGCGGCCGATGGCTTTGCCAATTAGCCCCTTGGGACGCTCCACCTTCTTTTTCACAATCGGGTCGCCGCCACCCACTGGCGGCAGAAAGCTGCAGGCGGCTTTGGCCTGCACAGGAAGCAGCAGTAGGCCCAGCACGGGCAGAACAGCGATGGATCGCATGGGAAACGAGATCAATTGGGGGTGAGGGTCGTCAGGGGAGGTCCTGCTTCGAATCGCTCAAGAAGAACTTGAGTCGGGATCTGGGTGCCGAAGCGGCAGGCGTTGGTTTCACTGGAGGCGAGGGTGCCGTGTTCCCAGAATTTGTTGCTGCCGTTGCCCCCGCCACAGAGGCCGAAGTATTCGCAGCTCTTTTGGCAGGTGTCAACGCCACTGCTCATGTCGGCCATGAGCCGACGGAACTGTTCGGTGTGGGTGGACTCCACCAGCGACAGATCCTTGAGATTGCCGAGGTTGAAGCTGCCGTAGCGGTCGCTCGCTACCGACAGCAGCTCCGGGTCGAAGGTGGAGAAATTTCCCTGCCAATCGACGCTGAGAATCGAGAACGGACGGTTGAGCTCGTTCTGGGTCATCCGTGCGTTGCCTTGAATCAGGCTGATCACCTGTTCAAATTCGCGCAGCACCACGGGATGGCCGTCCTGCTCGCTGAGTCTCCAGAAGGCCCGAAGGAAGTCGCGATACTTCTCCTCCATCGCTGAGCCTTGCATCGAGGAGCTGGTGTTGATCCCCTCCTGTTCCTCAACGTTGAAGCCCACATCACGGATCCCGTTGTCGCGGAAGAAGCGGTACATCCGCTCCGGTTGCTCCATGGCATCGGCGGTGACCACCGAGATGCAGTGGAAGGGCACATCGTTGCGATGCAGGGCTTCGATTCCCTTCATCGCCATGGCGTGGGAGCCGCGCCCGTTGCGGAAGCGCCGGTGGGCGTCGTGAATGTCTTCAGGGCCATCCACACTGATGCCCACCACGATCCGGTTGCGCCGGAAGCAGTCGCACCAGGCGTCGTTGATCAACGTGGCGTTGGTCTGCACGTGCTGGCTGAAGTCCAGCCCCTCGGCGTTGCACTGCTTCAGGCTGCGGTGCAGGATCTTCGTCGCCTCGTCGTACCAAGTGGTGGGCAGGGTGAGCGGCTCACCGGCGTGCCACACCAGCGCGAATTCGGGCCCGGCATAGGGGCTTTCCAGAATCCGCTGCATCAGCAAGGGCAGCAGATCGAGGTCGAAGACCCGTTTCTTCTGCCGATCCGGCAGATAGCAATAGGAGCAATCGAGGTTGCACAGCGAGGTGGACTGCACAACCACGAGGCCGATGGGCCCAAACCGATTCAGGTTGGGCCCGACGTTGGAAGAGGTGTTGGAAGAAACGATCACCAGTTCACGAATCCACCGCCACCGTTGCCCCAGGCACCGCCTCCGTTGCGCCAGCCGCCGTAGTAGCCACCGTTGCCCCAGGTGTTGCGGCTATTGCTCCACTTGTTGCCGCTCTTGCCGTTGCCCCACTTGCCTTTCCCGTAGCTGTTGCCGAATTTCTTGCCCTTGCCGTTGCCCCACTTGCTCTTGGCAACCAGCTCACCTTCGATCTCAGGATCCTGAAGCAGGCTGCCCCAGTCGGTGTTCCGAACCGCTTCGATCCGGGCTTCGATGCTATTGGCTTTGGCCGGGCCGGTCAGATGCTCTGGAGCGGTGTAGGTGGAGCTGGCTTCAGCGGTTTGGCAGAGCACGGCGCTGGAGGCCAGCAGTGCTTGAAAAGCAATCAGAGAACGCTTCATGGCTGTTGGTGGATAGAGAACAAAAGCAATCGAGGAGTCGTCAGATTCCTGGTGTCGCTGAGGTGTTGATTTCTGCAGTGACACTGAGGATCAGGCCGTAAAGGGAGCGGATCACGTCCTCGCTCAGGCCCACATCGCTGCCGGGACCAATCCAACGGTTGATCATGCGGCGTGTTCCGGCATCACCATCCATGTAGGCCTGCATCATCTGGCCCAACGCGATGTTGGTGGAGGAGAGCAGCTTGCCGTTGTCCTGTTTGACGATGCAGCTGATGCCGGAGCGGCCGTAGGGGCGGAAGGGCAGCAGCGCCGTCTTGTCGATGCGGCTGTTTGCGGCCAGCCACAGGGTGCCGCCGCCAAGGATTGGAACGTCACCTTCGTAGAAAGCGTTCAACGCTTCGATCGGGGTGTCGTAGCTCTTCAGCGTGGCGCCGGGCACCACGTTCTTCAGCACTTGGGCGGAGGCGGTGTCCTTCACCACCCCGATGGTTTGACCCTCCAGGGAGGCGGGTGTCCCATCGATGGTGGTGTCGTTGGCCATCAGCAGACGGGTGCCACCAACGCCGAAGGGAAGGCTGTAGGTGACTTGCGTGGAGCGGCCCCAGGTGAAGGCCACCCCGCAGGCGATGTCGGCCTTGCCGGTGATCACAGCACCAATGCCGTCGTTGACCGAGGTCGCCACCCGGTAGTCCACCTTGCGGCGCTTGGCCTGAATCCGGATCTGCTCAAGAACATCAACCCCGAGGCCCTCGTAGCCGGTATCTGTTTTGTGATACATCGGCTTCACCTCTTCAAAAATCACCGCTTTGAGCGTTGTGCTCTCCGCGGAGGCTTGAGGGGTGAGGGCAACCGGGACAGCCAGGGCAAGCAGGGCTGCCGCTGGAGCCAGAAGTGCACGCATGCGAAAACTGCGTTTCCTCGACTCTTAGCTGGGATGCTCAAGCTTGTCCGCGCATTGCAATGGGCTTGGTGAAATTGCGATCGATTTGGACCAACGCCCGCTTCCCCGGCTGGATCCGATAAAAAGAAGACACTTTCCAGGACTTGTGTTGCGGTACGCCCTGCGTCAACTCTTGGCTGTGCTGGTGGCCATGGCTGTCCTGGTCGGCGAAGCAGCGTCCGTTCAGGCCCTGGAGCACAGCTTTGTGGCCGATGCCGTTCAGCGGGTGGCCCCGGCTGTGGTGCGGATCGACACCGAGCGCACCGTGGAACGCCAGCCCTTTGATCCCACGCTGCTCGATCCCCTGCTGCGGGACTTGCTGGGGGATCCTCCCGCAGGGCCGGAACGTGAACGGGGCCAAGGCTCCGGTGTGGTGATTGATGCCAAGGGGCTTGTGCTCACCAACGCCCATGTGGTGGATCGGGTGGAGTCCGTCAGCGTCACCCTGGCCGACGGGGAACAACGCGATGGCCAGGTGGTGGGTACCGATCCGGTGACAGACCTGGCCCTGGTGCGTCTCGAGGGCGATCAATTGCCGCCGCGGGCTCCTCTGGGGGATTCGGAAGCCATGCAGGTCGGCGATTGGGCGATCGCCCTCGGCACCCCCTTCGGATTGGAACGCACGGTGACCCTGGGCATCGTCAGCAGCCTGCACCGCAACATCAACAGTCTTGGCTTCGCTGACAAACGGCTGGAACTGATTCAGACCGACGCCGCCATCAACCCCGGTAATTCCGGCGGGCCGTTGGTCAACGGCGATGGTCAGGTGATTGGCATCAACACCCTGGTGCGGTCTGGCCCTGGGGCCGGCCTCGGTTTTGCCATCCCCATCAACCTGGCCCGCCGGGTGGCCGATCAGCTGCAGCAGCAGGGTGAGGTGGTGCATCCCTACATCGGTCTGCAACTTGTTGCTCTCACGCCCCGCATCGCGCGCGAGCACAACAAGGACCCCAACGCTCTCGTGCAGCTGCCGGAACGCAGTGGTGCCCTGGTGCAAGCCGTTCTGCCCGATGGCCCGGCTGAAAAAGCAGGCCTGCGCCGCGGCGATCTCTTGATCACGGTGAATGAGCGCGACATCCCCGATCCGCAGGCGCTGCTCGAGGTGGTGGATGCTGCTGCTATCAATGTTCCGTTGCCCTTGAAGGTGCTGCGGGCGGGCAGCGAGCTGACCCTCTCCGTCAAACCGGAGCCCCTGCCTGGAATGGCCTGAAACCCTTGCTACGGTCGCGCCCAAAGGACGTGACCTGATGGCTGATCTTCAGACCCAGATGAAGCAGGCGGTTGCCGATGCCGCTGTTGAACAGATCAAAGACGGCATGGTGCTGGGCCTGGGATCAGGCTCCACCGCAGCCCTGATGATCCAGGGCCTTGGGGCCAAGCTCGCCAGCGGCGAACTCAAAGACATCGTTGGGGTGACCACCTCCTTCCAGGGAGAGGTGCTGGCCGCCGAGCTCAACATCCCCCTGCTCAGCCTCAACGCCGTCAGTCGGATTGATCTGGCCATCGATGGTGCCGATGAAGTCGATCCTGGTTTTCAGTTGATCAAGGGCGGTGGCGCCTGCCACGTGCAGGAGAAACTCGTGGCTGCACGGGCCGATCGCTTTGTGGTGGTCGTGGACTCCACCAAACTGGTGGATCGTCTCAACCTCGGTTTTCTGCTGCCGGTTGAAGTGCTTCCTGGGGCCTGGCGCCAGGTGAAGCAGCAGCTGGAAGCCCTGGGGGGCAGCGCTGAATTGCGGATGGCCCAGCGCAAGGCCGGCCCCGTGGTCACCGATCAGGGCAACCTGGTGCTGGACGCCAAGCTCGCCGGCGGCATCACCGATCCGGTGGCCCTCGAAAAGACCATCAACAACATCCCTGGCGTGCTGGAGAACGGCCTGTTCGTCAACATCACCGATGAGGTGTTGGTTGGCGAGATTGCCGATGGCGTGGCGGGTGTCCGCAGCCTGGAGAAGCGCCTCAGCTGAGGCGACGCCGCACCGATTCAGCGTGGCTGTGCAGGCCTTCACTGGTGGCCAGTTCCTGCACAGCTGAACCGGTTGCTTCCAGCGCAGTCCGGTTGAAGCCGATCAGTGAGGTGTGGCGCATGAAGGTCTCAACGCTCAGGGCCCCGCTGAAGCGCGCGGCTCCACAGGTCGGCAACGTGTGGTTCGGGCCTGCCAGGTAATCCCCCACAGCTTCAGGAGACCAAGGGCCCAGAAAAATGGCTCCGGCGTTCTGAATCCGATCCGCCAGGGGTTCGGGACGTTCCACCAGCAGTTCCAGATGTTCGGGAGCGAAGCTGTCGCTGAGGCGGGCACAGCTCTCCAGATCGTCGCAGACCACCACCAGCCCCCAGTCCCGGAGAGCGGCTTCGCAGATCTCCTGGCGCGGATGATCGGCCAGTTGCTCGGCCACTGCGGCGTTGATTCCTTCGGCCAGTGCAGGGTCTGTGGTGATCAGCACCGCTGCCGCCAGGGGGTCGTGCTCAGCCTGCGCCAGCAGATCCGCCGCTACGTGGTTTGGATTTGCCGAGTGGTCCGCGATCACCAGCACCTCGCTCGGTCCCGCCAGGGAATCGATGGCCACCTGGCCGTACACCGCCTGTTTTGCCAGGGTGACGTACACGTTGCCGGGGCCACTGATCACATCCACCTTGGGCACGCTTTCGCTGCCGTAGGCCATGGCGGCGATGGCTTGGGCACCTCCGAGCCTGAACACCGTTTTCACGCCAGCGAGGTGGGCTGCGGCCAGCACCACGGGGTTGACCTCACCATCCCGTCCGGCGGGGGAACAGATCACCACGTCCTTCACGCCAGCGACCCGGGCTGGCACCGCATTCATCAGAACGGTGCTGGGGTAGGCCGCCCGGCCTCCGGGCACGTAGAGGCCCGCCCGTTCCACCGGTCGCCAGCGCCTGCCGAGCTGTTCGCCGTGGGGGCCGGTCACCGCCAGATCAGCGGGACGTTGGCGTTGGTGGAAATCGGTGATGCGGCGGTGGGCCAGATCAAGGGCATCCCGCAGGTTGGTCGGTAGCGACGTCCAGGCCTGTTCGAGGGCCTCTGGGGACACCGCCATCGGTTCCGGCCGGAAGCCATCGAACCGTTCGGTGAAGTCGGCGATGGCCGTATCGCCGCGGTCGCGCACCGCCGCAAGAATGGTTTCAACCCGCTCCCGGGCTTCACCTTGCTGGGTCTGGGTTGTGCGGCTCGATAACCGTTGCAGTTCCGTCTGGGCCTGGTCCAGATCCCGCACGATGCGAAGGGGAGCAACGACCGGTTGGCTCACAGACAAAGGAACGGTGGGAGATTTCAGTCAAGTTAAGACTCCACAACGCAGGGAGGCGGTCCTGTCAAGGAGTAAGGTGCTGGATTGTTCGCAACGTTGAAGCCTCAGTGGCCAATAACAAGTCAGCCAAAAAGCGGATTGAGATTGCTGAGCGCAACCGTCTGCGCAACCGCACCTACAAGTCGTCGATGCGCACCCTGATGAAGCGGTGCTTCGCCGCCTGTGATGCCTACAGCGCAACGCCTGGTGATGAAGCAAAGGCCAGTGTGCAGACCTACATGCGTGCCGCCTTCAGCAAGATCGACAAGGCTGTGAAAGTGGGTGTACTGCACCGCAACAACGGCGCCAATCAGAAATCCCGCCTTAGCGCGGCTGTGCGCAAGGTGCTCGAGCCCGCCAGCTGATTCGGTTCCAAACGGCAGAATGGGCCGAAAGCGCGTTTCGGCCCAGCTGTGTCCCCCAACCCGACGCTGATTGACAGTCACTGTCACATCGTCTTCCGCAACTTTGACGACGACATCGAGGAGGTGGCCGCGCGCTGGCGTGAGGCTGGAGTTGGCGCTCTGCTCCACGCCTGCGTCGAACCCTCAGAAATTCCGGCGATCAAGGCCCTGGCGGATCGGTTCCCGGAAATGCGCTATTCCGTCGGCGTCCATCCCTTGGACACCGAGCATTGGAGGGATGACACCGTGGCCGTGCTGCGACTGGCGGCCCTGGAGGACGATCGGGTGGTCGCCATCGGTGAACTCGGACTCGATCTCTTCCGCGACAAGAATCTTGAGGAGCAACTCGCTGTGCTGCGTCCGCAGTTGGATCTGGCGGTGGACTTGAACCTGCCGGTGATCATCCACTGCCGCGATGCCGCCGAGCCGATGCTGGACGAACTGCGTGCCCGCAAGGCGCAGGGCCGTTGCCCTGGCGGGGTGATGCACTGCTGGGGCGGCACTCCCGAGGAAATGCACCAGTTCCTGGCCCTCGGCTTTTACATCAGTTTCAGTGGCACCGTCACTTTCCCCAAAGCGGAGCCCACCCACGACTGCGCCCGTCAGGTGCCGGAGGATCGTTTTCTGGTGGAAACCGATTGCCCATTTCTGGCCCCTGTGCCCCGACGTGGCAAACGCAACGAGCCGGCCTTTGTGGCCTCTGTTGCCACGCGGGTGGCCGAGCTTCGGGGCGTGGATCTCGACAGCGTGGCCAGCAGCAGCACTGCCAACGCCCGGCGTTTGTTCGGACTCCCTTAACCGGGGTTCCAATAGTGTCGAGCCCATATGTAAGATGTTGTATTGGCCTGGCCATGCGCAGGATTCATTCCCGTGTGTGGTGCCTGAAGCGTCCATTTCCTTCCGGTGCACTTGTCGTCGTCAGCTGATCTGACCCGCGATTTCTGAACAGCAGCAGCGGCGCTGTCGGTTCCGTCTAGGAAACCGTCGGTGCCGCTGTTGTGTCGAATCGTCCTGTCGGGTGAGCTTTTGCCGCCAATCCAGTCCTTCCCAGTCCCTTCGTCCTCTCTGCCGGTCCCCGCATGAGCAGCAGCGCGATTCAGGTCGCCAAGACCGCCACCTACCTCCCTGATCTGGTGGAGGTGCAGCGGGCCAGCTTTAAGTGGTTTTTGGATCAAGGTCTGATCGAGGAGCTTGAAAGCTTCTCTCCGATCACGGATTACACCGGCAAGCTGGAGCTGCACTTCATCGGTAGCGAGTACCGCCTGAAGCGCCCCCGCCACGATGTGGAAGAGGCCAAGCGTCGCGATGCGACCTTCGCGTCGCAGATGTATGTCACCTGCCGACTGGTCAACAAGGAGACCGGTGAGATCAAGGAGCAGGAGGTCTTCATCGGCGAACTGCCCCTGATGACCGAGCGCGGCACGTTCATCATCAACGGCGCTGAGCGCGTGATCGTGAACCAGATCGTGCGTAGCCCCGGCGTCTATTTCAAAGATGAAATGGACAAGAACGGCCGGCGCACCTACAACGCCAGCGTCATCCCCAACCGGGGTGCCTGGCTGAAGTTTGAGACGGATAAGAACGACCTGCTCCACGTTCGTGTGGACAAGACCCGCAAGATCAACGCGCACGTGCTCATGCGTGCCATGGGTCTGTCCGACAACGACGTGCTCGACAAGCTGCGTCACCCCGAGTTCTACAAGAAGTCGATTGATGCCGCGAACGACGAGGGCATCAGTTCAGAAGACCAGGCGCTGCTTGAGCTTTACAAAAAACTGCGTCCGGGTGAACCCCCCTCGGTGAGCGGTGGTCAGCAACTGCTGCAGACCCGTTTCTTCGATCCCAAGCGTTACGACCTCGGCCGGGTTGGTCGCTACAAGATCAACAAAAAGCTTCGCCTCACCATCCCCGACACGGTGCGCACCCTCACCCATGAGGACGTGCTCTCCACCCTCGATTACCTGATCAACCTGGAGCTGGATGTCGGCGGCGCCAGCCTCGATGACATCGACCACCTCGGCAACCGCCGCGTGCGTTCCGTTGGTGAACTGCTGCAGAACCAGGTTCGGGTTGGTCTGAACCGCCTTGAGCGGATTATCAAGGAACGGATGACCGTCGGTGAGACCGATTCGCTGACTCCAGCGCAGTTGGTGAACCCCAAGCCTCTGGTCGCAGCGATCAAGGAGTTCTTCGGCTCCAGCCAGCTGAGCCAGTTCATGGACCAGACAAACCCTCTGGCTGAGCTCACCCACAAGCGCCGCATCTCGGCTCTTGGTCCTGGCGGTCTCACCCGTGAGCGTGCAGGCTTCGCCGTCCGCGACATTCACCCCTCCCACTACGGCCGGCTCTGCCCGATTGAGACGCCGGAAGGTCCGAACGCCGGTCTGATCAACTCCCTGGCCACCCACGCTCGGGTCAACGAGTACGGCTTCATCGAAACTCCGTTCTGGAAGGTGGAGAACGGTGTCGTCCAGAAGGATGGCGATCCGATCTATTTGTCTGCAGACCGGGAAGACGAAGTGCGCGTCGCCCCTGGTGACGTGGCCACCGAAGACGACGGCCGGATTTCGGCGGAACTGATTCCTGTGCGTTATCGCCAGGACTTCGAGAAGGTCCCCCCTGAGCAGGTTGACTACGTCGCCCTCTCTCCGGTGCAGGTGATCTCCGTGGCAACGTCTTTGATCCCCTTCCTGGAGCACGACGACGCCAACCGCGCCCTGATGGGCTCCAACATGCAGCGTCAGGCTGTGCCGTTGCTGCGTCCCGAGCGTGCCCTGGTGGGTACCGGTCTGGAAACCCAGGTGGCCCGCGATTCCGGCATGGTGCCGATCTCCCGTGTGAATGGCACCGTCACCTATGTGGATGCCAACGCCATCGTTGTTCAGGACGAGGACGGCAACGACCACACCCACTTCCTGCAGAAGTACCAGCGCTCCAACCAGGACACCTGCCTGAACCAGCGCCCGATCGTCCGCTGTGGCGACCCGGTGATCGTCGGTCAGGTGATGGCCGATGGTTCGGCCTGTGAAGGTGGTGAGATCGCCCTCGGTCAGAACGTCCTGATCGCTTACATGCCCTGGGAGGGTTACAACTACGAGGATGCGCTGCTGGTCAGCGAGCGTCTGGTCACCGACGACCTCTACACCTCGGTTCACATCGAGAAATACGAGATCGAAGCGCGTCAGACCAAGCTCGGACCCGAAGAGATCACCCGCGAGATCCCCAACGTCGCTGAGGAAAGCCTTGGCAACCTCGACGAGATGGGCATCATTCGCGTGGGTGCTTTCGTGGAAAGCGGCGACATCCTCGTGGGCAAAGTGACGCCCAAGGGTGAATCCGATCAGCCGCCGGAAGAGAAGCTGCTGCGCGCGATCTTCGGTGAGAAGGCTCGCGATGTGCGCGACAACTCCCTGCGGGTGCCCGGCACCGAGCGTGGCCGTGTTGTGGATGTGCGCATCTACACCCGTGAACAGGGTGATGAGCTTCCCCCCGGCGCGAACATGGTGGTGCGGGTCTATGTGGCCCAGCGCCGCAAGATCCAGGTCGGCGACAAAATGGCTGGCCGCCACGGCAACAAGGGCATCATCAGCCGCATCCTTCCCCGGGAGGACATGCCCTACCTGCCCGACGGCACCCCGGTCGACATCGTGCTCAACCCCCTGGGTGTGCCGAGCCGGATGAATGTGGGTCAGGTGTTCGAGCTGCTCATGGGTTGGGCGGCCTCCAATCTCGATTGCCGCGTCCGCATCGTTCCCTTCGATGAGATGCACGGGGCTGAGAAGTCGCAGCAGACCGTGGAAACCTTCCTCAAGGAAGCCGCCAAGCAGCCCGGCAAGGGTTGGGTGTACGACCCTGAGGATCCCGGCAAGCTGCAGCTGCGGGATGGCCGTACCGGTCTGCCTTTCGACCAGCCCGTGGCCGTGGGTTACTCCCACTTCCTCAAGCTGGTTCACCTGGTGGACGACAAGATCCACGCCCGTTCCACTGGCCCCTATTCCTTGGTCACCCAGCAGCCCCTGGGCGGCAAGGCACAGCAAGGCGGTCAACGTCTGGGTGAGATGGAGGTGTGGGCCCTCGAGGCCTATGGCGCCGCTTACACCCTGCAGGAACTGCTCACGGTCAAGTCCGACGACATGCAGGGCCGCAACGAGGCCCTCAACGCCATCGTCAAGGGCAAGCCGATCCCCCGCCCGGGTACACCGGAATCCTTCAAGGTGCTGATGCGCGAGCTTCAGTCCCTGGGTCTAGACATCGCCGTCTACACCGACGAAGGCAAGGAAGTGGATTTGATGCAGGACGTGAACCCACGTCGCAGCACCCCCAGCAGGCCCACCTACGAATCCCTCGGCGTCGCGGATTACGACGAGGACTGACGGATCAACGAACCGATTCCCCGCTCCTTCTTCCTTAACCGTCAATGACCAATAGCAACCTCCGCACCGAGAACCACTTCGATTACGTCAAGATCACCCTCGCCTCACCCGATCGGGTGATGGAGTGGGGACAGCGCACCCTGCCCAACGGCCAGGTTGTCGGTGAGGTCACCAAGCCGGAGACCATCAACTACCGCACCCTCAAGCCCGAGATGGACGGGCTGTTCTGTGAAAAGATCTTTGGCCCCTCCAAAGACTGGGAATGCCACTGCGGCAAGTACAAACGGGTGCGTCACCGGGGCATCGTTTGTGAACGCTGTGGTGTGGAGGTCACCGAAAGCCGCGTGCGTCGTCACCGCATGGGCTTCATCAAGCTGGCGGCACCCGTCTCCCACGTCTGGTACCTGAAGGGGATCCCCAGCTATGTGGCCATCCTGCTGGACATGCCCCTGCGGGATGTGGAGCAGATTGTTTACTTCAATTGCTACGTGGTGCTGGATCCCGGCGACCACAAAGACCTGAAGTACAAGCAGCTGCTCACCGAAGACGAGTGGCTGGAAATTGAAGACGAGATCTACGCCGAAGATTCCGAGATCGAGAATGAGCCCGTGGTGGGCATCGGTGCCGAGGCCCTCAAACAACTGCTGGAAGACCTCACCCTCGATGAGGTGGCTGAGCAGCTGCGTGAGGAGATCAACGGCAGCAAGGGTCAGAAGCGCGCCAAGTTGATCAAGCGACTGCGCGTGATCGACAACTTCGTCGCCACCAATGCCCGTCCCGAGTGGATGGTGCTGGATGTGATCCCGGTGATTCCGCCCGACCTGCGCCCGATGGTGCAGCTCGACGGCGGTCGCTTTGCCACCAGTGATCTCAACGATCTCTACCGGCGGGTGATCAACCGCAACAACCGTCTGGCGAGGCTGCAGGAAATCCTGGCCCCTGAAATCATCGTCCGCAACGAGAAGCGGATGCTGCAGGAGGCCGTTGATGCCCTGATCGACAACGGCCGTCGCGGTCGCACCGTGGTGGGTGCCAACAACCGTCCGCTCAAGTCACTGAGCGACATCATCGAAGGCAAGCAGGGCCGCTTCCGTCAGAACCTCTTGGGTAAGCGGGTCGACTACTCCGGTCGTTCCGTGATCGTGGTGGGTCCCAAGCTGAAGATGCACCAGTGCGGTCTGCCCAAGGAAATGGCGATCGAGCTGTTCCAGCCCTTCGTGATCCACCGCCTGATCCGCCAGAACATCGTCAACAACATCAAGGCGGCGAAGAAGCTGATTCAGCGGGCCGACGATGAAGTGATGCAAGTTCTGCAGGAGGTGATCGATGGTCACCCGATCCTGTTGAACCGTGCACCGACGCTGCACCGTCTCGGCATCCAGGCCTTCGAACCCAAGCTGGTGGATGGCCGCGCCATTCAGCTGCACCCCCTGGTCTGTCCAGCCTTTAACGCTGACTTCGACGGTGACCAGATGGCTGTTCACGTGCCCTTGGCCATCGAGGCACAGACCGAAGCCCGCATGCTGATGCTGGCCAGCAACAACATCCTGTCGCCCGCCACCGGAGAGCCGATCATCACCCCGTCTCAGGACATGGTGCTTGGCTCCTACTACCTGACGGCGCTGCAGCCTGGTGCGAGCCAGCCTGACTTCGGAGACCGCAGCTGTACTTTTGCGGGTCTGGAGGATGTCATCCGCGCCTTCGAGGACACTCGGATCGGTCTTCACGACTGGGTTTGGGTTCGCTTCAACGGCGAAGTTCAGGACGATGAGGAGCTGGATGCCCCCAGCAAGAGCGAATCCCTTAGTGACGGCACGCGCATCGAGCAGTGGAGCTACCGCCGCGACCGTTTCGATGAAGACGGTGCTCTGATCAGCCGCTACATCCTCACCACCGTGGGCCGCGTGGTGATGAATCACACGATCATCGACGCGGTGGCCGCCGCCTGAATCAAGCCAGACGTCTTTCCTCTCTAACTCCTGATCCGCGCGCAGCCATGACCTCTTCTTCGAAATCTCGCAAGTCCAAATCCAGCAAAGCCTCCAAGGCCGCCAAGGAGGCTCCCGTGAGCGCATCGCGCCCGCTTTCCAAGACCCCGCCGCCGTTCCGCAACCAGGTCATCGACAAGCGGGCCCTCAAGCAGCTCGTCGCTTGGTCTTACAAAAACCACGGCACGGCGGTGACGTCGGCTATGGCCGACAACCTCAAGGATCTCGGCTTCAAGTACGCCACCCAGGCTGCCGTGTCGATTTCCGTCGACGACCTCATGGTTCCCGAGGCGAAGAAGGATCTGCTGGGTCAGGCCGAAGAACAGATCATGGCCACCGAAGAGCGTTACCGCTTGGGTGAAATCACCGAGGTGGAGCGTCACACCAAGGTGATTGACACCTGGACGGAGACCAACGAGCGTCTGGTGGATGCCGTCAAGAAGAACTTTGACGAGAACGCACCGCTGAACTCGGTGTGGATGATGGCCAACTCCGGCGCCCGGGGAAACATGTCCCAGGTGCGTCAGCTGGTGGGCATGCGCGGCCTGATGGCCAACCCGCAGGGCGAAATTATTGACCTTCCGATCCGCACCAACTTCCGTGAGGGTCTGACGGTCACTGAGTACGTCATCTCCTCTTACGGCGCCCGTAAGGGTCTGGTGGATACGGCGCTTCGCACCGCCGACTCCGGCTACCTCACCCGCCGACTGGTGGACGTTGCCCAGGATGTGATCGTTCGCGAGGACGACTGCGGCACGACCCGCCACATCGTGGTGAACGCCGAGGACGGCAAGTTCGGCAGCCGGCTGGTGGGTCGCTTGACTGCTGCCCAGGTGGTGAATGCCGATGGTGAGGTTCTGGCCGAGCGCGACACCGAAATCGATCCGCCGCTGTCCAAGGCCTTTGAGGCCGCCGGCGTGAAGGCTGTGAGTGTGCGTTCGCCGCTCACCTGCGAAGCCAACCGTTCCGTGTGCCGCAAGTGCTATGGCTGGGCGCTGGCCCACAACGAACTGGTGGATCTCGGTGAAGCCGTCGGCATCATCGCTGCCCAGTCGATCGGTGAGCCTGGCACCCAGCTCACCATGCGCACCTTCCACACCGGTGGTGTGTCCACCGCTGAAACCGGTGTGGTTCGCTCCAAGGTGGCGGGCACCATTGAGTTCGGCAGCAAGGCGCGGGTTCGCCCCTACCGCACCCCCCATGGTGTGAATGCCCAGCAGGCTGAGGTTGATTTCAGCCTCACGATCAAGCCTTCAGGCAAGGGCAAGGCCCAGAAGATCGAGATCACCAACGGCTCCCTGCTGTTTGTCGACAACGGTGCTGACATCGATGCCGACGTCACAGTGGCGCAGATCGCTGCTGGTGCCGTCAAGAAGAGTGTGGAGAAGGCCACCAAGGATGTGATTTGCGACCTGGCCGGTCAGGTGCGCTACGAGGAGGCGATCCAGCCCCGTGAGGTCACCGACCGTCAGGGCAACATCACCCTCAAGGCCCAGCGTTTGGGTCGGATGTGGGTGCTCTCCGGCGACGTCTACAACCTGCCGCCGAACGCCCAGCCCGTGGTTGGCAGTGAGACGCAGGTCACCGAGGGGCAGGTTCTGGCCGAAGCCAGCCAGCGCAGCGAGTACGGCGGTGAAGTGCGCCTGCGCGACTCCATCGGTGATTCTCGCGAGGTGCAGATCGTCACCACGGCGATGACCCTCAAGGACTTCAAGCTTCTGGAGGAGTCCACCCACTCTGGAGAAATCTGGAATCTCGAGGCCAAGGACGGCACCCGTTACCGCCTCAACACCATCCCGGGCAGCAAGATCGGTTCCGGTGAGGTCATCGCTGAACTGGCGGATGATCGCTTCCGCACCGGCACCGGTGGTTTGGTGAAGTTCGCCCCGGGGCTGGCGATCAAGAAGGCCCGTTCCGCCAAGAACGGCTACGAAGTCAACAAGGGCGGCACCTTGCTGTGGATCCCTCAGGAGACCCACGAGATCAACAAGGACATCTCCCTGTTGATGATCACCGACGGTCAGTGGATCGAGGCCGGTACCGAGGTCGTGAAGGACATCTTCAGCCAGACCGCCGGCATCGTCACCGTCACACAGAAGAACGACATCCTGCGCGAAATCATCGTCCGCAGTGGTGAGTTCCACCTCTGCACCGATGCCAAGGCGTTGGAGCGCTTCGAGGGCGATGGCCAGATGGTCAACCCCGGCGAGGACATCGCCAAAGGGCTGTCCGTCGACACGATGAAGTTTGTCCAGACGGTGGAAACCCCCGAAGGCAAGGGTCTGCTGCTGCGTCCGGTTGAGGAGTACACCATCCCCAACGAGGCCCAGCTGCCTGAGCTCTCCCATGTGAAGCAGGCCAATGGCCCTCATCTCGGCATCAAGGCCACCCAGCGTCTGGCTTTCAAGGACGGCGAACTGATCAAGTCCGTTGAAGGTGTGGAGCTGCTCAAGACGCAGCTGCTGCTCGAAACCTTCGACACCACACCGCAGATGACCGTGGATGTGGAGCAGGCCCCCGACAAACGGGCCAAGACCATTTCCCGTCTGCGCCTCGTGATTTTGGAGTCGATCCTGGTGCGTCGCGACACCATGTCTGACTCCAGTCATGGCTCAACCCACACCGAGCTGCAGGTCGAAGACGGCATTTCGGTAAAGGCTGGCGATGTTGTCGCCACCACCCAGATCCTTTGCAAACAGGCGGGTCTGGCCCAGCTGCCGGAAGCCACCGAAGCGGACCCTGTGCGCCGGATGATCGTGGAGCGTCCTGAGGACACCACCACCGTGAGCACTTCCGGCAAGCCGGTGGTGAGTGTGGGTCAGCGCATTGTTGATGGCGACCCCATCGCTGATGGGGAGTCCGCCAGCTGCTGCGGTGAGATCGAAGCCGTCAACGGCAACAGCATCACCTTGCGTCTGGGACGTCCCTACATGGTGTCTCCCGATTCCGTTCTGCACGTGCGCGATGGCGACCTGGTGCAGCGGGGTGATGGTCTTGCCCTGCTTGTGTTCGAACGCCAGAAGACGGGTGACATCGTTCAGGGTCTGCCTCGAATCGAAGAACTGCTCGAGGCCCGTCGCCCCCGCGAATCCGCGATCCTTTGCAAGAAGCCCGGCACCGTTGAGATCAAGCAGGGTGAAGACGACGATTCCCTCGCCGTCAATGTGATCGAAGCCGATGACGCCATCGGCGAATATCCGATCCTGCTCGGCCGCAACATCATGGTGAGCGATGGCCAGCAGGTCACCGCTGGTGAATTGCTGACGGATGGCCCGATCAACCCCCACGAGCTTCTCGAGTGCTATTTCGAGGATCTGCGCAGCCGCAAGCCTCTGATGGAGGCCGCCCAGGAGGCGATCGCCAACTTGCAGCACCGATTGGTGACTGAGGTTCAGAACGTCTACAAGTCCCAGGGCGTCTCGATTGACGACAAGCACATCGAGGTGATCGTTCGTCAGATGACCAGCAAGGTGCGGGTCGAGGATGCCGGTGACACCACCTTGTTGCCGGGTGAGCTGATCGAACTCCGTCAGGTGGAAGACACCAACCAGGCCATGGCGATCACCGGTGGTGCACCCGCCGAGTTCACCCCGGTTCTTCTGGGTATCACCAAGGCGTCGCTCAACACCGACAGCTTCATCTCCGCCGCCTCCTTCCAGGAGACGACCCGAGTGCTGACGGAAGCTGCCATCGAAGGCAAGAGCGACTGGCTGCGTGGTCTCAAGGAGAACGTGATCATCGGTCGCCTGATTCCTGCCGGTACCGGCTTCAGCGGCTTCGAAGAGGAGCTGCAGAAGGAAGCTGGTCCTCACCCCGACATCCTGTCGGAGGACCCGGCCGGCTACCGCCGCATGCAGAACCTGCGTCCCGATTACACCGTCGACATGCCCCCTGCGGCCAGTGCCAGTGCAGTGCTGGATGACCCCAGCGACGCCGACCTCGAGGCCACCCGCACCCGCCACAACATCGACCCCTCGGCGAGCAATTTCGCCGCATTCACCCGTCCGGACGCCGACAATGAGCTGAAGGAAGAGCAGGTGATCGATGCTGAAGCCGTTGAGGGTCTTCAGGAGGAAGGCCTGCTCTCTGACGAATGAGCTCCGCTCAATCGTTCACCGTTGCAGCCCCTTCCATGCTTGAGCCCACTGAGATCCCCCAAAGACGCCTGCCCAAATATGGGTTCCACACCCATACCGAGCGGCTGAATGGACGTCTGGCCATGCTTGGCTTCATCGCCCTGATGGCGGTGGAGATCAAGCTGGGCCACGGTCTGCTGATCTGGTGACCCAGAATCTGCTGGGTCGCAGCGCGGCCGAGCTGCAGGACTGGGCCGTCGCCCAGGGGCAAAAGCCGTTCCGCGGCCGTCAGCTCCATGACTGGATCTATGCCAAGGGGGCCCACTCCTTGGCCGACATCACGGTCTTCCCCAAGACCTGGAGGGCTGCCCTGGTCGAGGCCGGCATCGAAGTGGGCCGGCTGAAGGAAGTGCATCGTTCGGTGGCTGCGGATGCCACCACCAAGCTGCTGCTCTCCACAGAGGACGGCGAGACCATCGAAACCGTTGGCATACCCACCGACCAGCGGCTCACGGTCTGTGTGTCCAGCCAGGTGGGCTGCCCCATGGCCTGCCGCTTCTGCGCCACCGGCAAAGGGGGCCTGCAGCGTTCACTCCAGACTCACGAAATCGTTGATCAGGTGCTGAGTGTGCGTGAGGCGATGGACCGGCGTCCCTCCCACATCGTGTTCATGGGCATGGGTGAGCCTCTGCTGAACAGCGGTGCTGTTCTCGAGGCCATTCGCTGCCTCAATGATGACCTCGGCATCGGCCAACGCCGCATCACCGTCAGCACGGTGGGTGTACCGAAGACCCTGCCGCAACTGGCGGAACTGGCCATGCAGCGTTTGGGCCGCGCCCAGTTCACCCTGGCCGTGAGCCTCCATGCGCCCAACCAGCGGCTGCGCGAGGAGCTGATCCCCACGGCCCATGGCTATCCCTACGACGCCCTGCTTGAGGATTGCCGGCATTACCTCGAGGTCACCGGCCGGCGGGTGAGTTTCGAGTACATCCTTCTCGGGGAACTCAACGATCAGCCCGAGCACGCCGCAGAGCTGGCGGATCGCGTAGGCGGTTTCCAGAGCCACGTGAACCTGATCGCCTACAACCCGATCGAGGAGGAGGAGTTCAAGCGACCCACGCCTCAGCGGATTGAGGCGTTTCGTCGTGTTCTGGAGCGACGGGGTGTTGCCGTCAGCCTCAGGGCCAGCCGGGGGCTTGATCAAAATGCTGCCTGCGGTCAGCTTCGGCGTCAGCAGATGACGACGAGTTCATCGGGCAGCTGAAGGGTGGGCTGATGACCTGTTCCTCAGCAGACTGCTGCTGAACAGGGTCTGTGCATGACAGCAATCGACTGGCTGCTTCTCGTGGCCTACCTCGTTCTCACCCTGGTGCTGGGGTTGTGGCTGGCCCGCCGCAACAGCGGCGAGGCGGATTATTTCGTGGCTGGCCGTCGCCTCAATGGTTGGTTGGCCGGCGCCTCGATGGCGGCCACCACCTTCTCCATCGACACGCCGCTGTACGTCGCCGGCCTTGTGGGCGCCCGCGGTCTGGCGGGCAACTGGGAGTGGTGGAGTTTTGGCTTGGCCCATGTGGCCATGGCGGTTGTGTTTGCGCCCCTCTGGCGTCGTAGCGGTGTGCTCACTGACGCCGCTTTCACCGAGCTGCGTTACGGCGGACCGGCGGCGGCCTGGCTACGGGGCATCAAGGCTTTCCTGCTGGCTGTACCGGTCAACTGCATCGGCATCGGTTATGCCTTCCTCGCCCTACGCAAAGTGGTGGAAGCCCTCGGCCTGGTGTCGGGTCAAACCGCTGTGCTGGGGCTGACGGACACGGTCTGGCTGTTGATGGTCGTGGCCCTGCTGGTGATGAGTTACACCGTGGCTGGTGGGCTCTGGGCCGTTGTGGTCACCGATCTGGTCCAGCTCGTGCTGGCGTTGGCGGGGGCCGTGGCCGTGGCCGCGGCTGCTCTCCATGCGTCAGGTGGGATGACGGCACTTCTGGAGCAACTGCAGGCTCTGCAACGGCCGGAGCTGCTGTCGCTGGTGCCCTGGACCTGGGATGACGCGGGCTTCCATTGGTTGGAGGGCAGTGGCATCAGCATCCCGATGTTCACGGCCTACGTCGCTGTGCAGTGGTGGAGTTTTCGCCGCAGTGATGGGGGTGGCGAGTTCATTCAGCGGATGCTGGCCACCCGTGATGAGCAACAGGCGCGGCTGGCGGGTTGGGTGTTTCTGGTGGTGAATTACCTCGTGCGCAGCTGGCTCTGGATCGTGGTCGCTCTGGCGGCCTTGGTGCTGTTGCCGGCCGGCGCTGATCTGGAGTTGGGCTATCCGGCCCTCGCCGTGCAATTGCTGCCCCCCGTGGCGCTTGGCCTGGTGGTGATCTCCCTGGTGGCGGCGTTCATGAGCACGGTGAGTACGTCGGTGAACTGGGGCGCCAGCTATCTCACTCACGACCTTTACCAGCGTTTTGTTCGGCCTGCCGCCGGCCAACGGGAGCTGTTGCTGGTGGGACAACTCACCACTGTTCTTCTGCTCGTTCTCGGGGTGATCACCGCCTTGATCAGCGACAGCATTGGCACGGTGTTCCGTCTCGTGATCGCCATCGGGTCCGGGCCCGGTGTGGTTTTGGTGCTGCGTTGGTTCTGGTGGCGGGTCAATGCGGCGGCTGAGCTGTCGGCGATGCTCTGTGGTTTTTTTGTGGGCGTGTTCACCTCGGTGGTGCCCCTGGTTCGGATCGAGGATTACGGCGTTCGCCTTGCCGTGATCACCGGCCTCTCTGCCGTGGTCTGGTTGGCGGTGATGTTCACCACACCCCCGGAAACGGATGCTGTTCTGGAGCAGTTTGTGCGGACGGTTCGCCCCCCGGGCCCCGGTTGGTCACGTCTTCGCCAACGCTTTGGCGTCACGCCGATGGAGTCTCTGAGTGAGATGTTGCGTCGCTTCGTTCTGGCCTGCGGCGTGCTGTTCGGCGGCCTGCTGGGAACGGGAGGCTTCCTGTTGCATCAGCAGTGGAGTGGCTGGATCGGTTTGACGGTGCTGGTCTTGTCGATCTGGCAGCTGCGGCGGCGTGTCGATGCCGTGCCGTCTTGAGCAGAATGACGCCTTGATTTCAGTCTTCCGGTGTCTTTTTTTCGTTCCACCCTTCTGCCGGCTCTGATTGTTCTTCTGTTCGCCCTGGCGTTGGTGGCTGTGAGTGCTCGTATTTGGCTCCCCGGTGACATGCTGGCTCCAGCTCCGATCGGTTGAGCGCTGGAAGACCTCCCGTAGCATCGCTCTATGACTGACGATCGCAGCCAAAAGAAGGACCCGGGGCTTTCCAACCTTTCATTGGATCCCGATCTTCTGGCGCGGGAGCTGGCGGCGGAAGACGACGTGGATCCGTTGGATGCGATCCAACTCGACGACACCGATCAGGATTCCTCCCTGGAGATCGCTCGGTCTTGTGACCAGGGTCTGATCTGGTTGCGTGGCAACCACGGAGAACGGCTGCAGGGTTTGCAGGTGTTCTGTGAACACCGCGACCCCAGGGCGATCACCCTGTTACTGCCCCTGTTGCAGAACCCCTGTCCGGTGGAGCGGATGAGTGCGGTCTACGCCTTGGGCCGCAATCCATCTCCGCCGGCTGTCGAACCGCTGTTGCAGCTGCTTCAGCTGGATGCCAATGCCTACGTCCGTAAGGCTGCGGCCTGGAGCCTGGGCAACTTTCCGGATGCGCCGGTGCTCAATCCACTCATCAAGGCTCTGCAGACGGATGTCGCTGCTGTTCGCCTGTGGTGTCCAGGTTCGTTGGCCGAGGCTGGCAGCCGTTCACCGGTCAAGGCCGATCCCGCGGCCGGACAACTGCTGGTGAGCCTGCGCATCGATAGTGAACCGGTGGTGCGTAGCAACTGCATCTGGGCTTTGGGTCGTTTGATCGATCAGCTGGTGCAACCGCGGCAAGCCGAGATCGTTGAAGCCCTGGTAAGCGCCCTGCTTCATGACGGAGAGATCTCCGTGCGCGATGAGGCCAGAACTGCGCTTGAACAGCTCGAGGATCCGCTGGTGCTGGAACGTCTGCAGGCCTTGATCAACGACGGTTTCATCCTCTGAGCCCCTGATGTAACGGAGAGAGCAACACTCAGGGGTGACCCCCACTAGATTGCTGCCCAAATCACGCTGCTTCAATGCCCCAAAAGACCATTCGTTTCACCATCCGACCTGATGGTCGTGTGGAGGAGCGGGTCGAGGGTGTTACCGGTGAGTCGTGTCAGCAGCTCACTGAAGAAGTGGAAGCTGCTCTTGGAACGGTTGAACGTCAGGAATCCACATCCGAAGCGTTTCTACAGCCTGAGGTCCAGTCCCAGTCCCTTCCAGCTCATTTGAACTGATGTCGCATTTCAGCACCGTCAAAACCGAACTGCGTCAGCTGGAGCCTCTGGTGAAAGCCCTGGAAGACATGGGCTACGCCCCTGATCAGGGCGAACGGCCTGTGCGCGGCTACCGCGGCCAGACCGTCACAGCCGACCTAGCCATTGCGGTGCAGGAGGGTGGTGATATCGGTTTCCGCTGGAACAGCGCATCGGAGTCCTACGAGCTGGTCACCGATCTCGACCTTTGGAAGCAGCAAATCCCTGTGGAGCGTTTCCTCTCCAAGCTCACCCAGCGTTACGCCCTGAACACGGTTCTGGCTGCCACAGCAAACGAAGGTTTTCAGGTCGCCGAACAGATCCAGGCCGAGGATGGTTCCATTGAGCTCGTGGTGACCCGCTGGGACGCTTGAATCCTGGCTGATCCTTCGTCTCACGCTTTTTCTGCTCTTGCCCGGCCACAGGAGCAAGCCACGGGGCGAGAACCCCTGTTGGGGGGAGACATGCGCGATCAGGCTGTTTGGGTGGATGAGGCCGTCTGTATTGGCTGTCGTTACTGCGCCCATGTGGCTGCCAACACCTTCGTTGTGGAGCCGCATCTGGGACGTTCAAGGGCAATCCGCCAGGACGGCGACTCCACCGAATGCATCCAGGAGGCCATCGATACCTGCCCCGTGGATTGCATCCACTGGGTTCCCTTTGAGTCGTTGGAAACGCTGAGGCAAAACCTGATTCGCCAGAATCTGCAACCTCGTCCCCAGGGTTGATGGCGCTGCCCACCCGTCGATTCGGCCGCACGGAGCTCGAGATCCCCCTGTTGTCTCTTGGTGGAATGCGGTTCCAGCAGAGCTGGACCGACCTTCCTGCTGATGAGATCACGTCTGCATCGCAGACCCAGCTCGAAGCGACTCTGAAGCGCGCAGTGGATCTGGGTTTTCATCATGTTGAAACGGCGCGGCACTACGGCAGCTCCGAGCGCCAGCTGGGTTGGGCCTTGCCGCGAACACCTGACCCCTCCCGTCTGCTGCAAAGCAAGGTCCCTCCCCGGCCCGATTGCGACGCCTTCGAAGCGGAACTGGAGCTCAGTTTTGAGCGGTTGGGCTGCGATCGTCTGGATCTGCTGGCCATCCATGGCATCAACCTGCCGGAGCATCTCCAGCAGACCCTTCAGCCCGGGGGCTGCATGGAGGTGGTGCGCCGCTGGCAGGCGGATGGCCGTATTGGGCACGTGGGCTTCTCCACCCACGGCCCCACAGCCTTGATCGCAGAGGCCTGCGCCTCCGGCGCCTTCGACTACGTGAATCTGCACTGGTATTACATCCGCCAGGACAACAGCCCCGCCCTTGATGCAGCCCGCCGTCAGGACATGGGCGTGTTCATCATCAGTCCCACCGATAAAGGCGGCCATCTGCACACACCGTCTCAACGCTTGTTGGAGCTGTGTGCACCGCTGCATCCCATCGTGTTCAACGACCTGTTCTG
>JADHMX010000018.1 GCA_016779825.1 Synechococcus sp. BS301-5m-G53 | reverse complement strand
CATTGATCCGCCCGGCCATTTCTTCGATCGAGCGTTGGGTGTCTTCGTAGATCTTCATCCCACTGGCAGCGGCCACACAGGCCAGCATCAACACCACCTGGCCGTGCAGATCCTTGCGTCGTTCCAGCAGACGTTCAAAGGCAAGCAGCAACTCCTCGTTGCCCTTGGTGTAATCCACCCGACTGGCAGAAAGAATTAGTTTTCGACCCTTTTTGGTGTCTTGAACGATCAATTCACCGTGGCTTTCAACGGACGGGCTCCAGCACAACTCCTGAATCAGATCCGGTGATGTGCCCACTGGCGAGCTGAGCAATTGGATGGTGCGACCGTTGTGCTCGAGGTGACTGGTCACCGTGCCTTCCGAAAGGGCGGTGCCGACCTCGATAAATTTTTTGTCCACCGGGACTTTGGGCCCACGTTTGGCACCAACAAGAGTGCTGGCCGCACGGGCAAAGTTTTCCGTGTAGCGGGGGATGTGGAAGCCAACAACATCACAACAGAGCAGACTTTCGATAATCTGCTCACACCAGGGAAGTATGGCGAACACATCATTCCCTGGAAAGGGGGTGTGATGGAAAAGGGCAATCTTCAGGTCGGGACGTTCCGCTCGGATGTATCCGGGGGCAAGCCAGAGGTTGTAATCGTGAACCCAAACCGTCGCTCCTTCCGCAGCTTCGGCGCATGCCGCATCGGCGAAGCATTTGTTGACCTCTTCAAAGATTTGCCAATTAGCATTGTTGACATTGAAGTAGGTGGGAAAAGTGTGCAGAATTGGCCAGAAACATTCCTTAGAAGTGATGTGATAGAAGCTGGAGATCTGTTCGTCTTCCAGTGGAATCCGGCATAGGGTGAAGGGAGACGGATTATCCATCTCGATTCTTTCTGTGCCTTGTTTTGATTTGTCCTCAACGCGTCTCCAGGCAATCCAGGTACCCTTTTCGCAGCTGCGAAAGAGATTGCGAAGAGTTGGAATTATTCCATTGGGGCTTTTTTGATCAACCCAGATCCTTTTTCCGTCTTTATCTTTGGCTTCATCAAAAGGAGTGCGGTGGTAGAGGATTACGAATGAACTCTGACCAGCACCCATTTATTCGAACAACGCTTCGTTCGGTCCACCATTCAGCAAAAGCCCTGTTTTGTCAAATGGCGGTTTTGTTCTGAAGTGACTTCAACGAATCCAGCACCTCCCGTGCGTGACCATTGGGTCGAACCGCCACCCAACGCTCACGCAAGATGCCATCCGGATCGATCAGAAAGGTGTGGCGCAGCGAATAGGGCGCCATCCAGGACCCGTAGGACTTGCTCACGGTTCCGTCGGGATCGGAGAGAAGGGGAAAGCTCAGCCCCTCGCTCTCGCAGAACGATTGATGGTCGTCAATGCTGTCGGCGCTGATGCCGATCACTTCCGCTCCGGCCTGAAGGAAGTCGTTGTGAAGGCTCTCGAAGCCCCGGGCTTCGATGGTGCATCCGCCGGTGAAATCTCTTGGATAGAAGTAAACCGCGAGCCAGCGGCCACGCAGATCACGGCTGCTCCACTGCGTTCGATCGGGCTCGGACTGGCTGGATCCGGGCAAATCAAAATCGGGAACGGTCGTACCCGTTTCCAAAACAACACCCCCGAGGGCCGAAGCCCGCGAGGGTGAAAGCGCTAGAGCTGAAAGGAATAGGCCGGATTTGACTAGTAATTCCCGCCGATTCACCCGTTCAAAATCTCAGATCTTGGCCAGGTTAATGCCCAGAGACTTGGCGTAGGCGCCCAGGCCTTTCTTCTGAATGGTTTTCAGAGCACGGGTGGTGACGCGCAGCTTCACCCAGCGGTTGCCTTCCGCCCACCAGAGGCGACGCTGCTGCAGGTTGGCCTGCTGCAGCTTCTTGGTGCGGATGTGGGAATGGCTCACGGCCATGCCGTTGTTGGCGCGAGTACCGGTGAGCTGACACACCCGTGACATGACGATGTCCTTCTATTCAGAGGTTGTTTGGAGCTGAGAAACCAGTTCCAAACAATCAACTTAGCAAAACGCCTTCAGCTCAAAGGCCTCTCTGCATCAAGGCACCCATCAATTCAGCGCTGCGCGTCTGGAATCCGGCCAGCTCATTGGGCTCCAGCCCCCCGACGCCCAGCCGCGCCATGTCGTACAGATGCCGAGCCACATCCTCGGCCAGGCTTGCGGTTGGAGACGTTTCCGCCGCTCCCACCAGCACGCCTCCGGCGCGCAACTTCAGCATCCCCTCCACAAGGGGATGACGACGGTTCACCAACAGAACGTGATGCTCGGGAAGGCCCGGCAGGCGCTGTTCCATCAAGGCACCCATGTCGTTCAGCCGGCGCATCTGTTCCGGCAGAAGAATCATGGCCGGCGGTGCCCCTTCAGCTTTGAGGGCCTGCACTTGAACGGTCACCTTGTCGTTGGCCAGAGCTTCCTTGATCAAGTTCCGCAGTCGGTCTGACTCCGTGGTGCCGTCCTGATCGGTGAGTTCGGCATCGTTGTCTTTGAGGCTCTCGTCCAGTTCCGAGTCGACACGCTGGAAGGTGAGTTCCTCATGGCGGTGCTCCAGCCATGGGATGAACTGGGTGTCGATCACCGTCTCCAGCTTCAGCACCTCCGCTCCCTGGGAGGTCCAGAGGTTGAGCGCGCCGGCCTGGGCAACATCATCGGTGCTGTAAAGCACGCGCTTGTTCTGATCTTCGGCCAGTCGGCTGCGGTATCCCTCCAGAGTCGTGAAGGAACGGCCATCGCAGGCGATCGGGTCAGCGTCGTCACCTTCACCAGCGGCGGCGGTGGTGGCGAACAGGATCAATTCAGACACCTGCTCGGCGAACTTTTCATCCTCCATGGCGCCGATTTTCACGAACGGTGCCAGGGCATCCCACGCTTCGGCGTAGGCCTTGGGATCTTCTTTTTTCAGGTTCCGCAGCCGGTCCGACACTTTCTTGGCCACGAAATTGCCGATGGAGCGAACGCGTCGGTCGGTCTGGAGAGCACTGCGGCTCACATTCAGGGGGATGTCGGGTGAATCGATCACCCCCCTCAGGGGCAACAGGTAGCGCGGAACGACTTCCTTGATCGAATCGCTGACGAACACCTGGTTGCAGTACAGCTTGATTTCCCCCTTTTCCCAGTCGGCACGACCGGTCTGCTTGGGGAAGAAAAGAATGCCCTGGAGGTTGTAGGGATAGTCGGTGTTGAGGTGAACCCACAGCAGGGGGTCGCCCTGGAAGGGATAGAGATAGTGGTAGAGATCGATGTAGTCCTGATCGCTCAGATCCCTTGCGCTTTTGCGCCAGGGGGCATCCATCTTGTTGATGGTTTCACCCTCCAGTTGCACCGGTACTGCCATGAAGTCGCAGTAGGTGTTGATCAGGGTGCGGATGCGAGCCGGCTCCAAATATTCGAGCTCGTCCTCCATCAGATGAAGGATCACGTCCGTGCCGGGCTGCTCCTTCTCGGCGCCAGTGAGGCTGAAGTTCGGAGAACCATCACAGCTCCAACGCACGGCTTCAGCGTCGGGTCGGGCTGAACGGGTCAGCAGCTCCACCCGCTCGGCCACCATGAAGCTGGAGTAGAAGCCCAGGCCGAAGTGGCCAATGATGGCGTCGTTTTCCTGCTTGTATTTCTCCAGGAAATCCTCGGCACTGGAGAAGGCCACCTGATTGATGTAGCGCTTCACCTCATCGGCGGTCATGCCGATGCCGTTGTCGCTGATGGTGACGGTTTTTGCCTCCCGATCCACAGTGATGCGGATGGCTCCGTCATCACCCTCGCTGCAATCGCCGGCCATCGCAGCCATGCGCCGCTTGCTGATGGCATCCACGCCATTGCTGACCAGTTCCCGCAGAAACACCTCGTGGCCGGAATAGACGGCCTTCTTGATGATCGGGAAGATGTTTTCGGTGTGGATCTGAATCTGACCCTGTTCCTCCAGCACCGCCATTCCTTTGCTGCGAAAAACCAGACACTAGAGACCGGTTTCACTTCAGCTCAACGCCCTGATCAGGGGGTTCTCCGAACCTCGTTTCGGCTCAGGGCGTCTTTTGGAGGTCCGGACGCTCCTCGGCAACGATGGCCCCCTCAACGGGACACACCTGCAGACAGATGCCGCAATCGATGCAGGTGTCGAAATTGATCCAGTAGAAGTCGGTTCCCTTTTTGTTCTTTCCCTTCCCTTGGTCAATGCAGGCCACAGGACAGGCATCAACGCAGTCAGCGATGCCCTCACAAACGTCAGTGACGATGGAATGAGCCATGGAAGACCTGCTGAACTGCCGGATCCTAAGGATCAACCCAATCCAGCTGTAGATCACCCTGGCCCTTGGCCAGCTGTTCCGCCTTCTGTCGCGATGCCAGCGGTTCAAGGGCCATCACGGCCGTGCGGCCTTGCTGATGCCAGCTGCGCTGTCGCTCCATCGCCGATTCCAGGCTCGACCTATGTGAAAAGGCCACAAGAACATCGCTCTGCTGCTGTTCAGCAGCATTCAGGTCCGAGATCAGTTCTCGGATCGGATCGATCGCCAGACTGAATCCAGCGCCATAGGCCTGGTCGTCAGTCGCACCACAACGCCGGACGAGATCGTCGTAACGACCACCGCGGGCAATCACCACCGGTGAGCTGCGTCCATCACAGACCAACTGGAACACCAGTCCGGTGTACAGCTCGAAATGGGGTTGGAAGGTTGGGTCCAGCTGGATCGTCACCGCTTGATCCTCAGCTGCCTGGGCGAGATGGGCACAGAGGCGACGCAGCTCGTCGAAGACTGTTTGTTCCCCGCAGAGGCTTGCCAGCTGCGACAACACCTGGTCTGGGGTGCCCCTGCAGTCCAGGAGGGAGAGGAGCCTGGTCTTGTCGCCGTCGGCCAGATCGAAGCTCTCGAGGGCCAAGCGGTCGAAATCGATCAGGGCTGTGCGGATCTGATCACGCATCGCACCGCTGAACGGGCTGAGCACCAGATCCATCAGGGCGGTATGGCCCAGCAACAGCCTTGGTTTCTGGCTGGATTCCAGCTCCAGGGTCTGAACAGCAGCCATCAAGAGGCTGAGCAGTTCCATCTCCGCTTCACTACCGCTGATGCCGAACAGTTCAACGCCGCTCTGGAGGTTCTCTTCGATGCACTGTCCCCCCTCATCGGCGGCACGGGTGCGAAACACGGTGCCGGAGGCCCAAAGCCGCAGGGGGCGCTGGCGACCTGCGAATCGCGTACAGGCGGCCCTGGCGATGGATGCCGTCATCTCCGGTCGCAGCCCGAGGGGATCATCCGCCACCAGACGGACAATGTCTGAACTGTCGATGGCACCGCCGGCCATCAGGGTGGCCAGCCGTTCCACCCGGGGTGGCGACACCTCGTCGTAGCCCCAGAGGCGGTAGACCGATGCCAGACGTTCCGTCAGCAGTCGGTTGGTCTCCACCTGACGTGGATTCAGATCCTTTGCGCCAGCTGCGGGTTGCAGCGCCATCTCACGTTCTCTCGACCACGCCTCAGGATCCCATGGCCGTGACCTCGGGGGCACCGAAGGCGGCTCCGGGCAGCGGCTTCACCTGGGACAACCCATCGATGATCTCGGCATGCAAGCTCGCACCAGCGGCGACGACCCTGCCGCTGGAGAGGTTGAAGGGTTGATTGCCATATCCCGTGACGGTTCCACCCGCCAGCTCCACCAAGGCCACTCCGGCCGCTAAATCCCAGGGAGACAGGCCCCGTTCCCAATAGCCGTCCTGACGGCCAGCGGCAACAAACGCCAGATCCACGGCTGCAGCGCCGCCCCGGCGCACGCCATGGGTGCGGTGGGTGAACCAGCAGAACTCGGCGTAGTTGTTGTCGAGACGGGTGTGCCGGTCGTAGGCGAACCCGGTGACGAGTAGGGAGTCTTCGAGCCGATCGCAACTGCTCACCTGCAGGGGGCTGTCGTTGCAGAACGCTCCGATTCCCGGTGCTCCCCAGTACATCTCCTTGAGAAAGGGCACGGCGATCGCCCCGAGAATCGGTTGCTGGCCCAGGGTCAGCCCGATTGAGGTCGCAAAGAAGGGATAGCCGTGGGCGAAATTCGTTGTGCCATCGAGGGGGTCAACACACCACCTGAGACCGTCCTGCTGTCCGGCTGCACCGCTTTCCTCTGCCAGAACAGCAATTTCAGGGGTTTGCTCTGCCAGCAGCTCCAAGACGATGCCCTCGGCTGCAACGTCGGCATTGGTGACCAGGTCGCCGACACGCCCTTTGCTTTCGATGGACGACAGGCGTCCGTAATGGCGCATCAATTCCTGGCCGCCGGCATCGGCCGCTGAGCGGGCCACGCCGACAAGGCGCTCCAGATCGTTTGGGGTGAGACCTCCCTCGCGGGCGGCCCGGCTGCACATCGATTCCCGCATGCTCATTCCTCCTCAAGGGGAATTCGGGCGGTGACGCGCCCTTTGCCGAAGTGGCGTCCGAACTGGAGCTCGTACACCTCATCCTCATCCTGGGTTTCAGCTTCCAGGGGGCCGATGGCCCGGGCCACACAGAGCAGGCCGTAGCCCTTGGCCCTCAGCTCACGCGACAGACCCATGGCTTCGTGCTGGTCGAGGCTGCCGCTCTGCACGCGAACGGCGCACTCGGTGCAGCATCCGTTCCTGCAGGAGAAGGGAAGTGGGTCGCCCTGCTCTTCGAAGCTGTGAAGGATGTAGTCCCCTTCAGGGACGTCGTGGGTGATGGTGCGACCCTCCTGACGCCAGTGAATCGTGATCCTGTGGCTGGGACGCATGAAGGTCTGCTGGCAGTGCCCTGCTACATTCTCACCTGCCCCATTTAGCCGGTGGAGAGCTGGCCGAGTGGTCGAAGGCGCAGCACTGGAAATGCTGTATAGGGGCAACTCTATCGAGGGTTCGAATCCCTCGCTCTCCGCTTCTCCGGTCCTGAGGGACCGGATTTTTTTTGCCCATTTCGAGGGTTGAGAGCCCACGACGGCTTTGGTCGGAGCCGGCTGGCAGACGATCAGCCGAAGCGACCGGAGACGTAGTCCTGGGTGGCCTGCTGTTGGGGGGCGTTGAAGATCTTGTCGGTGTTGTTGAATTCCACGAGGTAACCCACCTTTCCGGTTCCGCCTTCAACGGCCTCTGCGTTGTAGAAGGCGGTCATGTCGCTGACGCGGACGGCCTGCTGCATGTTGTGGGTCACGATCACGATGGTGAAGCTCTTTTTGAGCTCATGCATCGTCTCCTCGATCTTTAACGTTGAGATGGGGTCGAGGGCTGAACAGGGTTCGTCCATCAGGATCACCTCCGGCTGGATCGCGATCGTGCGGGCGATGCAAAGGCGCTGTTGCTGACCGCCGGAAAGCGAATAACCGCTCTGATTCAGCTTGTCTTTGCACTCATCCCAAACCGCCGCCTGGCGCAGGGAACGTTCAACAAGCTCATCCATGTCTCCCGTGTAGCCGTTGATGCGAGCGCCGAAGGCGATGTTTTCGTAGATGCTTTTCGGGAATGGGTTGGGCTGTTGGAACACCATCCCGATCCGGCGGCGCACTTCCACCGGATCAATCCTGGGCCCGTAGAGGTCAACGCCTCCAAACAGGATGCTTCCCTGCAGTGAGCAGCCTTCGATCAGATCGTTCATCCGATTCAGCGCGCGAAGCACCGTGGACTTTCCACAGCCGGATGGGCCAATGAAGGCCGTCACCTTGCCGCGGGGAATCTCGCAATAAACGTTTTTAACGGCTTCGAAGTTGCCGTAGCTGATCGTGACGTTCTGCAGGGAAAGGGCGACGTCTGCACTTTTGGACTCGGTGGCTTGAGGCTGTTGAAGAGTCGTCATTGTTTTACGTAGAAATGGTTTATTTGGCAGCAAATCGTGCCAGCCAGCGAGAGAAGAGGTTCAGGGCCAGAATCATCACTACGAGCACAAACGATGCGGCCCACGCCAACTCGTTGTGAAATTCGTAGGGCATGATCGCGAAGTTGTAGATCATCACCGAGAGGGTCGCGATTGGAGCGAAGATCCCTTCCGGTGTGAGCAGATCCGACCAGAACGGTGAGAACAGAGCGGTGAAGATCAACGGAGCTGTTTCCCCTGCTGCTCTGGCGATGCCAAGCACAACCCCTGTTGCGATCGGAGTTAATGCGGCAGGGAGGGTGATTCGAACCACAGTGACGAACCGGGACGCCCCCACGCCGAGAGCACCACGCCGGAGATCATCGGGCACCAGTTTCAGGCCTTCATCGGTGGTTTTGATCACTGTGGGCAGCATCAGCACCGCCAGTGCCATCCCACCGGCGACGGCGCTATAGGCGTTTCCGAACAGGATTCGGCTGGTAACGATGGTTCCGTAAATGAACACACCGGCGATGATCGATGGCACCCCGGCCAGCACATTGGTGCCGAAGCGAATGAACTGAGCGAACCATCCCGAACGGGAGTATTCAGCTAAAAACACGCCTCCACCAACGCCCACCGGAACAGCAATCAGCGCAGCGATGGACGTCACCACGAGCGTTCCAACGATGGCATTGGCGATCCCGCCGTCTTCGAGGCCTGGTGGTGGTGGAAGTTGCGTTAGCAGGGCCAGGCTGATTTTGCTGCCCCCCTGCACGAGCACATAGCCCAGCACCAGAATCAGGGGCAGAACAGCAATCACGGCAAATAGTGCCGCCAGGAACGAGAGCGCCCCGCTGCTGATGTTTCTGCGTTCAAAGGCCTTGTAGCTGAGATCTGGTGCAGACTCAACTTGGTTGTTGGTGAGCGTTTGCGTCATGTCAGTACTTCAGGCTTAAACGCTTCACGATCCACTGGGCAAAAATGTTCACGCACAGGGTGAGCACAATCAGCACGAACGCTGCGTACATCAGTGATGACACCTGCGAGCCATCCGCCTCACCAAACTGATTGGCCAACATCGCAGCGATGGTGTTGCCGGGTGCCAGCAAAGACACACTGAAGTTGTTCGAATTGCCGATGATCATCGTCACGGCCATGGTCTCGCCCATGGCGCGGCCCAACGCCAACATCACACCACCAATGATCCCGGAAATCGCTGCAGGGAGAATCACATTGATGATCGCTCCCCAGCGTGTTGTACCCACGCCATAGGCGGCCTGGCGGAGTTGCGGTGGAACCTGATTCAGGCAATCACGGGAAATCGCCGTGATGATCGGCAAGATCATCACCACCAGGATCAACACCGCAGGAATGGTGCCTGGACCCATTGGTGGGGTGCTGAACAGGGGGAACCAATTGAACAGCTGATAGAGAAGTTCAAGCCCAGGTCTGATGAACGGTTCCATCACAAAAATGGCCCAGAGGCCAAGCACAACCGATGGAATCGCCGCAAGCAGTTCCACCATCAGGCCGACCACGTCACGGATCCGTTTGGGGATGATGTTTTCGGTGATGAAGATGGCTGTGCCGACCCCGAGGGGCACCGCGATCAACAAGGCCAGCAGCGATGTGATCAAGGTGCCGTAGATCGCGGCCCCGGCCCCGTACTGATCGTCCACGGGATTCCAGTCTGAGGTGACTAGAAATTGCCAGCCGTAGCGAGCCATGGAATCCAGGCTCCCCTGGAAAACCACCACAAAGATGGTGAAGAGAACGATCGCCACGACGGAGGCCATGGCGATGGCGAGATTTCTGAAACTGATGTCCACCAGCTTTTCCGCTAGTGGACGTCTTCGGAGCAAGTAACGACTGTCCGCGTCGGACATGCATCCAATGGCGCGCCCTTACAAGGTATGACCCGATCCGCTTGAGGTCATTAAGAGCGGCTTAAGCAGGGGCTGGAGCCGGTTTGAACCTGCCGTTAGCTTGGGGATCAAGTTTTCAGGGATATGGGGCGGATCGTCGGAATCGATCTGGGGACCACCAATTCGGTTGTCGCTGTGCTGGAGGCAGGTCGTCCCCATGTGATCGCCAATGCCGAGGGCGGCCGAACCACCCCATCCGTTGTCGGATACACCAAAGATCAGGAACTGCTGGTGGGGCAGCTGGCCCGACGTCAGCTGGTGCTCAGCCCCCGCAACACTTTTTCCAATCTGAAGCGGTTCGTCGGCCGGGACTGGGACGAACTGGAGGACAGCAGCCTGTCGGTTCCTTACACCGTGCGTGCCAACGACCAGGGGCAGGTTCGGGTGCCTTGTCCGGTCACCGAGCGGGAGTACGCGCCCGAAGAACTGGTGGCCAGCATCATCCGCAAGCTTGTTGATGATGCGTCCACCTATCTGGGTGAACCGGTGGAAGCGGCGGTGGTCACCGTGCCCGCTTACTTCAACGATGCGCAGCGTCAGGCCACCCGCGACGCCGGACGCCTGGCGGGCATTTCGGTGGAGCGCATTCTCAATGAGCCCACCGCAGCTGCTCTGGCCTACGGCTTTGACCGCAGCGCCGTCAAACGTGTCTTGGTCTTCGACCTCGGTGGAGGCACCTTTGACGTGTCGCTGCTGCGCATCGCCAATGGCGTTTTTGACGTCAAGGCGACGAACGGCGACACGCAACTCGGCGGCAACGACTTCGATCAACGCATTGTCAACTGGCTGGCTGATGCCTTTGAGGAGGAGCACAAGGTTGATCTGCGCCGCGATCGCCAGGCCCTGCAGCGGTTGACGGAGGCGGCTGAGAAGGCGAAGCAGGAACTCTCAGGTGTGCTCAGCACACCGATTTCGCTTCCCTTCATTGCCACCGGCAGCGAGGGGCCGCTGCACATCGAAACCCGGTTGGATCGCTCCACCTTTGAGGGACTCTGCCCGGATCTACTGGATCGTCTGCTTAGTCCGGTCCAGGCGGCCCTGCGCGACTCCGGTTGGTCGGCTGACGACATCGATGACGTCGTGCTTGTGGGAGGCGCCACGCGGATGCCAATGGTGCAGCAACTGGTGCGCACCCTGGTGCCGATTGATCCCTGCCAATCGGTGAACCCTGACGAGGTGGTGGCGATCGGTGCCGCCGTTCAGGCGGGGATCCTCACCGGTGAACTCAGGGATCTTTTGCTCAACGACGTCACCCCTTTGTCGCTGGGACTGGAGACGATCGGTGGATTGATGAAGGTGCTGATTCCCCGCAACACGCCGATCCCCGTGCGCCAGTCCGATGTGTTCAGCACCTCGGAAGCCAATCAGTCGTCCGTTGAAATCCATGTGTGGCAAGGGGAGCGCCAGATGGCGAGCGACAACAAATCCCTCGGTCGTTTCCGGCTCTCCGGGATTCCACCGGCGCCGCGGGGGGTGCCCCAGGTGCAGGTGGCCTTCGACATCGATGCCAATGGCCTGCTGCAGGTCAGTGCCACCGACCGCACCACGGGCCGCAAGCAGTCGGTGTCGATCCAGGGTGGCTCCAACCTCAATGAGGAGGATGTGACCGCCCTGTTGGCAGAAGCCGAGGCCAAGGCTGATGAGGACAGGCGCAAACGCAATCAGATCGAGCGCCGCAACCGGGCTCAGACCTTGCTCGCTCAGGCGGAACGGCGCCTGCGGGATGCCTCGCTCGAGCTGGGCCCCTATGGAGCTGAACGGCAGCAACGCTCCGTTGAAATGGCCATGCGCGACGTGCAGGACTGTCTTGCCAACGACGATCTCCAGGAGCTTGATCTCTGCGTGAGTGGTCTGGAGGAGGCGTTGTTCGGATTAAACCGTCGTCTTTCAGCGGAACGTCAGGCCGATGGCAGTCCGCTTCAGGGGATTCGCAACACCCTGGGCTCTCTTAAGGATGAGCTGTTTGCCGACGACTGGGACGACGACCCCTGGGGTCCCCCTAGCCGTCCGGGTGAACGCGGCCGTGGCCTGAGTCGTCGTGATCCTGCACCTTGGGACGATGACATCTACCGCTGAGCCTGATTACTGGTCTCTGCTGGGGGTCGATTCCGACTGCACGGATCAGCAGCTGAAACGGGCGTTTCGCCGTGAAGCGCGCCGCTGGCATCCTGATCTGAACAGCAATGATCCCGTTGCTGAAGAGCGCTTCAAGTTGGTCAACGAGGCCTATGCGGTGCTCAGCGATCCCCGCCGGCGTGAGGCCTGGCAGCGGGGGGGTGGCTCCAGCGCTGATGTCGCCGATCCCTTCGCGCACGGTTTCCCCGATTTTGAGGACTACCTCGATGTGATCTTCGGAGGTGGATCAAAGCGATCGGCGGCTGAGGCCCACGTTGAGGATGAGGTGGAGCCTGATCCCCCCTTCCGAAGTCCGGTGTCTGCACCGCCGCCGCCGCCCCCGGTGCGTGCTGTGGAGGATCTCGAGTCGGTGGTTCATCTCACCCCGGATCAGGCCCTCCAGGGAACCGTGGTGGAACTGACGCTCGATGACGGCACGATGATCGAGTTGAACACCCCCCCCTTTGCAGGAGATGGCTGGCGCCTGCGGCTTGAGGGCGTCGCCCCCGGTGGCCGTGATCACTTTCTGCAGCTTCGCGTTGTGACCGACGACGGGCTGCGGATTGATGGTCTGCGGGTGCTCTACAAGCTGATGCTGTTCCCGCCGGATGCGGCCCTTGGCTGCGCTGTGGATGTGCCGACCCTGGATGGCCCTGTGACGCTGCAGGTTCCTCCAGGCTCATCCAGCGGACGTTTGCTGCGGCTGCGGGGGCGTGGGCTGCAGTTGGACGATGAGCGGGGGGACCAGCTGGTGGAGATCGTTGTGGTGATTCCGTCGGATCTGGGTGATGCGGAACGGGCCCTCTATCGACGTCTGCAGGAACTGGCGAGCGAATCCGAGCAGGGTGGTTGACGATGGGTGAGACTCCGGTCCGGTTGATCTGACGGTTTTCCCGATGCGCGTCCACGTCCTGCTCTTTGATGCCGGTACGGATAGCGAAGGCATCCACTCGCTTGAAATCGCCGGACGAACCGTGGTTCTTCTGTTTGAGAACCCCGACGATGCCGAGCGTTATGCCGGTCTTCTGGAGGCCCAGGACTTTCCGGTTCCCACGGTGGAGGCCCTCGATCGAGAAGACGTTGATCTGTTCTGCCGTGAGGCCGGCTACGAGGCCCGGCTGATCGAGTCGGGCTTTGTGCCCAGCAATGACGAGGAGCGTCTGTTCATGGCGCCGCCCCAGAGCAACCGCGATGTGAGCAACTGGAAGGACGAGTCTCTTTCTGACGACGCGATGGCAGATCAGCAGGCCGCGGAGCCGGCGCGCCAGGGACTGGAGACCGAACCGGAATCGAATCCTGAGCTGGATGAGCTGCGGCGGCGCCTGGAGGGTCTGCTCTGAGCCATGGCCGTCTTTGACCCTGATCTGCAGCCCTCCAACGACCGCGGCCACCTGCTCACCGAGCAGAGCAACCAGCGCAGTTCACGCTTGGATCAACTCGACACCCTGGCGCTGGTTGAATTGTTTGCCGACGAGGATCGCCGCCCCCAGGAAGCGGTCGCCGCGGTGGCCCCGGCCCTGGCTCAGGCAGTAGATGGCGTTGCCGAGCGCCTCCGTGCCGGAGGCCGCCTCTTCTATCTCGGTGCTGGCACTTCCGGACGGCTGGGGGTTTTGGACGCCGCGGAATGTCCGCCCACCTTCTGCAGTGATCCCCAGCAGGTGCAGGGCGTTCTTGCCGGCGGCTCCGCAGCGCTGCTGCGTAGCTCCGAAGGACTTGAGGACATTGAGGCCGCCGGTCGCGCTGATCTGGAGGAGCGGGACTTCTGCTCCAAGGACTGCCTGGTGGGCATCGCTGCTGGTGGCACCACCCCCTACGTGCGCGGTGGGCTGGCGTTCGCGAAAACAATCGGTGCTCTGGCCATCGCCATGGCCTGTGTTCCGACGGATCAGGCACCACTGCCCTGCGACATCGACATTCGCTTGCTCACGGGCCCTGAGCTGCTGACCGGATCCACCCGGATGAAGGCCGGAACCGCTACGAAACTGGCGTTGAACACCCTCTCCACCGCTGTGATGGTGAAGTTGGGCAAGGTTTACGGCAACCGGATGGTGGATGTGGCCGCCAGCAACAGCAAGCTGGTGGACCGCTCACTGCGGATTCTTCGTGATCTGGCCGGCGTGGAGCGGGAGCGGGGCCTGACGCTGCTGGAGGAGGCCGGCGGATCGGTGAAACTCGCGTTGTTAATGGCCGCTGGCGCGTTGTCGTTCGATCAGGCCAATGCCCTCCTGCTCGAGCACGACCAACAGTTGCGGCCGGCCCTGGCCGCCTGCGGTGCTCAGCTGGCGGAGGCCTGATCGAACGGTCCCCAGTAGGGGGCGGTGAACAGATCGAGATTCGAGCGGGTCTCGGGCGGCACCTGATCCTTTGGGGTGATCAGGGCATTGGCGAGAGCGGTGTGGGCTGGCGAGGCGGGAGGCTCCTGTTTGAGCCGCTGCATCAACCCACTCAGGATTGGTTCGGTGGCCGAGGCATTGGCTTGAAGGTTGCCGATCACCATCTCCACCGAGACGGCGTCGTGGTCCTCATGCCAGCAGTCGAAGTCGGTGACCATGCTCAGAGATGCATAGGCCAGTTCGGCTTCCCGGGCCAGGCGGGCTTCGGTGTGATTGGTCATTCCGATTACCGAACAGCCCCAGGAGCGGTAAAGCTTGCTTTCGGCCTGGGTGGAGAAGGCAGGACCCTCCATGCAGAGATAGGTGCCACCGCGGTGCAGTTGTCGACCTTCCGGCAAGCCCTGCTCCGCGGCATCGGCCAGAAGCGCGCTCAATCGGGGGCAGAAGGGTTCCGCAAGGCTGACGTGGGCTACGCAGCCATCGCCGAAGAAACTGGCGGGGCGGTCTCGGGTGCGGTCGATGAACTGATCGGGCACCACCATGTCGCGGGGGTGCAGATGCCCCTGCAGGGATCCCACCGCCGAGAGGGAGATCAACCAGCGCACTCCCAGCGATCGCATCGCCCAGATGTTGGCCTTGTAGGGCACCTCACTGGGGAGCAGATGGTGATGGCGGCCGTGGCGGGCCAGGAAGACGGTCTCGACCCCCTCCAGCTCCCCAATTCGCAGTTGATCGGACGGTGCTCCAAAGGGTGTGTCGACCGTGCGTTCCTCCAGCTGGCGCAATCCGGGGATCGAATAGAGGCCGCTGCCGCCGATCACGCCGACGCGGGCTTGGGAGAGGTCGGGCATGGGCGGCGTCTCTTTACACTCCAATTTTGCTCGCGCCACCATGACCAAGGCCTTGATGGACACCGAAGCAGGCCTGATCGAGCTCGAGCTGTTCGAGGCCGATGCCCCGAACACCGTCGCCAACTTTGTGAAGCTGGTTAAGGATGGCTTCTACGACGGCCTGGCTTTTCACCGTGTCATTCCCGGCTTCATGGCCCAGGGGGGATGCCCCAACAGCCGTGATGGCGCCCGGGGCATGGCTGGTACCGGAGGTCCCGGCTACCAGATCGATTGCGAGATCAACCAGCAGAAGCACCAGGCCGGCACCCTGGCCATGGCTCATGCCGGTCGCAACACCGGTGGCTCGCAGTTCTACATCTGCCATGCGGCCCAGCCCCACCTCGATGGCGTGCACACCGTGTTCGGCCTCACCGGCAACATGGATGTGGTGCTGAAGCTGGCCAATGGCTCCAAGATCAATAAGGTGACGATCCAGGAAGGCTGATCAGCTTCGGGTCCAGTGCAGCAGTGACGGGCCGTTTTCGACCAGCCCGTCACTGCCCAAATTGATCAACTCTTTGAGTTGATGCTCCACCCGTTCGAGGGTCTGGGGTGGATGCAGGGCCATCCGCTCGCTAGGAACGCGCATTAGCCCCACCCGTTCGGTTGCCGCCAAGCCTGCCAAGCTCTTCAGCAGGGGGGCCGCGTCAACACCGTCGGTCACCAGTTTCCACACGAATTGCGGTCGATCCCAGAGCGCCAACAAGCGCGGTTCGTGCAGGGCCTCGAGGCTGAAGCCATGGCGCTGGGCGATTCCCTCCACTTCGTGGCGAATCGTGGGCCAGCTTTCCGGGCCGACGTTCACCGCCAGGGCCAGCACCACACAGGGACTCTCGGATTCGAACAGGTGCCCGAGCTTTTCCCGCTTGGCTGCCAGGTAGTCAGCGTTGTGGGCGCCGGGGTCCATCACCAGTGGCACCCGCTCTTCCACCTGAAGGCCATAACCGCCGAGGCCAGCGATCTTGCGGGGATTGTTGGTGAGCAGGCGCAACCGGTGGATGCCGAGGTCGGAGAGGATTTGCGCGCCCACTCCGTAGTTGCGTAGATCCGCCGGGAAGCCAAGCCGTTCATTGGCTTCAACGGTGTCGAGCCCTGCTTCCTGGAGGCTGTAGGCCTTCAATTTGTTGATCAGGCCGATGCCCCGGCCTTCCTGCCGCAGGTAGACGACCACACCCTCTCCTTCGGCTTCGATCTGGCGCAGGGCCGCCTCCAGCTGGGGCCGGCAGTCGCAGCGCAGTGAGCCGAAGGCATCCCCCGTGAGGCATTCGGAATGCATGCGAACCAGCACCGGTTCCCGCAGAGCGTTGGGCTCGCCCTTGATCAAGGCAACGTGTTCGGAGCCATCCAGTTCGTTGCGGTAGCCCACCGCCTGAAACGTGCCGAAGCGGCTGGGCATCTTGGCCTGGGCCATCCGGCGGACGAAACGCTCGTTCTCGAGGCGGTAACGGATCAGATCGGCAATGCTGATCAGCTTCAGTCCCCAGCGATCGGCATAGCTGCGCAGCTCTGGCAGGCGGGCCATCGAGCCGTCGCTGTTCTGAATTTCACAGATCACCCCTGAAGGACTGAGACCGGCTAGCTGGGCCAGATCCACGGCGGCTTCCGTGTGGCCGGCCCGTTTGAGCACGCCGCCTGGGCGGGCGCGCAGGGGAAAGATGTGACCGGGGCGTCGCAGTTCCGCCGGGCGCGTGGCCGGGTTGAGCGCCACCTGAATCGTGGCGGCGCGGTCTTCGGCGGAAATGCCGGTGGTCACCCCATGCTCAATGCCGGCATCGATGCTCACGGTGAAGGCCGTTTCGTTGGCATCGGTGTTTCGATCCACCATCAACGGCAGATCCAGCTCGTCCAGCCGCTGGCCCTCCATAGCGAGACAGATCAACCCCCGCGCCTCGGTGGCCATGAAGTTGATCGCTTCTGGAGTGGCGAACTGGGCTGCGCAGATCAGATCGCCTTCGTTCTCCCGCTGTTCATCGTCCACCACCACAACGCACTCCCCATTCCGGATCGCTGCAAGGGCGTCGCTGATGTCATCAAACGCGATGGGTTCGTTCGCGGGGTCAAGAGAACTGGGGTTCAGGAGCCTGGTCGCCGGTGAATACGTTCATTATTGATCTCTGTACGATCGACCGTTGGCTGGTTGGTTCAATGGCAGGCAAGACAGCGTCGGCGGTTGAATCGATGGCAATGGGCAAGGGCGGTCGGGTTGCGGTGATCGGTGCCTCCGGTTACGGAGGACTGCAGACGATCCGTTTGCTTCAAGGCCATCCCGGCCTTTCCGTCAGTTTCCTCGGCGGCGAACGCAGTGCTGGTCAACGCTGGAGCTCCGTCTGCTCCTTCCTGCCGCTGCCGGACGACCCCACGGTGGAATCGGCGGATCCCGATCGGATTGCAGCCTGCTCTGATTTCGCTGTTCTCAGCCTTCCCAACGGCCTGGCCTGTCAGTTGACGCCGCAATTGCTGGAGCGGGGTGTGCGGGTTGTGGACCTCTCCGCCGACTTCCGCTACCGCTCCCTGGAGCAGTGGCTGCAGGTCTATGCCAAGGAGGCCGGCTCCCTCAATCGAACGGACGCGACGCTTTGCAGCAGTGCTGTTTACGGACTGCCGGAGTGGAACGGTCCTGCCATCGCTGAAGCGAAGCTGGTGGCAGCCCCTGGTTGCTTCCCCACCGCCAGCCTGTTGCCGCTGCTGCCTTTCCTGAAGCAGGGGTTGATTGAGACCAACGGCATCATCATTGACGCCAAGACGGGCACCTCTGGTGGGGGGCGCGTGCCGAAGGAGGCGATGCTGCTGGCGGAAGCCTCGGAATCCATCGCGCCCTACGGCGTGATTGGCCATCGCCACACCTCCGAGATCGAACAGATGGCGATGGAGGTGGCTGGGCAGGAGATCCGCCTTCAGTTCACGCCGCACCTGGTGCCGATGGTGCGCGGCCTGCTCTCGACGGTTTACGCCCGTCTGCGTGACCCCGGCCTCACCGCTGAAGATTGCACAACAGTTTTGGAGGCGATCTACCGCCACCACCCCTGTGTTCAAGTCCTGCCGGTGGGCACCTATCCCGCCACCAAATGGGCGCGCCATACGAACCGTGCCCTGCTGTCGGTTCAGGTGGACACCCGCACGGGCCAGCTGGTGTTGATGAGTGCGATCGACAACCTGATCAAGGGCCAGGCGGGGCAAGGCGTTCAGTGCCTCAACCTGATGGCGGGCCTCGCTCCGGAGACGGGGCTGCCGTTGCAGTCGTTCTATCCCTGACGCCAGGTTGGCTTCAGGCCAGCCAGGGCCTTGGGCAGGAGCAGGTGCTCCTGCTCCTGGATCCGCTTGGCCAGCGTGGCGTGGTCATCACCGTCGAGAACGGGGACGGCGGCCTGGGCCAGGATTGGGCCAGCATCCAGTTCCTCGGTGACGATGTGCACCGTGCAGCCGGTGACCTTCACCCCGGCTTGCAGGGCCTGACCGATGGCATCCAGGCCACGGAAGCTGGGCAGCAGTGAGGGGTGGATGTTGATTAGGCGATCGGAAAAGCCGCTGACCAGCACTTCCGTGACGATCCGCATCCACCCCGCCATCACAACCAGCTCCACCCGGTCGGCGCGAAACAGACGAACCAGTTCGGCGTCCAGTTCGCGCCGGTCCTTGATCAAGCGATGGTCGAGCACCGAAACCGGAATGCCGAGACGCTCCGCCCGTTGCTGGGCACCACAGCCCGGATTGTTCACCACCAGGCGCTGAATCCGTGCGTTGAGATCGCCTGCCTGAATCGCCTGGGCCAGGGCCTCGAAGTTGCTGCCGTTTCCGGATGCCATCACCCCCAGCTGCAAAGGGGTCTGGTCAGCTCGATTGTTGTGGCTAGGGTCTGTCAAAGCGGGGTTCGGTCCATGTCCCATCTCTCCATCCTGCCGACTGTCTTCACCGATCTCGAGCGACTGGTTCAGGCCCTGGGAGAGGAGGGCTTCCGCGTGGAGCGATCGACCGAATTGCAGGGTTTTGCCGACGACTCCCATGGCGTTGATGTGCTTGCCGTACACGGCGATGCCATGCCCCTGGGGTGGACCCAGCGGGATGACGGCACGATCGTGATGCATGGCGACATCCAACGCATCAGCCGCCAGCCTGGGCTTGAACAGCGCCTGCAGCGGCTGAACCGCCGCTATGCCCTGCTCCATGCCATGGACCAGGTGCGCCTTGGTGCTTTGGGATCCGCAGACCTGATCCTGCACACCCACTGACGTGTTCGAACCGGTTCAGATCCGGCTCGATCTGAGCCGTCCCGAAACGCAAACCATCGGTGTGTCGATTCAATGGACACCCCAGACCCAGCGGCAGACCTTCCAATTGCCGGTGTGGACGCCGGGGTCGTACACGGTTCGCGATCACGCCCAGCACCTCCATAGCCTGCAGCTGCTGGCCAACGGTGAGGAGCTTGCGGTGCATCGTTTGGCGCCGCACCGGTGGCTTTGCGATCTGCCCGATCTGAGCCCGCTCACGCTGAACTATCAGCTGGAAGCCCGGGATCTAACCGTTCGCACCGGGTTGCTGGATCCCGATTTCGCCTCACTCTGCCTCGCCGCTGTGGCGATGGACATCGATGGCTGCCGCTGGTCACCACACCACGTTGCGGTGACGGCCCCGGAGCACTGGAGTGTGCATCTGCCGCTGGATGCCCACGCTGAGGGCTGGGTCGCTGTCGATTTCGATGCCCTTGTGGACAGCCCGCTGCATGCGGGGCCCTTTGAAGCGGAACCCTTCACGGTTGATGGTTGTACCCATGAGCTGTTGCTGATGGGCACGCCGCCAATGGGTTGGCCTACGAACTTCATCAGCGACATCGAGAAGGTGTGCAGCGCCACCTGTCGCCTGCTGGGAACCCCTCCTCCTGCAGGCGACCGTTACCAGTTGGTTCTGCAACTGCTCGATCAGGGGTATGGCGGCCTCGAGCACGACCACAGCGCTGTGTTGCAGTTCAGCTGGTCTGAGCTGGCTAAGCCCAAGGGGTACCGGCAGCTGTTGCAGTTGATCGGCCACGAATACCTGCACCAGTGGAATGTGCGGCGGCTGCGGCCCGTGGAGCTGCGTCCCTACGACTATGGGCAGGCGGTGATCACCGAGGGGCTGTGGTTTGCCGAGGGCATCACCAGTTACTACGACCTCAGCCTGCCCCTGCTGGCGGGATGCTCGGATCGACCGACCCTGCTCAAGGATCTGGGTGAGGAGCTATCCAGCGTGTTGATGTCACCCGGATGTTCCATTCAGTCGCTCGCGGCCAGCGCACGTGAGGCATGGATCAAGCTCTACAAGGCAACGCCAGCGTCGCGGGACAGCCAGATCAGCTACTACCGCCTCGGTGCTGCGGTGGCCTTCTGCCTGGACGTGCGCCTTCGCCAACGTGGTCACTCCATGGCTGCGATCCTGCGAGAGCTGTGGCAGGGCCCTGGCCGTCAGGCCCGGGGCTATAGCCGTGATGACATCAAGGCCGCCTTGGCTCGATGGGATGCCGATCTAGCCATGGATCTGGATCAGTGGCTGGATCAGCCCGAGTCTCTCCCCCTGCTGGATTGCTTGCAGGCGCTGGGGCTACGGATGGACCCCGTTCCGCTGAAGCATCCCGACCATGGACTCAGCTTTAAGGATGGAGAGGGCGTAGCTCTGATTCAGCGTGTGAGGCGCGATAGCCCCGGCCAACGGGCTGGCCTGGTGGTGGGTGATGAGCTGTTGGCGATCAATGGCTACCGGGTGCGTTGCAGTCGTGATCTCCCGGTTCTGCTCGAAAAGCAGGAATGCGTGAACGTCACCTATGCACGACGCAGCCTCCTGAAGGAGACCCAGCTGATTCCTGACACGGGTGTGGACCATTGGGCATTGGATTGGGATCCTGGGTGTACAGCGGAACAACGGCAGTTGCGGGATCGATGGTTCGAGATCGTTTAATCCGTTGTTGGAGCGGTCTGCGGAACCGCATTCAGGAGCATCGCCTTCTTTCGATCACTGCTGCAGCAGCAGGATCGTTGGCCCTGGGACTCATCGGCTGGGTGGTGGTGGATCAAGGGGAGCTGTCCCATGCGGATGTTCGCCCGTCTCTGATGGAACTGCTCGACGAGGTTGGAAGGGAACGCGGTCGTCAACGGGAAGAGAACCCCTCCTCCTCGGTGCCGTTGCCGCCGAAGTCGCGCTCATGGCGTTCGCCGTTGGCCCGTCAGTGCACGGGTGTGGACACAGCAGTGCGGGCGCGTTTGAACAAGCTTGATGCCCGCTCGAGTTCCTGGCGTTCGTTCGTCAAGATCGATTCAACCAATTTCGGAGAGCGCTACGACAAGGACGCCTATGGCCGTCGGATTGACGCCACGCCTCGGGTGGTGGTGCTGCACGAGACCGTGTACTCGCTCAGCTCTGCCCTGAACACCTTCATGACGCCCCATCCCCGGGATGAGGATCAGGTGAGCTATCACACGTTGGTGGGCCAGGACGGGCGCGTTCTGGATCTGGTGGACCCGTTGAATCGCGCTTACGGCGCCGGGTTTTCGGCTTTTCTGGGGGAGTGGGCGATCACCAACAAGAAGCTCAAGGGCTCCGTCAATAACTTCGCTTTGCATCTGAGCCTGGAAACGCCGCCGTCGGGGGCGCACGCCTACGACGCCCACGCGGGCTACACCACCCAGCAATACGACGCGTTGGCCTTGGTGTTGTCGGGCTGGATTCGCTCCTTCAATCTGCCTCCGGCTGCCATTACCACCCATCGCCATGTGGATCTGGGCGGGGAGCGGGGTGATCCACGCAGTTTTGACTGGTCGAAATTGCAGGCGCGGCTCGCGGCCCTGGGTGACCTTTGCGTGACCTGAAACGTCGTTAGCCTCTTCAATCCTGTTGATCGCGTCGTTGACAACGCTCCCCAGCGAGGACCTCGATCGGGTCATTGAAATGGCCTGGGAAGACCGCACCCCCTTCGAGGCGATTGAATTTCAATTCGGACTCTCCGAGCCGCAGGTGATCGCTCTGATGCGGCAATCCATGAAACCGTCGTCGTTCAAGCTCTGGCGCAAGCGGGTAAGCGGTCGCAAAACCAAACATGCCGCCACCAGCCGCTCCGATCGGTTCCGGGCGAGCGGCCACAAGTGAACGGGGGTGTGCTCCGCTTCAGCGCAGGACACCCCTCAGGATTCCCTCAACCAGTCCGGCAGGATTCATGCCCTGGGAGAAGTTCGTTGGTGTGTTGCGGTAGGTCGGGCCTGAGATCAGACCTGCAGCCACCTGGTCCATCACACCAGCAAGAGGGGCAAAGTCCTCGGAGCGCCGGGCCGGGGTTGTGTAGGCCCTGACGCAGCCATAGAAATCTCTGGCGTTCTTGCACTGGGCTGCAACCTCGGGATCCACCTGAGCCAGCGCTGTTGTTGGGACAAGCAGGACGACGGCCAGCGGTAACAGGAGTTGTTTCATCGATTCACCGTGCTGGGTCAAGGCTTCTCCAGCTAGGCGACTTTCACATCCCCCAAAGGGGGGATGGTTGTCGTGGCTTTTCTCCCTCAACTGAGGGATTGGACTTTGCATCGGCCTGGATAAACGGCTCCGGCGGGTAGAGGTTTCCCCCTGACTCTCGGGGGTGGAAGACACCGTTAACCATTCCAGGTCAGACGATCTCAGCTGTCGCCTTTTTGAGTGATCAGACGTGAATGGACATCTGGCGGTTTTAGGTTCTACGGCTTGCGTCCTGATTGCGGTGTCGTCGTAAGTGGGTACACAGAGGCAGCAGCAGGACCTTGCGGACTTAGCGCATTGCTTTCAGGGGCGAATCAGCCGATTGTGTGTCTTGTGTTGATTGCTGGCTTTGTTTCGTCTTAGTTCAGCGGAACGGCGTTTTGCCCTCACGTCCTTTGCTGTCAAGCTGACGATCTTTGGCATGGCTCAGCTGGTGGTCTGCGTGTTGGATCCGAGGCGGCTGGTGTGCGGCTTCGTTGAGAAGGGGTTTCTGCCCTGCCTGATTAGCTTCGCCGTGATGGATTTTCTGGTGATCCCGCAGCTCAGGCGCCGCTGGGACCGCTAACCCCGTTGCCAAAACCGATGTATTCCAGTTGGGGTGATGCATTGCTTTGGCAGAAAGTAATGGGCTGGGCACCTAAGACCGGTTGACAACGTTGCGTGACGACCGATGAATTCGACGGCATCATTCAAAACGTGCTGTGTGGATAACGATGAGGGTTGTGCTTAGTTCCCTGCTTGCGGCCACTGCTTTTTTTGGGAATGCTCCTTTGATGGCGGTTCCGCTTCTCGATGAATTGGAGATTGAACTGCGAGGAGAGGCTCAGGGTTGGCTGAATGCGACCTGCACCTACTACGACATTGGTTGGCTCAGCGATGAGCAAGCCAGCCAGGCACTACGGCGACTGCTGGTACGCATCAAGGGTGACTTTCTGGGTGATGACCTCGCGCGACAGGCAAAAAAAATCCCCTTAGAGCGAAGCCCTGGTTGCCAAGCCATCTGGCCTGCGACTGGGAAGTGATGTTGTGGCGTGGGTTGTGCAAACCATGAAACAGTCACCACTGAACCATGCCTCAAGTCGCCCACATTGATCCCTTCCTGATGAGGGAGCAGATCAATCAGCTCATGATCCACCCAGGAAGTCGAACACCTTCTGAATCCCAGAAACAGTCCTTTTATAGAACTCTGTGTAGCCGCATTCAGTGCATGAGACAGAGTTATAGCGGCGGTTGCCAACGTCAAAGAAGCTAGACCAAAAACCACCAGAAACTCGTATCTGTCCTGTCTCGAAGGTTTGGCTGCCGCACTTGGGACACCTATAGATTTTTGGGAATGAATCTGAAAAGGACATTCGAGCTAAAGCGATAACCCTCTTTAGCAGCTCAGGAAATAGCTCGCAGGTGGGAGATCAGATATGGCTACTCGTAGTAGGTCGAGGGTTGTTCCAACAGTCCGGTGTGATGTTGCTTTGGAGAATTATTTTGCGCATCGATGAGCTCCTTTATTTGTTTTGCTCACCACTGAATCTTGGCTTTCCGCGGTTTGAGTCCAAGCAGGGGTTGCATGGATTCACCTTTCAAGTGCGTCCTATCTGACTGTCTGAAAGCAATACAAAACTCTCAGGGGGGGAAGCAGGTGGTGTTGTGATGGTCGCTATTCATCTTCCTGGTGAACTCACACTCCACCCCGTCAGCAATGGTGGGTCCTAAACGGTGATGTCCGGATTCGGCTGACGGCCGCCATAAATCAACCCATGCAGCTCAGGATCCTGCATGTAGCCCAGCACCCGGGCGGGGTAATCCAACTTTCCGTTGTGGAGGTAAGTGAGGGTGGCGATCGCTTTTGCATCCAGGTACGACCGACTCGCCTGCAACATCAAATTGTCAGGAAGACCAA
>JADHMX010000114.1 GCA_016779825.1 Synechococcus sp. BS301-5m-G53 | reverse complement strand
AAAAAAATAGGTGTTGTTTTGCTGTCTGGTCTTTGTAAGAGGTATCTCTGCTGATGATGGAGAGGATCGATGACGCTGTCTCGGATTCCAGATCTCAGAGTGAAGAAGATTCTCTGGGGCTCGCTTGTCGTGCTTCGGGTTCTTCTCGTCATGGCGGTTGTCGCCTATATCGCTGTCGAGTACATCGAATTTGACTCCAATAAAGAGGTCTTGCATCTCACGTTGTTTTCAATGTTTTTCTTGTTGTCTAATCTCATGGTTAATATCGGTCGGCACAAAGCAGCTATTGAAAATGATGGGCATGCGCAGAGCCTGTTCTGGATAACCTTGTTCGCTCTCTCTGCCGCAATGTTGGAGTTGGTGGATTTAGCGTTCGACCAGGTTTTAGCAGCTATGGCCGATCCGCCCATGGTGATCTATTCCAATGCATTGGGTATTGTTGAGTTTTTAATCAGTATTTTTGCAGTGTTGATGGCATGTTTTTCTGTTGACAAATTTCTTGTTTTTCTTCGTTCAATCTCCTTCGAGCTCAAGTACATCGGCCTGCAAGTAAAAAAAATCCCCCGCCCTGAGGGCGAGGGATAATGCTGGGGCAGATCAAGAACTGCAGCCGGTGATTGTCTGGCAATCAGACCTTTCTGGAGTAGTACTCCACCACCAGCAGTTCGTTGATTTCCAGGGCAACCCACTCGCGTTCGCAGCGGGCGGTGACCTTGGCGCTCAGCTTGGACTTGTCCAGCTCGAGGTGGCTCGGCACGTTGGCCAGACCAGGGAACTCGAGGTTGGCCTCAGCCAGCTTCTTGCTGCACTTGCGCTCGCGGATGGCGATCACATCGCCGGGCTTGCACTGGTAGCTGGCGATGTCGGTCACACGACCGTTCACGGTGACGTGACCGTGGTTCACCAGCTGACGGGCGCCGGGCACGGTGGGACCGAAGCCGAGGCGGAAACAAACATTGTCGAGACGATTCTCGAGCAGCTTGAGCAGGTTGGTTCCGGTGGAACCTTCCTGGGCGCGCGCTTTCTTCACGTAGCGCACGAGCTGACGCTCGGAGACGCCGTAGTTGAAGCGAAGCTTCTGCTTCTCTTCGAGACGGATCGCGTATTCAGAGCGCTTGCGACGGGCTTGGCCGTGCTGACCGGGGGGATAGGACCGTTTGGCGGCCTTCCGGGTGAGACCGGGGAGGTCTCCCAAGCGCCGCGTGATCCTCAGACGAGGGCCGCGGTAACGGGACATAGGTGGGAAGGTGTGTGTTGAGATCGTGCGGTTGTTGGGCATGCTGGAACCGAAAGAGTCCCAGGCATCTGCCGCGATGCACGAATCAACCACTCTATCTGGCGGCCCGATGGCCAAGCTGCGACAGGCGTTGAACCATGCTCTGGCGGCTGTTCTCCTGGCCGGTATTGGTTTTTATCGGCGCTTCATCTCCCCGATGATCGGGCCCCGCTGTCGCTTCATGCCCACCTGCAGCGCCTATGGCCTGGAGGCCATCCAGAAGCATGGTCCCTGGAAGGGGGGCTGGCTCACCGTGAAACGGCTGCTGCGCTGCCATCCCTTCACCCCCTGTGGCTGTGACCCGGTGCCCGATTGATGAAGCAGCTCACCCTGTATAGCCGCGCCGGTTGCTGCCTCTGTGAAGGCTTGGAATCCCGCTTGCGTGTCCTCGACCTCTTGGGGCTGTCAATCGAGCTGACGGTGATTGATATCGATGCGCCCGGCACCCCTCAGGAGCTGAAGGCGCGCTACGACCTCGAGGTGCCCGTGCTCGCGCTCGATGGCCGTGAGCTGCCCCGGGTTTCTCCGCGGCTCACGGGTGAGGGACTGTTGAATTGGTTGCAACGCTGCCTGTCCACGGCGCTCTGAACGGCTTAAAACTCTCCTAACCGCAGGGGAGTTGGGATGACTCAGATGTTGCATGCCCTGTTGAGTGATGCAGGCATTGCGGTGCCGCAGGGGCTAGCGAACCCTGGATTGGAGGCGATCACCACCGATTCCCGCCGCGTTGGTCCAGGAACTCTGTTTCTTGGTCTCCCTGGCGAACGAGTGGATGGCGGCACCTTCTGGGCCCAAGCCCTTGAGGCCGGTGCCGCCGCTGCAGTGATTGGAGCTCAAGCTGCTGCCACACAACCGCCAGGTGCTGATGACCCGGTGGTGGTGATCCAGGAGCCGGTGGCGCGTCGGATCGGTGAGATCGCAGCGGCCTACTGGGATCACCCCTGCAGGCGTATGGCCCTCATTGGTGTGACCGGCACCAACGGCAAAACCACCACCACCCATTTGATTGAGCATCTGGCTGCTTCGGCAGGCCAAGCCGTGGGCCTGTTCGGCACGTTGGTCAACCGTTGGCCGGGCCACAGCATCACGTCCACTCACACCACGGCCTTCGCAGATCTTCTGCAGGGGCAGCTCGCTAAGGCCGCTTCCGCCGGCTGCGGCCTGGCGGCCATGGAGGTGAGTTCCCATGCCCTGGCGCAGCAGCGGGTGGCGGGTTGCCGCTTCGCGGGAGCCGTGTTCACCAACCTCACCCAAGACCACCTCGACTACCACGCCTCGATGGAGGACTACTTCGAGGCCAAGGCGTCGTTGTTTGCGGATCCCCTGTTGTTGGAAGGTGATGCGCGATCGGTGGTCAACAGTGATGACCCCTGGGGGGCGCGGTTGGCTGAGCGGCTGGGCGCCGCCTGTTGGCGCAGCTCCCTGGAGGATCCATCGGTCGAATTGCATATGGCTGATTTGCAGATGACGGCCGCTGGGGTGGAGGGTCGCTTGATCAGCCCTGTGGGTGAGGGGCGTTTCCGTTCACCTTTGTTGGGACGCTTCAACCTGATGAACCTGCTGCAGGCGGTGGGGGTGCTGCTTCAGCAGCAGTTGCCCTTGCCGGTGCTGCTGGAGGCCATCGCTCATTTCGGCGGTGTGCCTGGCCGGATGGAGCGGGTGATCCTGAACGGGGTGGATGGAGCTGATCTGCCTCCGGTGCTGGTGGATTACGCCCACACTCCCGATGGCTTGGACAACGCTCTTGCGGCAGCACGTCCGTTCTGCACAGGTCGGTTGATCTGTGTGTTCGGTTGTGGTGGTGATCGGGATCGCGGCAAGCGTCCGCAGATGGCAGCCATTGCTGCTCGCCTGGCGGACCGCGTGGTGGTCACCTCCGACAACCCCCGCACCGAGGATCCTCAGCAGATCCTCAACGATGTGGTGGCGGGCATTCCGGCCGGTAGCGATCTGCTGGTGGAGGCTGATCGAGCCAAGGCGATTGCCTTAGCGATTGCAGAAGCCGGGGCCGACGATCTGGTGCTGGTGGCCGGTAAGGGGCACGAGGATTACCAGATTCTCGGCACCGAAAAGGTGCACTTCGACGATCGCGAGGAGGCGGAACGCGCCCTGCGTTTGAGGTTGTCTTGAAGCAAGTTGCTTTATCGCGATTGATCTGAGCCGATCAAAGGGCCCTGATCGCTGCCACCAGGGCGTTGATGTCGTCTTCTGTGGTGCTGATGTGCGTGCAGGCCCTCAGGCAACTGGGATCGGCCAGGTCGCGAATCCACAGCCCCTGGGCACCCAACTGCTTCACATGCTCTGCAGGGGGTACATCGCCCTTGATCTGAAAGCTCACCAGTCCGCTCGCGGGCGTCACCTCCAGCAGGGGAGTGACACGCTCCAGTTCCTGGAGCGCCTTCCAGAGCCTGCCACTCAGGGTTTGGATGCGGTCCCAGCGTTGTTGGGCTGATCCCGCTTGGTCCAGCAGTTGCAGTGAGCTGCGCAGGCCGGCCATCAGGGGCACGCAGCTGGTGGCCACTTCAAAGCGGCGGCTGTCGCGGTGAAACAGGTCACTGCTGTTCAGATCGGCCTTGCTTTCATCACGCAGGCTGCGCCAGCCGATCACGGTCGGCGCGGCCTCCTCCAGCACTCGTTCCGACAGCGCCACGCCCCCCAGCCCTTCGGGCCCGCAGGCCCATTTGTGCCCGGTGAAGGCGTAGATGTCCGCTGCTGCAGCGGCCTCGTCGACGGGGATCTGTCCGAAGCTTTGTGCTGCATCCACCAGCAGGAAGGGCTGATGGGGGTGCTGGCTGAGCTGATCGGCAACGGCGGCAATGGGCATCACCTGCCCTGTGTTCCAGAGCAGATGGCTCAGCACCACCAGACGGGTGCGGCGGGTGAGGGTCTGCGTGATCGCCTCAAGCACGGCGGCATCGCAGTGGGCCTGATCACCCCGCAGATGCTTCACCGGCAACACGTCGATGGCGAGGTTCTGGCGCCGGGCCAGTTCAACGCAGGCACTCACCACTCCGGGATGCTCGCAGTCGCCGATCAGCAGCCGATCTCCTTCTGCAAAAGGAAGCCCCCACAGCGGCAAAACGCAGCCGCTGGTGACGTTTTCGGTGAGGGCAAGCCGATGGGGCGGAACGCCGCAGCACTGGGCCAGAAGGCGGCGGGTGCTGTTCACCTCTGTGGCGATGAAGGGCCACACATCTGCAGTGAAGGGCCCCAACTCCTGGATGCGCGACCAGCTCGCGGTGATCGCCTCCAGTGATGGACTGGGCAGTGGCCCTTGGCCGCCGTAGTTGAAGTACGTCTTGTTCTGCAGGGCAGGGCAGAGGTCGCGCATGGTCACGGCAGTGGCCTGAGCCGAAGAGAGGGTCCCACCACGTTGGCAGTGGCTTTGCCGCACTTCAGAGTCTTCGCTCTTTGGTTAAACGACTCAGGCCCACTTTTTTCTGAACTGTTTTTCCGCTGTTCGTTCCATCTGCCATCCCGACCAACGTCGCCATTCGATCTCCGCTGCTGTCAGGCATTGATCGGCGAGTGATTCCTTTTGGTTGTTCGGGGTTTCAAACCAGATGGGGCAAGCAGGACCAGCGTTCACATCGATCTCCCAATCTCAATAAACCTTGTCCTGCCTGCTGAATCGATGGTGGTTGTTTTGGATACAGAACCCAATCGATCAGTATTTCAACTCAGTCTGAAAGACATTTTTGGGCCTGAAAGCTTCAGCTGGCCTT
>JADHMX010000017.1 GCA_016779825.1 Synechococcus sp. BS301-5m-G53 | reverse complement strand
GCCCACCGAAGTCTTTTGGTTCGAAGCGCCCAAAGATGCGCGCTTGGAAATCTGGAAAATGTCGATGACAGGACAGATGCTGCATGTGCGTGCCGATGTGAACGACTACGCCATGGCTGAAGAGCCTGCGACGGAATCCCTCTGGGCCAGCTGAACTGACCCAGAAGAATCCTCCGATAACAGAGTCTTAGACGCTGAGGAACTGATCCACCACCGCCTGACTGAGGTCACTGGTTGGACCACTGGCCACAATCCCGCCCCTCTGCATGGCGTAATAACGGTCTGCTTGACGCACGAAGTGGAGATGCTGCTCCACCAGCAACACACCGATACCGGTCTCGGCAATGATCCGGCGCACCGCTGCCTCGATGTCCTGCACGATGTTGGGCTGGATACCCTCAGTGGGCTCATCGAGCAGCAACAGCTTCGGCTTACCGAGCAAAGCCCGAGCAATCGCGAGCTGCTGTTGCTGACCCCCGCTGAGGTCTCCGCCCTTACGGAGCAAAAACTCCTGCAGGATCGGGAAAAGTTCGTAGACGAAGGGGTCAATCCGACGGTTGCGGCCCAGCCCCCCCGGTAACGCCTCCATGCCCAGCATCAGGTTGTCTTCGACCGTGAGCTGGGGGATGATCTCGCGACCCTGCGGCACGTAGCCCACACCGGCCTGGGCCCGTTGATGGGGCGCCTGACGATCGAGTCCATGGCCGTTGAAAACGATCTCACCCGTGCGGGGCCGCAGCAGCCCAATCAGGGATTTGAGCAGCGTGGTCTTACCCACACCGTTACGACCGATCAGGCAGACCATCTCCCCTTGCTTCACGGTGAGGTCCACATCGCGAAGAATGTGGCTCTCGCCGTAATAGGTGTTCAAACCACGGATTTCCAGCAACGTTGTCATCCGTTCTCCTCCTCAGTGGTGCCGAGATAAACCTCAATCACCCGGGGATCGGTCTGCACCTGATCCATCGTGCCCTCACAGAGGACATGACCCTGGTGCAGAACCGTCACCGGACTTTCAAGTCGCCGAATGAATTCCATGTCGTGCTCGATCACCAACACGGTGTGATCCCCCGCCAACGACTTGAGCAAATCCGCCGTCAGATCGGTCTCCTCGTCCGTGAGCCCAGCCACTGGCTCATCCACCAGCAACAGGTCGGGATCCTGACCCACCAGCATGGCGATCTCAAGCCACTGTTTCTGGCCATGGGACAACGACCCAGCAGCCCAATCGGAACGGTTCTGCAGATTGACGATGCTCATCAAGTGATGCACACGGTCACGCTGCGCAGCATTGAGGCCACCGAACAAGAGCGACCAGGGCTGCTTGGGCCGGCTGACCGCCAGAGCCAGGTTCTCCTGAACGCTGAGCTTCTCGAACACACGGGGGCTCTGAAACTTGCGGCCGATGCCGAGGCGCGCGATGCGGTGCTCGCGCGTTCCCACCAGAGAGCGACCCTTGAACACCACATCCCCTTCAGTGGGAGCGGTCTTGCCAGTAATCACATCAAGGAACGTGGTTTTACCGGCGCCATTCGGGCCGATCACGGCGCGCAGCTCCCCAGGCTGAAGGCTGAGGTTGAGATCGCGGAGCGCCAAAAAGCCATCAAAACTGACGGTGATTTGGCGCAACTCCAATAAAGCCGTACTCATGACTGAACCTCTTCCTGACCTTCAAGATCGAGACGTGGATAGGTCTCACTCCGACGGGCGATACCGAATCGGTTGAGCCAATTGCGAGGTCCATCACCTCGGAACCAACCAATGACGCCTTCTGGTAAGGCCGTCACCACGAGGATGAACAGGCCACCTTGGATGAACAACCAACTCTGGGGCAGTGCTTCGCTCACCAAACTCTTGGCGTAGTTGATGGCCACAGCGCCAAGGATGGCTCCCACGAGCGTGCCTCGACCGCCCACAGCAACCCAGATCACCATCTCAATCGAGAAGGGAACAGTCATGTACTGCGGCGAAACGATGCCCGACTGAACGGTGTAGAGCGCACCACCGATTCCGGCCAAACCACCAGCGATGGCGAAGACGATCGTCTTGAACAGGGTTGGGTTGTAACCGGCAAAGCGCAGCCGGGGTTCGTCATCGCGAATGGCGATCAACACGTCTCCAAACCGGCCCCGCACCACCCAGCGCAGAAACAGCCAGACCAGGATCACCACCACAGAGGTCAACCAGAAGAAACCCCGCTGCATCTCGGGGGAACCCACCATCTGACCGAACAGCTGGGTCACATCGGTTTTAAGACCGTTGGTGCCGTTGATCAGCTTCTGCTGTCCGTTGAAGAAATTGAAGAAAACGAGCAGGGCCGCCTGGGTGAGGATCGAGAAGTAGACCCCCTTGATCCGGTTACGGAACACCAGGTTGCCGAGCACGGCGGCCAGCACGGCTGGAACCAACCAAATCGCCACCAGGGTGAACAGCGGGGAATGGAACGGCTCCCAGAAGGCGGGCAACCGATCCAGGCCGTACAGGCTGAAGAACTCGGGAATGCCGTTGGGCAGATCAGCGGAGCTGTTCAGCTGCAAATACATGGCTGACACGTAGCCGCCGAGGGCAAAAAAGATGCCCTGACCAAGGCTGAGCAGACCGGTGAAGCCCCAGATCAAATCGATGCCCAGGGCAACGATCGCCAAAGAAAGGAATCGACCCAACAGATTGAGCCGAAACACCGGCAGAACAGCAGGCGCGGCAACGATGGCCGCAACGATCACCACCCAAAGGATGATCAAAGGCCAACGGCGTTGTTGAAATACTTGGAACATCAGATCAAGCCTCCACCATGCGTCCTTTTTGCGGGAACAGACCCGCGGGACGGAATTGAAGGAACACCACGATCAGAGCGAACACCATCACCTGGGCCATGCTCGTGGTGGCAAAGAAATTCACCGCACCAGCCAGGGGAGCTGGCATGTCAGGCCAGATCGTCAGCAGGCGGCCAGCACCGATCAGGTCGGTGAGCAGGCCAATGGCAAAGGAAGCGAGAACGGTGCCTAACAGGTTTCCGACGCCGCCGAGCACCACCACCATGAAGCAGCCCACGATGTAAGACCCGCCCACGTTGGGGCCCACCGAACCCAGCAGGGAAACAGCAACCCCCGCCACACCGGCCAAACCGGAGCCGATGCCGAAGGTGAGCACATCAACGGTATCGGTGGGGATGCCGAGACAATCACTCATCGAACGGTTCTGGGTGACGGCACGAATGCGCATGCCCCACACGCTTTTGTTGAGGAACCACGTCACCCCAACCACCGCAACGATCGTGATCACGATGATTACCAGGCGCGGCACAGGAAAAGTGATATCCATGAATTCGATCCCACCGCGCATCCATTTGGGTGCCGTCACATCCACGTTGCGGGAGGTGGCTCGTGCGATGCGACTGATTTGTGAGGCCAGGCCACCAGCAAGCAGTACACCGCCCAGGGCTGAAACAGCCCAACTCCCCGCACGCACCAAGCGAGCTCGAGGCCCTGAGAGGAGAGAGGAAGGCAGCAGCAGCGGGAGGCCAAAGCCCAGCACCAGTGCCAGGATCAGGCCTGCGGCGTTGGCCAGAGGGACACTCCGCACAAACTGCTGGAGAATCAAACTGACACCCCAGGTCGCCAGCAACGTCTCCAGCGGGTTGCCGTAGAGCCGGCGAATCACAGTGCGTTCCAGCAGGATGCCGACCACACCACTAACAATGAAGGCGAGGGGAAGCGCCACCAGCACGTAGGCGTGGTAAACCGGCTGCAGTGCAGGCAGTTTGAAGATCAGCTGCACCACGTAGGTGGTGTAGGCCCCAAGCATGATCAGCTCGCCATGGGCGAGGTTGATCACGCCCATGAGGCCGAAGACAATGGCCAGTCCGAGGGCGGCCATCAGCAGCACCGAGCCGATGGCAACACCGTTGAACAGGCTTTCGAGAAGCAGTTGCACGGACGTGTGAAACGAAGCGTTCAATGAAACGACGAAAGGAGGAGCCCGTCACCGGGCTCCTCCCTGAAGAGCAATCAGGCTGTGATCAGAAGATCAGAGCTTGTACTTCTCGCCCTTAGCGGCGTCGGTCCAGTCGCAAGCGAAGCCCTTGGAGCTGGGCTCGAACTGGTTCCAAGCCTGAGGAGCCACAGGGCCATCGGTGGATTCGAGGATGTCGAACTGACCGTCAGCCGTGATCTGGCCGATGCGCACGGTCTGGGACAGGTGGTGGTTGGGCATCACCTTCACAGGACCCTGAGGCGCGTCGAACTCGATGCCGACCAGAGCCTCACGCACCTTGTCGTCGTCGAAGCTGTTGGCCTTCTCGACGGCCTTCTTCCAGAGGTAGACCATGTTGTAGGCCGACTCCTGAGGGTCAGCGACCTGACGCTCTTCGCCGTACTTGGCCTTGAAGTCAGCAGCGAACTTCTTGGATGCCGGGGTGTCGATCGACATCATGTAATTCCAAGCGCCGTAGTGGCCCTCAAGGAACTCGGAACCGATGGTGCTGATCTCCTCTTCCGCGATGGAATAGCTCATCACGAAGTAGCCGTTCTCAGGGGTAATGCCGGCGTCCTGGATCTGCTTAAAGAAGGCGACGTTCTGGTCACCGTTCAGGGTGTTGATGATCACACCGCCGTCAGGCAGGGCCTCCTTGATTTTGGCGATGATCGGAGCAACCTCGGTGTTGCCCAGGGGCAGGTAGTCCTCACCGACCACTTCCCCACCCAAGGACTTGAGCTGTTCCTTGGTGATGGTGTTAGAGGTGCGGGGGAAGACGTAGTCCGAACCCACAAGGAAGAAGGGCTTACCAGCGGCAGGCGACTTCTCATACATGAATTTGGTGGCAGGCTCCGACTGCTGGTTCGGAGTTGCACCGGTGTAGAAAATGTTCTTGGAACACTCCTGACCCTCGTACTGAATCGGGTAGTACAGGAAGGCGTTCTTCGACTCGTACACAGGCAGCATCGCCTTGCGGCTGGCTGAGGTCCAGCCACCGAAGACGACAGGCACCTGGTCCTGGTCGATCAGCTTCTTGGACTTTTCAGCGAAGGTGGGCCAATCGGAGGCACCGTCCTCGACGATGTACTCGATCTTGTATTTCTTGCCGTCGACTTCAACGCCACCGGCGGCGTTGATCTCATCGATCGCCATTTTCTCGGTGTCCACCAGGGTGGATTCCGAGATGGCCATGGTGCCGGTCAGCGAATGCAGGATGCCAACGGTGACGGTGTCGTCAAAGTCGGTCGCAGGAGCAGACGCTTTGTCGTCACCACCACAGGCGGTCACGGCAAGACCCAGCGAAGCCGCGGCCATGCCAGCGAACAGTCGCTTAGAGAGAGAAGAGCTCATGGTGTTCCACAACACAGGAATGTGCCTGACGGCAGCTGACGGAAGGTACGAATCAGCGTGCCCTTGCCTTGGTATCAACAAGAACCAAATTGCGAGCCCAGCGGCTGCCGATCAACGATTCGGTAGCTGTTGCAACAAGAAGCCCACCACCTGCTCCAAGCCTTCGCCGCTGTGGAGATTGGTGAAACACCAGGGCCGGTCTCCACGCATTCGCAGGGTGTCCTGTTCCATCACCGCAAGGTCAGCACCAACCTGGGGAGCCAGATCAATCTTGTTGATCACCAGCAGATCGGAGCGGGTGATGCCCGGCCCTCCCTTTCGGGGAATCTTGTCGCCGGCCGCCACGTCGATCACGTAGATGCAGAGATCCACCAGTTCAGGACTGAAGCTCGCCGCCAGGTTGTCGCCGCCGCTCTCCACCAAAACAAGATCAAGATCAGGGAATTGCGCCTCCAGCTCCGCCACGGCGGCTCTGTTGATCGAGCAGTCTTCGCGGATCGCCGTGTGGGGGCAGCCACCGGTCTCCACCCCACGGATCCTCTCTGGCTCCAGGGCACCGGCACGGGTGAGGAATTGGGCATCCTCCTGGGTGTAGATGTCGTTGGTAACAACCGCGAGCTGCAGGTCGTCGCGCAAGCGGCGACAAAGCGCCTCCACCAGTGCGGTCTTGCCGGATCCCACGGGACCCGCCACCCCCAGGCGCAGTTTGCTGCTCATCAGCTTCGAAACAGGCGTGAATACAGCTCAGCATGGGCAAGCTGCGCCATGCCCGCACCCACACCGCTGCTCCAGAGCTGCTGCGGATCGGCCGCCTGAAGCAACTGCGCTTGCGAAGTAATCAGCGGCAGCAGCCGCTGTTGCATCACCTGCGCTCGAGACGGACCCAACGGCAACAGCCGCACCGAGGCACTGAGCTGATTGGCAACCCAGCCGTAGAGGTACCCCTCCACCATGTCTCCCGCTGGAACCGACAGGCCCACCGCAGCCCAGGCCCAGGCCGCTGGCCAGCTCAGGGCCACAGGTTCAGGTAGATCGTGCCCCATGTCAGACATCAACTGCAGCAGCGACATCCCCATCTGACGCTGCTGGGCGCGCAGCTCCGCGGCTTCGCGGGTGGCCAACAGCCAACCGTCCAGATCGATCAGGCGCGCCTTGGCCGCCGCATCAGCCTGCGTTGACCAGGCCACCAAAGCCTCCGCCAGAGGGCTTAATGCCGCGGCTTCCAGCCGCACCGCGCCCCGTTGCAGTTCAGCCTCCAACCAAGCCTGGATGGCCTGCTCATCGGCGATGGATCCCGCCTGAATCAGCACCTCCAGGCCCTCTGAATAGCTGAAGGCACCCACGGGCAGGGCCGGGCTGACCAGTTGCAACAACGCCAGGGAAGTCATCCGTGCTGATGGCTTCCGTAGGCACCGCCCTCAGGGGCAAACGACTGCAGGCAGCGGCTGACCTTCAAGCCACGCCCCTCCAGCATCGTGGCGAGAACGGAGTCCTCCGGCAGCAACAGCTCCTGCTCATGCAGCTCCAGGGCGACATGGCGATTACCCAAGTGATAGGCCGCCTGCAACAACTCAAGGGGATGCGCCCCCTGGACCCGCAACAACGCCTCCGGCGCTGCCGTCACCTCTACAACGGTCGTACCCGACTGGTCCCCCAGCAGATCACCCGGCTGCAGCGATCCCACACGGGGCAACTGCAGCAGCACCGGACGACCGCAGGAGGTGGTGCGACGGCCACGCAGCACCGTGCGCTCTTCGGCCGTTAATGGCAACTGCAGGGTTGCCGTGGCACTGCTGTTCTGCAGGCACTGCTCCAGCACGACCACCGCATCCGTCACAAGCAGCTCCTCTCCAGATCCACAACGAAAGCGTGCCGATCAATCAACAGCGCTTTGGTGTGCGTTGCTACAGAGTTGAAGCCGGTGGCGGCGGAGCGTAAGGCCATGCAACGTCTTGATCCCTGGCACGGCCGCTGCGACCTGCAGTTTGATGCCACCAACGGCAGCACCAAACACCAGGGGGGATGCACAGCTCCGTTCAAGCTGCTTCGCAGTGAACGCGGTGATGACGGACGCTGCGAGCTGCCCGTACTGCACACCGCCGGAGGCCTGGTGGGTGGCGATCAACTCAGCCTGGACATCAAGCTTGATCCCAACAGCCGCGGCCTGATCACCAGCGTGGCGGCGCAGAAGGTTTACGGGTCGATCGGCCGCAGCCGTCTGCAACCCGAGGGTTGCTTTGCCCATCAACAGGTGCGCTGCGCGCTGGCCAGCGGCAGTGATCTCGAATGGCTGCCACAGGAACTGGTGCTCTACGCCGATGCCCTGTTCGAGCAGCAGCTGACGGTGACCCTGCCCCAGGACGCCTCCTTTCTCAGTGCAGAGATCGTGCGCTTGGGGCGAACCGCCGCTGGTGAAACCCTGCAGCAGGGACGGTGGCGGTCGAGCCTCACCATTCAGCGCCTCGCAGCCGATAGCTCAACCTGGGAGCTGGCGGATCGCGTGGACCTCGGCGGCGCCAGCCTGGACAGCACGCACGGGCTGGGAGGAGACCCGGTGTTCGGCACGCTGGTCTGGGCCGCGCCAATGGCCATGGGCGCCGAAACAACAGCAACTCTGCTGGAGGGAGCGCGGGCCGACCGTGAGGGTCTCACGGGCACGATGCGCTGCGGCGCCCTCGATCAGGGGCTAATCGCCCGCTATTCGGGCACGTCCAGCCGCGATGCCCGCTTCTGGTTCAGCCGGATCTGGGAGCACACGCGATCGCTTCGGGGCCTGACACGGCCACGCATCCCCAGGGTCTGGCCCCTGCAGGAAAAGCCTCTGCGCCGGCAAACGTTCACCGTGAACGCTTTCGAGACCGCAGCGGAGACACACTGAAGAAGACCGAGCTTCGCAATGCATCTCAGTCCCCAGGAAAAGGACAAGCTCCTGATCGTGACCGCGGCACTGCTGGCCGAGCGGCGCTTGAATCGTGGCCTCAAGCTCAACCACCCCGAAGCGGTGGCCTGGCTCAGCTTTCTTGTGTTGGAAGGCGCCCGTGACGGCAAGAGCGTGGCGGAGCTGATGCAGGAGGGCACCACCTGGCTGCGTCAGGACCAGGTGATGGAGGGCGTGCCCGAGCTCATCCATGAGGTGCAGATCGAGGCCGTCTTCCCCGATGGCACCAAACTCGTCACCCTGCACGACCCGATTCGCTGAGGCAGAACCCATGGCACCTCTCATTCCAGGCGAACTGCTTCCCGAACCGGGTGAACTGGAGCTGAATGCAGGCCGGCCTGTAACCACTTTGAGCGTGTCCAACAGCGGTGACCGGCCCGTGCAAGTGGGCTCCCATTTCCATTTCGCCGAAGCCAACGCCGCCCTGCAGTTCGACCGGGCCGCAGCCCGCGGTCAACGGCTCGACATCCCCGCCGGCACCGCCATCCGCTTTGAACCCGGCGATAACCGCGACGTGAACCTCATCCCGTTTGCCGGCGCGCGACGCGTCATCGGCTTCAACGGCCAGATCAACGGACCCCTCGACGTCTGACCCATGCCCTACCGCATCTCCCGCCAGGCCTACGCCGAGACCTACGGACCCACCACCGGCGACAGGGTTCGCCTGGCCGACACCGATCTGATCCTCGAAGTCGAGAAGGATTACACCGTCTACGGCGATGAGGTGAAGTTCGGCGGCGGCAAGGTGATCCGCGACGGCATGGGCCAATCCCAGACCCCTCGCGCTGAGGGCGCCGTCGACACGGTGATCACCAATGCCCTGATCCTCGACTGGTGGGGCATCGTTAAAGCCGATGTCGGTCTCAAGGACGGCCGGATCGTCGGCATCGGCAAAGCCGGGAACCCCGACACCCAGGAAGGGGTGACGATCGTGGTGGGCCCGGGCACCGAAGCCATCGCAGGGGAAGGGCACATCCTCACGGCCGGTGGCATCGACACGCATATCCACTTCATCTGCCCCCAGCAGATCGAAACGGCCCTGGCCAGCGGCGTCACCACCCTGATGGGCGGCGGCACCGGACCAGCCACCGGCACCAATGCCACCACCTGCACCCCCGGCGCCTTCCACATCGGCCGCATGCTCCAGGCCGCTGAAGGCCTGCCGGTGAACCTGGGCTTTTTCGGGAAGGGCAATGCCAGCACCCCGGAAGCCCTGGAAGAACAGGTGCGCGCCGGCGCCTGTGGCCTGAAGCTGCACGAAGACTGGGGCACCACGCCGGCCACCATCGACGCCTGCCTGTCGGTGGCCGATCAAATGGATGTGCAGGTGTGCATCCACACCGACACCTTGAATGAGGCTGGCTTCGTGGAAGACACGATCGCCGCCATCAAGGGACGCACGATTCACACCTTCCACACCGAAGGTGCTGGCGGCGGCCATGCCCCGGACATCATCAAGATCTGCGGAGAGGCCAACGTGCTGCCGAGCAGCACCAACCCCACCCGGCCCTACACCCGCAACACGCTCGAGGAGCACCTCGACATGCTGATGGTGTGCCACCACCTCGATCCGAAGATCCCCGAGGACGTGGCCTTCGCCGAATCACGGATCCGGCGCGAAACGATCGCCGCCGAAGACATCCTTCACGACCTGGGCGCCTTCTCGATCATCGCCAGCGACTCCCAGGCCATGGGCCGCGTGGGCGAAGTGATCACCCGCACCTTCCAGACCGCCCACAAGATGAAAGTGCAGCGGGGTGCCCTCCCGGAAGACTCTGCTCGCAACGACAACCACCGCCTCAAGCGCTACATCGCCAAGGTGACGATCAACCCGGCATTGGCCCACGGCATCAGCACCGAAGTGGGGTCGATTGAAACCGGCAAGCTCGCCGATCTCGTGCTGTGGAAACCGGGTTTCTTCGGCATTCGCCCGGAACTGGTGGTGAAGGGAGGTTCGATCGTCTGGGCCCAGATGGGTGATGCCAACGCCTCAATTCCCACCCCCGGCCCGGTGCACGGCCGGCCGATGTTCGGCGCCTTCGGCAAAGCCCTGGCCCCCAGTTGTCTCACCTTCGTGAGCGAAGCGGCGATGGATGCCGACATCCAACGTCAGCTCGGCTTAGAGCGCACCTGCATGGCGGTGAAGGACACCCGCAGCGTCGGCAAGAGCGCCCTCAAGCTGAATTCAGCGCTGCCAACGGTGAGCGTGGACCCACAGACCTATGAGGTGTTCGCCGACGGTGAACTGCTCACCTGCGAGCCCGCCGAGGTGCTGCCCCTCGCCCAGCGCTACCTGCTGCTTTGAGCACCACCCTGCTGGTGGTCCAACACGTTGACCACGAAGACGCCGCACTGGTGGGAGCACTGGCGCGGCAACGGGGCATGACCCTTCAGACCCTGAGGCCCGACCGGGGCGACGCTCTGCCGGATCCCAGGGCATGTGCGAACAGCATTGCCCTTGTGCTCGGTGGTCCGATGAGCGTGAACGAGCGCGACCAACCGGGCATGGACTGGTTGCGGCAGGAACTGGACTGGCTGACGGCCTGGCACCAGCATCACCGACCTGTGCTGGGCATCTGCCTGGGGGCACAGCTCTTGGCTGTGGCTGCAGGGGGCAGCGTGCAGCCCCTGCAGGTGGGATCACCACCACAGCAGCTGAAGGAGCTGGGCCTCGGCGCGATCCACTGGGTCGCGGATCCAAGCGATGAAGCTCTGCTCAAAGGACAACCAAGCAGCAGCTTGGTGCTGCACTGGCATGGCGATCGCGTCCAACTGCCGGCTGATGCAACCCTGCTGGGTTCCTCGTTGCACTGCGCGGAACAGGTGTTTCGAATCGGAGCCCATGCCATTGGCCTGCAATGCCACATCGAGATCGACGGTGATGCGCTTGAGCGCTGGATCGCCAACGACCACGACTATGTGGTGAGTGCCCTTGGGCCTGAAGGGCCCGATCGCCTTAGCCAGGAGTGGCGCAGGCTTGGCGCCACGCTCCAGGAACAAGGCCGACACTTCTTTGATGCTGCACTCAATCAGCTGATTGAGTGCAGCAAACCCCACTAATTCCTACGGACAAAAATAAACAAAACCAAAAACTTTTCTGAAGAGGTATCAACCTGAACACCACTTCGGCTCTTGCAGGCGCTTCAATATTTCTGTAGCAACAGCTACCGATCGTTCACTTCGCATCACGCGAAGCGCAGTTCGACTCAGGCCATGGAACGGGGACCTGAGCTTGCTTCGAGGACCATCCAATGACCACCCTTCTCTATCGCGGCCACCAGTACCAGCAAAGCAACGCCACCGAGGGCAAGCCTGCTGTGCAGCTGGTCTACCGCCGCAACGTGTACCAAGCCCATCAAAGTGACGCCCGCCGCACTCCGGTGCAGCTCGTTTACCGCGGCGTGGGCTACACGCGCTAGGGCAACTTCTCAATCTGTAGCAACTCGAACATTCCGGTTCTGCGGATTGGTGCGTAATAGATCCAGCTTCAGCAACGACGTTGGATCTCATCACTACTCGCCTCGACCAAGGCCTCGTGCAGGTGAACCCCTCCAGCGTGCACGGTGTGTTCTGGCTGCAAACGCACTTTCCAGCTGAGGAATGGGATTCCCTGCTGTCCGGGCAAGCAGCCTTCGGAATGGATTGCATCGACGATCTGATCAGTGATGCTCGGGAAGCTGGCTTGAACGTGGAGTGGGAAGCTTCCGTCCCCAGCTGAATTCCCTTGAATTCAATAAATCCCTGCACATGGTCGTGTGCAGGGATTTTTTAATGGCACAAACAAAAGTGAATGCTCAAGCCACCAAGCGATTGAGCATGGGCAACTCCGATAGCTCATCCCTCCACTGCTGAGCCCAGAGGTCCTGGCTACGCTCGTACACCTCCATCAACTGCTCCACGGCTCGCTCGTGGAAATCAACCCGCAGATCCAACAGCGGGAAAGCAGCTTCACCGCTCACCTGCACCGCTGCTGACGTGCAGAACGGAGAACGATGGTCACCCCCAGCGGCTTCCCCGGCCTGCAGAGCCATCATCAGGCGACGTCCCAGTTTCAAGCTGGGGTCGCTGGTGAGAAAGGCCTGCTCCATCGTCGCCAACACGCCCTCGTCCACCAAGCAATTACCAGCAACGGACACGTCACGCTGATGGCGATGCCCTGCCCAAGGGCCGCAATCCTGCCCCGTCCAACAGGCCGTGCGACCGTCCAGGTCGATCAAGTGAAACTGACGCCGATCACGGTGCTGATCATCTGCAAGAAGGCTGGCCAGAACGCTCTCGGCATCCGAACTCTGCTCCAGGCGCTCAAGGCCGCAAATCCCCAGATAGGGATTGGTGTGGGCCTGGGTGGCGACAGCACCAACCCCGGCGCGGATGTGGGGCACGGTGGATCCAACAGCCAGATGACAGGTAGCCACAGCCACACCAAAGCGACCGTTATTAGGGTCTCGGGCCAGGATCGAAAAGGTCACGGCAGCTGACGGTCGAGCCGCAGCAAGGTTTCCAGCAGCACCGCGGTGCCTGCCCAGCACTGCTCATCGCTGGTGAACTCCGCCGCGGAATGACTCAGTCCGCCCCGGCTGGGAACAAAAATCATGCCCATCGGCCAACGGCGGCCGACCTCCTGCGCATCGTGGCTGGCTCGGCTGGGGAGATGGCTGTGGGACAGGCCGAGATCGGCAGCGGCCTCAGCAATCTTGGCCATCACCACAGCATCAGCAGGGGTGGGATCAACACTGAACTGGGGATCCACCGCGATCGGGCAGCCCGTTTCAGCGCCGATGTTCTCCACCTGCTGCATCAACTCCTCCACCAACTGATCGAGAACGGTCGGATCCACATCCCTTAGATCGACCGTCAGGGCGACAGCGCCGGGAACAACATTGGCAGCATTGGGCCAAACCTCGAGTCGACCCACCGTCGCCACCGGATCCCCAGGATGACGGGAAGCCATGGCCTCGACGGCTAAAACAATGCGCGAGGCCGCCACGAGGGCGTCCTGTCGCAGCCCCATCGGCGTGGTGCCGGCGTGATTGGCCTGGCCCTGCACGTTGATGCTGAACCGACGCTGACCCACAACTCCCTCCACAACACCAATGGCATCGCCGCGTTGCTCGAGAACACCACCCTGCTCAACATGCAACTCCAGGAAAGCGGCATAAGCCTCGTCAGAACGGCGGGCTGACGCCAAAGAGGGCCAATGCCCCCCGATGCGCGCCAGGTTGTCCTGAATCGGCTGACCGTTGCTGGTGGCGTAACTCTCCGGGTCAGCGGAGGCCGTGCCCGCCAAGCCCTTGCAGCCCACCATGGTCGACTCCTCGTCGGCAAAGGCGATCAACTCGATGCCGTGTCGCAGGCGCAGGCCATGGTCTTGAAGAGCGCGGCAGGCTTCCAGACCGGCCAACACCCCCAGGGCCCCATCAAAACGTCCACCGGTGGGAACCGTGTCGAGGTGCGAGCCGGTCACCAGGGCAGGGCGGTGGGGATCGATGCCTTCCAGCCGTCCGATCAAGTTGCCAGCGGCATCAACACGCACTTGCATGCCGAGTTGCTTCATCCAGTGGGCCAGCAACTCACGACCCTGCACATCCTCCGGCGAGAACCCGCGTCTGCAGACGCTGCCGTCCGGCTTGGCGCCAATGCTGGCCAGCTGCTCAATCGTTCCGATCAGCCGGTCACGGTTCGGAAGCGCGGCAATTTTGCTTGGCTCAATCCCGGTTGCAGGGGTGGTCGGAGAAGCCGAGATGAGCGCTGGCAATGCCGTGACCTTCGTTTCAAACGGAGATCAATACTCACCCGAAAACACGCGGAGTCTTGTAGCTAGCGCAACGATTTAATCCTGACCAAAGAATTCAAACGGGCATCAGCACCCTCCAGCCCAGGCGGTCCGCCTCCCGGCGGGCCAGGGCTGGCACGTCTTCCGCCACAAACATGCGGTGAAGCATCTGCACACCCAGCAGGTGATTGATCACCGCATCCATCTGCACACGCTCCGCATCGGTGGTGGCCGGATCCTCGTGGCGCGCAAACAAGGCGCGCACGCCAGCCTTGCTCAACAAACCAGCGGCATCGATCGCCTCATCACTGAGGTAGTCGTCGGCAAGCTGCTTCATCTGCTCCCACTTCTCAGGCTCCGTGTGGGCTGGCGGTGCCATGAAGGCGAACTTCTCACGCTTGTACAACACCTCCGGCAACAAGCCCGCCATGGCTTCCCGAAGCACGTATTTCTCGGTTTTCCCCTTGATTCGCAGTTCGGGCGGCACCTGCACCGCCACCGCCGCCAGATGGTGATCCAGGAAGGCGGGTCGCGCCTCCATGGAATTGGCCATGTCGACCCGGTCGCCACCCCAGGTGAGAATCTGACCCTCCAGCATCGTCTTGATCCAGACGTACTGGGCCTTGTCCAGGGCATGGCGCCCGTCCAGTTGATCCCCATCCAGTTGGGCGGCAATCGCCTTGCCCGGGGAGTAATTCTTCAAGGCTTCGGCATGGGACTCCGCCAGAAGCTCGGGCACCAAGGGCGCGCAGGCCAGCCACGGCTGCAGACAACTCGGGGTGAAGCCGACCACCGCATCGAGATCGGGATCATCCACTTGGTTTTCAGCCAGCATCGCCCCCTTCACCAGGGCATTGGACTGTTGCAGCAGGTTTTCCCAGTTGGCGCGCTCTTCCTGCGGCAGGTCATCCAGACCATGGAGGAACATGTCGCGGCGAAAGGCGGGGTAGCCGCCGAAGAGCTCATCTGAGCCTTCACCGGTCATCACGACCTTGTAATCCACGTCGTTGACATGGCGGCTCATCAAAAACTTGGCCACCGCCAAGGTGTTGTAGATCGTTCGCTCGGCATGCCAGACGGTGCGCTCCATGTGGCCATAGAGCTCCTGGCCCGAAAGCCGCATCAGATCCTGCTCAGCTCCCGTGGCCTCGGCCATTTCCCGGGCAATCGGCGACTCGTCGTAGCGCGCGTCATCAAAGCCGATCGTGAACGCCTTCACCGGTGCCTGGCTGACGGCTGACGCCAAGCCGAGGATCGAACAGCTGTCGATGCCGCCGGAGAGATAACAACCCACCGGCACGTCAGCCACCATGCGCAGCTCAACGGCCTCCAGCAACGCCGCACGAACTGCAGTGATGTGGTCGGCCTCGGTTCGGTTGGGGTCCCGCTCGTCCTTGCGTGGAAAGTCGACATCCCAGTAGGTCGACTCCGACACCTCCAGCCGCCCGTTCACCCGTTGCACCTTCAGCACATGGCCGGGCTTCACCTGATGCACCCCGGCAAAGGCAGTGGTGCCTGGAACCATGGTCTGCATCAACTGGTGGAACAGACCCTCAGAGGTGAAGCGTCGCTCCACCGCCGGATGGGCAAACAGCACCTTCAACTCGGAACCGAACACCAGACCCTCGGGCGTCATCGCCCAGTACTGCGGTTTGATACCGAAGCGATCCCGCACCAGGTAGAGGCAGTCTTCGGCCCGGTCAAACAAGGCGAAGGCAAATTCCCCCCGCAACAAAGGCAGAGTCGCCTCCAAGCCCTGGCGTTGATACAACCGCAGCAGGATCTCGGAATCGCTTTTGCTGCTGAAGCGCACCCCCTGGGCGGTGAGGTCAGCCCGGATCCGCTGGAAGTCGTAGAACTCACCGTTGTGGGCCATCAGCACCTCACCGTCATCGGTGAGGAAGGGCTGCCGGCCCCGTGACTCGTTCAGATCAATAATCGAAAGGCGGGCATGGCAGAAGCCGACGCCGGCCTGATCGATCACCTCAACGCCGAAACCATCGGGCCCGCGATGGGCCTGAATCGCCGCCATGTTGACCAGCAGCTGGCGATCCACTGTCTGTTGACGGTCTGCGTTGAAGACACCACCGATTCCACACATCAGCTCACCTCAGATCACATCCATCACGCGTTCGGCCCGATCCACCATGCAGGTGAGCAGGGCCATCCGCAGGAACACAGCTCCCCTGGCCTGGCTGAAATACCAGTTGTGGGGGGTGTCATCCAGACAGGTGCTGAGCTCCGCTCCCCGCGCCAGCGGATGAAGCACGATCGCTTCCGGCTTGAACGGCATGTCGCGGGTGAGGCGGAACCCTCCGCCATGCACTTCATAGGAATCACCCACCCAGGCGATGGCGTTGATGTAGACGACATCCAAGTCGGGCAGTTCCGCCTGCAGATCAGTGCTGGAGCGCACCTTCATCCCACACGCTTCAAGCTCCTCCAACTGTCCAGGATCGAACAGCGGCTGATCCGGCTCAAGCCCGGGGGCATGAATCACCACCACCTCATCCACGATCTGCGGGAATTTGGCCAGGATCCGCAACAGAGAACGAACCGTTCGCATCCGCGATGGAATTCCAACGATCCCAATGCGAATCCGATCTGCGGACGCCACGTCCAACTCAGCGAGCTTGGGCCGCCACTTGAAGATGGTGTAGAGATCCGCCATCGCCTGGGTTGGATGCTCATCGATTCCATTCCCCGCATTGATGATGGGAATCCGCAGGGTTGACGTCATCGCATAAACCGCACCGGGATCGCTGTCCCGCAGCACCACACAATCGCCGTAGTTGTTGAACATGTGGGCGACATCTTCGAGGGATTCGCCCTTGGCGATCCCCGTGGTGGCCCTGTCGGTGATGTTGATCGAGGTACCGCCGAGGCGGTGCCAAGCGCTGTCAAAAGACAGCCGCGTGCGCGTGCTGGGTTCGTAAAAGGCGTTGATCAGAATCTTCCCGGTGAGCGGCGTGTTGTGACGGCAATAGCGGTCTGGATTGCTCTCGAATTTCGCCGCCAGCCGAAACACCTGCAAAAGAGTCTCTGGGCGAAACGGTTGGATCGACACCACGTGCTGATCCACCAGATCCTTCAACGGTTCAACGTCTTCGGCAATGGCGGCCAGCAGCTCCTGGGGTTGGTTCTCCCCATAGACGTCTGGGCGACCCATCGGCTCAAACCGAATCTGAGCCGACGACACCTCAACAACTGCTGATTTGGCCTGTGCCATAGCGGAATCGGATCAACACTCTGTTTGCCAAACCGAGTGCTAAAGCCAGGAATCACATCTTTTACCCGTAACAACAACCACACACCTGCGTCCACCACAAAGCAGCTTCTTAAGCAAAGATCCGGAAAAAACGTTCAGCCTGCTACTCATCCGTGCAGGCGTCACCACACACGACCGTTCCGCCACTCCACCCACCAGATCAGCAGCAGAACGAGCACCGACAGCACCAGGGCAACCTGACTGGCCACCAGCAGGAACTGAAAGCCAGACAGACCAACGAGGCCGGCCATCAAAGGAAGCGTTTGGATCATCCCTCCTCCTGCAACAAGGTGAAGTCGAAGCGTTCCGGCCAGAACCGACTGCCCAGAAGCATCACAACCGCTGACACGGCCGCCGAAAACACAGCAGCGCAATAGGGCGCGATCAGCACATAGGCGAGCAGGCCTACAACACTTCCGGCGAGCATGGCCGCAATGGCAGCGGTGCGGTTGGCTGTACGCCAGTACAAACCGCAGGCCACCGGCCACACCGTGGAGGCCACCAGGGCACCGGTGAAGAACAGCACCGACGCCAGCGAATCCAGCCGCGGCCAGGACAGCGCCAGGGTGACGACGGCCAATCCCACCACCATCAGCCGCGCCGCCTGCTTGAGCTGCAGGTCGCTGGCCTGGGGCCGCAGCAAGCGGAAGTACACATCCTCCGCCAGCAGATCGGCGGTGGAGGCCAGCAGCGAATCAAGGGTGGAGGTGAGCGAGGCAAACACCACCACAAACACCAAGGCCGCACCGCCCGCCCCGAGCAGATCAGCTGCCATCACGGGGAACACCATGTTCACCTGCTCGAGAGGCAACTCACGGGCCAAGGCCACCAGGCCGATGGAGCCCGTCACCATCGGCACGCTCATCCAGGCGATTCCCCCTAATACAAAAGAGGTCATCACCACCGAACGCCGACTGGCGAAGACCCGGGACCACCAGATGTTGTTGTGAAACACCTCGCCCATCGAAAAAAGGGCGGAATTCCAGGCGATCAACAAGCCGGCCGGCAGCAGAAGATCAAGCCGATCGGGATGCCGGGCCAGCAAGGAAGCATGCACCTCAGGCATCGGGAATTGACGGAACGCAAGCACCGCCACCACCGCCAGCAACACCATGATCAACAGCGACTGAATGAAATCAGTGCCGATCACGGCCCGCATTCCGCCGAACAGGGTGTAGACGGTGGCGACACCAATCACCACCACCATTCCCACGTGGTAGTCGAAGCCTGAAAGGGCCTGCAGCAGCAGGCCAGCACCCATCGCCTGGGTCATCAGAAAGCCCAGGGTGTAGACCGCGGTGATCAGCATGAACACCCACCAGGCCAGTCGCCCGTAGCGCAGGCGAATGAAATCGCCGCTGGTGCGCCCGTTGGGCATCAGCTGCTTGATCCGCGAAGCCAGGGGGGCGAACAGGATCAAGCCAAGCCCGGCCAGGGCATAGCTGAACATGCCCCAGAGGCCGGTTTTGTAGCCGAATTCAGGGGCAAGCAGGGTGGTGTTGCCGGTGACCCAGGAGGCCATCAACGTGGCCGTGCTCAGGGCCAGTCCGATGTTGCGGCCCGCCAGCATGTAGTCGTCAGCATTGCCTTGACCGCGCCGGCCCCAGGCAATCCCAAGGGCCACCCAGAGAACAGAGAACAGCACCACCAGTGCCCAGGCGATCCCGGGCTGGAGGAAGGGAACTGAGTCAGCGGACATCCGTCGACCCCCTGCGGTTCCAATACAAATGTCCGCGCAGAATCATCACCACCGTCGCCGCGGTCACAACGGCACCGAGGGCAAAGATCAGCCGCGCCCAGAGCAGTTCATCCAAAGCGAAGAGCGTTTGAACTCCAAAAACAGATAAGCAAAGGAGGCACCAAGCCCTGGCCCTATGTCCTCCATTCAGGTGCCTTCGGCTACCCAAACAGCAGGCGATCAGCGCCCGGTCGCCTGAAATTGCGGAATGTGTAGCAACTGCAACCTGAAGGGGGTTGGGGCGACGCGTTGGATGCCATCCGCCCATTCCATCGGGATGTTTACCGACTACAAGCCCACGGTCGGCTTCGACGAATATTTCTGCAGTGAAACGGCCCGACCGCGCGACGATCTGGCCACGCTGCTCACATCACTGGGGCAGATGGGATTGCCCGAGCTCAACCGCAGCCATGCCTCAGCCAGTCAGCTGCTGCGTCGTCTCGGCGCCACCTTCCGCCTGAACGATTCCGGGCTCAAAGGCAGCGAACGGATCCTCCCCTTCGATCCCTTGCCCCGGCTCATCGGGCGCAGCGACTGGATCACCCTGGAGCGTGGACTGCTGCAACGCCTGGAAGCCATCGACTGCTTCCTCGGCGACATCTACGGCCCCCAGCAGATTCTCAACGACGGCGTCATCCCACGGGAAGACGTTGAAAGTTCCTCCGGCTGGCGACCTCAGATGCAAGGCATCAGCCTGCCGCTCAACCGCTGGTGCCACATCTCCGGGCTCGACCTGATCCGCGACGGCAATGGCACCTGGCGGGTGCTGGAGGACAACCTGCGCTGTCCGTCGGGGGTGGCCTATTTCCTCGAGAACCGTCGGGTGATGAAACGGTTGTTCCCTGGTCTGTTCGAAGGCCGTGCCGTTCAACCGATCGATGCCTATCCCTCCCACCTGCTGCGCACCCTTCAGGACCTTGCGCCCTGGAGTGACAGCCCCCGCGTGGCGATCCTGACGCCAGGGGTGTTCAACAGCGCCTATTTCGAGCACAGCTATCTGGCCCAGCAGATGGGCATTGCACTGGTGGAGGGGCGCGACCTGGTGTGCGAAGACGGCCGGGTGTGGATGCGCAGCACCAACGGGCTCAAACCCGTGGATGTGATCTATCGCCGCATCGACGACGATTTTCTCGATCCCACCGTGTTCCGACAGGACTCGATGCTGGGGGTGCCGGGATTGATCGACGTGCTCCGGCAAGGACGGGTCGCCATCGCCAATGCCCCTGGCACTGGCGTCGCCGACGACAAGCTGATCTACGCCCATGTGCCGGCAATGATCCGCTACTACCTCGATGAGGAGCCGATCATCGAGAACGTTCCCACCTATCTCTGTGCCCGGCCGGATGATCAGCGCTACGTGCTCGAACACCTCGAGCAGCTGGTGGTGAAATCAGTGGCGGAGGCCGGTGGCTACGGCATGCTGATCGGCCCCCAGGCCAGCCGATCGGAGCTGGCGGACTTCGACACGAAGATCCGTGCAAATCCCCGCAATTTCATCGCACAGCCCACGCTGCAGCTCTCCACCGTGCCATCCCTCAGTGACGGTGAGCTCTATCCCTGCCACGTGGATCTGCGCCCCTACGTGCTGCGCGGCTCCAGCAGCTGGGTGAGCCCTGGCGGGCTGACGCGCGTGGCTCTCAAGCGGGGCTCGCTTGTGGTGAATTCGTCCCAGGGGGGCGGCTGCAAGGACACCTGGATCGTCGACGACCAACGGATGGCAGCACCGCAGCCCCAGGAGGCGGTGCCGTGTTGAGTCGCGTCGCCGATTCGCTCTACTGGATTAACCGCTATCTGGAACGGGCCGAAAACATCTCGCGTTTTCTGGAAGTGAGCGAGGCGATGGCGCTGGACTGTCCTCCGGGCAGCGCCGAACCGTGGCTGCCGCTGGTGGAGGTAACGGGGGATCGCCACCGCTTCGATACGGCCTATCCCGATGCCACGCCCAAACAGGTGGTGCACTTCCTGCTACGGGACCGCAGCAATCCCAACAGCATCGTGAGCTGCATTGCGGTGGCCCGGGAAAACGCACGGCAGATCAGGGATGTGATCACCACGGAAATGTGGGAGCAGATCAATGATCTGCACTGGAGCCTTCAAGACGACGAAGACATCTGGCGGGAACCGGTGCAGGAACAACTGCGGATCATCCGCCGCGGCTGCCAGCTCGTGTACGGAATCACCGACACCACCTTGAGCCGTGATCTGAGCTGGCTGTTCAGTCAGCTGGGACGTCTGATCGAACGCGGCGACAAAACCTCGCGCATCCTCGACGTCAAATACTTCCTGCTGCTGCCCTCCCCTGAGGAGGTGGGCGGCGTGCTGGACGAACTGCAGTGGATCACCCTGCTGCGGACGGCAGGCGCCTATCAGATGTACCGCCAGAGCGTGCAGCAAGCGATCAGCCCGGCATCCGTGGCCCGCTTTTTGCTGCTGGATCCCAGCTTTCCTCGCTCGGTGCGGTACTGCCTCCAGGGCATCAGCGACACCTTGCAACAGATCCAGCAGCACCCGAGCCAAGACACGCCGGATGACCTCGACTGCTTGCGCGGACAACTCCTGGCCCGCTGGAGCTACGTGCGGATCGACAACCTGATCGAAGCCGGTCTGCACGAAGCCATTGACCAGCTTCAGCAGGACCTCAACCAACTCCACAGCCTGATCCAGACCCGCTACTTCACCAGCGCAGACCTCCGTTCCATCCCCACCGATCCCGCATGCGCGCTCTCATCGTTCACCGCCTGACGTATCGGTATGACGCCCCTGTTGCTCTGGGGGAACATCGCCTGTGTCTGAGGCCTCGAGGGCAGGGGTTTCAGACCCTGCTGGAACATCAACTCAACGTGCTGCCGGAACCTCATCAACGTCGGGAACTGGTGGCCGCCAGCGGCGATGAAATCCAACGGCTTCGCTTTCTCGGCAGCACTGAGGAACTGATCTTTGAGGCCCGCAGCCTGGTGGAGACCCGACCGGCACCCCCGCTGGAGAGCTGCTTCAACGGACTCGAACCACCCCTGCCCTACCCACGGGGCCAGCTCAACAGCGATCTGCAGGGAGCCCTGGAGGGCTGGTTGCCCAACGGCCAGCACGAACCCTCGGCCATCGACCTCACCCAGGAAGCCCTGATGGGCAGCAACCAGCAGACCCTGGCCTTTCTGAAGCAACTGATTGAACTGATTCAAGAGCGGGTGAAATACACCCAACGCCATGTGGGGCCGGCCTGGCCGGCGGGCCGAACCCTGCGCGAGCGGATCGGCTCCTGCCGCGATCTGGCCATGCTGATGGTGGCCTGCTGCCGCGTGGTGGGTCTTCCGGCCCGATTTGTGAGCGGCTATCAACTGCAGCAACCTCCCCCGAAGGAGTACGACCTGCATGCCTGGGCGGAGGTTTACCTGCCGGGAGCAGGCTGGCGGGGCTTTGACCCCAGTGCCGGGATGGAAGTCAACGAGCGCTATGTGGTGCTGGCCACCTCCTCCAAGCCGGAACTCACCGCAGCCGTGAGCGGCAGCTTCAGCGGCCCCCCAGGAACACAGAGCGAACTGAATTGGCAGATTCAGTTCACCGAGAAAGCCTCCGCAACGGAGCCCTTGTCACGCAACCTGGTTCAAGCCGCCTGAAGCAACGGTTCCACGCCGTGCAACTGGGGCTTCGGCGCCGAGCTGTGGGTGGCTGCCATCAAGGCCGGGATCTCGGCGCTGTTGTAGACGCGGAATTCCCGCACCAGAGAAGCGCCCTCCTCACGAACAGCCTGGTTCAGAACGACGGAACCATCGGGATCGGAGATCGAACGGTGGAAGGTGCCAGGAGGGATGCGAAGGATGTCACCACCGCTCTCGAGCCGAACGATGTGGAACGGCTGTTCCCAGGCCAGGTTCACCAGAAAGAAGGTTCTGCCGCCACTGGCCGCCAGCAGATTGTCTTCCTGATGGGGATGCAGATAGAACTGCCAGGCTCCGCTCTCCGGATCGTTGGGGGGCGACACAGCCGGGCCGCTGTGAATCACCAGGTCGCGCGCATTCGAGGTGTCCACGGTGACGTCGAAAAAACGAACCGACGGGGTGTCGCGGAAGCGCTCGTAGGCCAGCAGTTCAAACATGTCGATGGATCCTTTTGGATCCTTCAGCTGCCCCGTTGTACCGAGGGCATCACGCAAAAACGGTGACGATCACGACGGTTCAGCCCCCCAGATACGCCATTTCCGCATGGGTTGACGCAACGGCGGCTGGATCACGCTCCTCGCTGTAGCGGTCTTGACGCCGCTGCCAGAGCTGGCGCATGGCCTGCTCAAGCTGAAATTCCGAGGCGAGGGCGGGCTTGAGATCAGTGCCTTCAGCAGAAAACAGGCAGGTGAACGCCTGCCCATCGGCGGTGACACGCAAGCGGTTGCAATCCCCGCAGAACGGCTCACTGATGGAGGCAATCACACCGATGGTTCCAGCGCCATCGCCATAGCGCCATCGCCGAGCCGTCCCACCCCGCGGTCGACCCAAAGGCTCCAGGGGCCAACGGGCATGAATGTGCTCCACCATCTTCGCCGCCGGCAGCACCTGGTCCAGCGTCCACTGGTTGCGGTTGCCCACATCCATGAACTCGATTAAACGCAGCTCCACCCCCTGCTGCCGCGCCAAACCGGCCAAGGGCAGCAGCTGATCGTCATTGCTCCCCCGTTGAATCACGGCATTGAGCTTGAGCTCACCGCGTGAGGGGGCAAAACCAGCATCGCGGGCGGCAGCGATGCCGTCCTGCACCTGGCGGACAAGGCGGTGCCCAGCCACGGCACCACCCTGGAGACCAGCCATACGCGCCGCTGCCTCCCCTTCCGCTGCATCGAGGCTGATGGTGATGCGATCCAGCCCTGCGGCACGCAACGCCCGCGCCACCAGTTCCGACAACAGCACCCCGTTGCTGGTGAGCGCCACGGTCTGCAAACCGGCGATCGGATCCGAACGATCCCGCCGGGCCTGCGCCACCGCCTCCAGCAAAGGCAACAAGCGACGGCTCAACAACGGCTCTCCACCGGTGAGCCGCAGCGTCTGTACCCCCAGGCGCGCGGCCACACGAATCACGCGCATCTGCTGGTCAAGTGTGAGCAGGCCCGGGGGCTCCTCCACGTCCGGACAGCAGTACGGACAGGAGAGATTGCAACGGGCCGTGAGCGACAACCGCAGCACCCCGATGGGCCGGTGGAGACGATCTGCGAGCGGCAGCGAAGTGCTCATCCCTCCAACGCTGCCAGATCTGCAGGGCAGTTGGCATTCACCAACGCCTCTTCAGGCAAGAGCACCGTCTGATGGGGAACGCGGCTCAACCAGTCCATCCAGCGCAACTCTCCACGTTGGAGTTGCTGATCAAGACAGGAGCGGAAGGGAGGGCCCGACGGAATCACCGCCAGCAACGGCTGCAGCCGCTGCCCGTCATGAGCCACCGCTGCGTGCTCAGGAGCACGATTCCAGGCCGCAATGAGCTGTTGGATCACGGCGGTCCGCAAACGGGGCATGTCCACCGGCAGCACCAACAAAGCCTCCCCAGGTCGAGACGGCAACACCCTGGCCAAGGCCTGCAGGGGGCCATTCCAGGGAGGGGGCTCCAACACCACGGAACATCCGGGCCGGTGGGCCAGCACTTCTGCGTGCTCCGCATGACGACTCAACACCTGCACCGGATGGCCGAGGGGCAACAGCTCATCGACCAAGG
>JADHMX010000113.1 GCA_016779825.1 Synechococcus sp. BS301-5m-G53 | reverse complement strand
GGCGGCCCGTCTGCAGGGTGGGCGCTGTGGTCAGACCGTTGAACTGAAGGATCAGATTTCTGCCATCCGCGCTCACCATCGGTTCCTGCAGGGTCTGACCCGGCACCGGCACCACCTGCAATTGGTAGGTCTGCCCCGACCCACTGATCGCCACCTTGGCCAGGCTCGCGCCTGGATCGGCCAGTTGCTGGCCACCATTGCGCACCCCCGGCTGACCCTGGGTCTGCAGACGCCCCTCCCACACCCCGCCGTTGAGGCGCTGCTGCAGCACCGGCTGGGCACCAACACCCTCAACCACCACCTCCACACCGCTTGGGCCACGGCGGATGCGCAACGCCAGGGCACCCTGCGCCTGAACCTGACGGGAGACATTCTTCATCAACCCATCGAGTCCCCCCACATCGGCAGCCGAGAGGCCAGCCATCAACACGAGGGCCGTCAACCGGGAAGGAGAAAATCGCATACCCGGGCTGAAATGCCACACACCATGGGCGGATGGTATCGATCGAATCTCCTGCCAACCAGCCCTCCACAACGAGAACTCACCAGGAGTTCAGGAGGGCGCTGATTTCGCCTTTGGCTCAACCGGTTCAGTGGTTTTGTCGAAGAACGTCAGCTTCAGCTTCAGCCGGGTGCGTGGTGGTGCGGCAGGTTGTTGATCGTCTGCATCAGACGCTTGCGAAGCATCGTCAAGCGCTACGAGTTCCAGATCGCTGGGCTGAACCAGCAACTCCAACTGCTCCATCCGCCTCAGAAAGGAGAGCAAGCCGGGATAAGGGCCCTCCGCCTGAAGCAGAACCGCCGTTTTCTGATACCCGAGCTTGGCAAGGGGGTCCTTGGGAGCCGCCTGCTTGTTGCCTTTCCCCAGGGTATTCCCTGGTGTGGAGGCTTTGTTCGTTGCCTCCGATGGGGCATCTGCAGACACTGCAGCCACAGGCTCATAGAGCGTGATTGCGACGCCGGTGGCAGCCGACTCGCGGCTGAGCTGAGCCAGAAACGTGTCGATCTCTCCCCGACCAGCCACCAGTTCAATGAGCAAGCTCTGCTGCTGCTGCGCTTGTTTCAAATCCACCTGGGTTTTGGTGCGCTGAAGCTTCAGCTGGGGCAGGGACGCCTCTTTGGCCTTCAAGTCGTCCATTCGTTGGCGCTGTTCCTCGATCACCCCCAGCCGCGGCCAAGCCAGCCCGGTCAACAGCGCCCCAGCCAGCACCACCCCGAAGGCCGCAGGCACACCCACCAGGATCCGCCCCCGGCTGAACCGACGGCGCCAGACCGATTGATCCGGGCTGAGATTGGTCACAACGGCACCCCCTGCTGCTCGAGCAGCCGGTAGCGCTCTGCCAGTCCATCGGCCCCCAGAGCCTCCAACTGCTTGATCGACGGTCCCGCTTTGGGATCAAGCCCCCAGTCGAGACTGAAGTTCACCACCGGGGTGTCACCATCATCACGGGTGAGCTTGAGCACCTTCACACCGTCCGGCTTGGAGATGGGCAGGCGCGCCAAGGTGATGGCCAGAGCGTTGATGCGCTCCAGAGGCCCCGGAGTGGTTCCCACGGCAGCCTTGCCAGAAATCTTGATCCGGTCGTTTTGAACCGACAGGTCCTCCAGCTGGATGCCGGCAGGAGTGACACGCCGCAACTGCTCCAATAAGGGCGATCCTGCGGGGAGCACCACGAGTTGCTCCGCGATCTGAAGCGTGTCTTTTTTAAGAGAGGAAATTTTGCTTTTGTTGCTCTTGATCTGGCCTTCAAGCGAGCGGACCTGAGTTTCAAACGGCAGCAGCGTCTCCAGCTCGCGCTGCTGAGCAGCCTCAATCCAGCCCAGGCCAACCACAGAGGCCAAAGCAACACCCACGGCCGCCCCACCCAGCAACGCCCCCCGCAGCAGCAGAGGCCCCTTGGGCATCAACGGTGGGGAGTCCTGAGGGAGACCAAGCTCCAGGCGCCGTTCGCGCAACAGATCTGGCAAACGCTGCTGCTCTTGGCTCATCACGGCACCTCCGCTGGCGCCATCAGCGCCAGCTCCACTAAGGAAGTTTCGGCATCTCCAAGTAATGGCCCCAGCGTGAGCGCGTCATGGCTGTCTCCCCAGCAGCCTCTCCACGAAGCGTCGGCAGTCACACACCAGCCCGGAAGGGCCATGGCTGCAGGCCCATCAGCACTGGCCTGCTTCATCCAGGCATCAACCAACCCCAGCACTTCCACGCGCAAGGCCGCCAGATCCCTGGCCTCCAGGGCAACATCCAACTCAGGCCATCCACGCTCCAGCAGCAGGAGACGCCAGCTGCCGCCCTGCTCCACCAACCAGATCAAACGTTGCTGCAGGTCTAGCTCTTGCGAACATGCCAGCCCCCTCCAGGCGGCACAAAGCAGCCATTCAGCCCGGCGCACGCTGAGATCGGCCGAGGCCAAGGTGTCCAGCCAGGCCTGCAGCACCAAGCGCTCCATACCCACCACCATCACTGACTCCGTGCTGGCGTCAGGCAGCAGGTCCAGGTAACTCTCCTGCAGCGAAAAAGACCAACCCAGATCTGGGCCAAGCGCCCGCAGATCATCACCGTTGCTGAGCGTGGCCGCCGCCACTCCCTGAAGCAGCCGCCACTGGCAGCACGGCAGGGGCAGTAGCAACTCCACCTCCACCTGGGCTGCCACCAATCCCTGATCCAGCAGCAGATCAGCCAGGGTGTCACCCAGCACCTCGCGCTGCAAGGGAACCCCTGCGCGTACGAGATCCTGGGGAAGCGGGACGCTGGTGACTTGCTGCTCTCCCTGCAAGCTCCAGGTGAGTGTGAGGGCATCGTCAGATGGAGCCAGCACGACCCGCACGGGATCCAGCAGGGCCTGGACCTGACGCATCCAGCCCACAAGGGCTGGAAAGCGATCGCTCAGTCCTGCCAGCACTACGTCCCCCCCACTGGCGTCATTAACGATCTGCCGGAAGGGTATCGGCTAGCGCCAAGGGGCGCCGCTCCCCACAGCCTCACTGATGTGGCGGAATCCATGGCGGTCCAGCTGCAGCAGCAGTCCATCCAAAACCCGGGGCACCAGATCGGGGCCTTCATAAATCCAACCCGTGTACAGCTGGACCAGGGACGCACCAGCCGTGATCCGCTCCCAGGCCGCTTCCGGCGTGCTGATTCCGCCCACACCGACCAGGGGAAGCGCGGGTCCAGCGGTGGCGCGTAGCCGCCGCAACACTTCCAAAGCCCGTCGACGCAAGGGATCGCCGCTGAGTCCACCAGCCTCCTCCGCCAGGGAGCGCCCGGTCTGAGCGAGCACACGCTGCTCCAGACCGAGACGATCCAGGCTCGTGTTCACGGCGATCACCCCCGCGAGTCCCTCCTCATAGGCAAGGCGAGCCAGACCATCAATGGCGTCATCCTCCAGATCGGGGGCGATCTTCACAAGCAGGGGCGGGCAGCCGGCCAAACGGCGCAGACGCTCCACCAGGCGCCGTAGTTGCGAGGCGTCCTGCAAATCCCTCAGGCCTGGGGTATTCGGAGAACTGACATTGATCACGGCGTAATCCGCCTGGGGTGCCAGCAGCTCCAACGACGACGCATAGTCGTCGGCGGCCTGATCGAGGGGCGTGATTTTGGACTTGCCGAAATTGATCCCCAGCACCGCGGGGCGCTGACCGCGGGCCGGCAGAGCTTGACGCAACAGGGTGCGGCGCAGCACCTCAGCACCACCATTGTTGAATCCCATGCGATTCAAAGCGGCCCGCTCCTGGGCCAGCCGGAACAGCCGCGGCCGCGGATTGCCTGGTTGCCCGTGCCAGGTGACGGTTCCCACCTCTGCAAAGCCAAACCCGAAGCGATCCCACACCCCGGCGGCAACACCGTTCTTGTCGAAACCAGCCGCCAGACCCACTGGATTGCTGAAGCGACAGCCGAACAGCACCTGTTCCAGGCGCATATCTTTGCGTTGAAGCTCTGTACTGATCCCCTCCAACACTCCAGAGACCCCTGGCCATCGACGCCTGAGGCTGAGCTGGGCGAGAGCCTGCAGGGCCGCACGACTGAGCTGTTCGGCATCGAGGCCCTCATCGTTGGCCAGCACAGGGCCCAGCCAGCGGCGATAGAAACCTGCGGTGGACAACGCCCCGGACGATGACGACTGGGCCATCTGGTTTCCTGCTTCTATCTCGATCCTGCCTCGGCACGCCGCAAACGCCAGCGATCGCCGTTGATCGGTTCCACCATCCAGTCGCGCCAACGCCACGGCTGCTGGCGTTCCAGCAAATTGGTGAGGGGTTGTTCCACCAACTGAGCGAGCTCGACGGCCGTGAGCGTGAAACCACCGCTGGCCAACCGATCCGCCAGCTCCAGGCGCGTAAGCAACGTGCGCAGGGGCTCCGGTGCCGGATCCAGGGATTGGCTCTGCGCAGCAGCACGCAGCGGGGGTCTTCCCCCCTTCGAGTAAGCCACAGCGATGGCATCCACCCGGTCGTTATCGGGATCACCGCTATGTCCCTTCACGTACGTGAGCGGCACATCGGGCAGGCGTGCTGCATCCAGGGCCTGCCAAAGGTCTTGGTTGAGCACGGGCTTACCGGCCGCCGTCTTCCAGCCTTTGCGCTTCCATCCGGCCATCCAGGACCCAAGCCCATCGATCAGATATTTACTGTCGGTCCGCAAGGTGAGATCGGGATGGCGCGGCAGCTCCGCCAAGCGCTCCAGAACAGCGAGGGCGGCCTGCAGCTCCATACGGTTGTTGGTCGTGGCTGGCTCAGCCCCACCAAATTCCTCCACACTGCCGTCTTCGAAACGAATCAACGCACCCCAGCCTCCCGGACCCGGGTTGCCGCTGCAGGCTCCGTCGGTGGCCGCTGCGACAACCCGTCCTCTGCGATCGCCATCAGACATTTGTCACCCCACCCTGTGTTCGGTAGAACACGGTTCTTGAACACCCAGGAGGTCTGGGCCATGAGCCGAACCTACTTCCGCTGGACTGCCATGGCGGCCACCGCCCTGGGGCTGATCGGTCTGGGTGCAGGAGGTCCCGGCTTGACCCGAGCCTTGTTCGACAGCAGCCCCTTGAAGCAGGAGCGCTTCGCGATCCTGGCCCAGGCCGTAGGGAACAGCCGCTGGAAACTACTGG
>JADHMX010000112.1 GCA_016779825.1 Synechococcus sp. BS301-5m-G53 | reverse complement strand
TCCTGGCCAGCAGCCGACTGCTCGATGAAGGCGCCCCCGTGGCCAACGGTCGCCTGCTGAGCCGCCCCGGCTCCTACCGCGTTGCGGGTCTGAAGATCGAAGGCATCTCCGCTCCCCACGACCGTTTTGGTGGCCGGCGTTTCGGCCAATCCACCCTGTGGCGCTGGAAGCAAGGTGGCTTGGAATTCGCCCACCTGGGCGGCACCGCAGCCCAGCTCAGCCCTGAGGATCGGGTGCTGCTCGGCAAACCCGACGTGCTGATCATCGGGGTGGGCGGCGGCGCCAAGGTGTACACGGGCCCCGAAGCGGCCGCTGTGGTGCGCGAACTCAATCCGCGCCGGGTGATCCCGGTGCAATACGTGAGCGGCACCACCCCCAAAGACTGCGATCAAGGCAGCGTGGATCCCTTCCTCCAGGCGATGAGTGGCACGCCGGTGAAGCGGGTGGGCCGGGTGCTCACCCTGCCTGCCCAGCTCAGCGAAGGCACTCAGATCGAGGTGATGCGCTGATAGGCAGCCCAGAAGCGCTGCATCTGCTCGAGGGTGCCGATGCTCACCCTGAGCGAGCCATCGATTAAGGGCTTGCCTGTCATCGCCCGTACCAGGATTCCCGCCTGCCGCAGGGCCTGATCCACCTCGGCCGGCGGCTGTTGAGGCCACAGCAGCAAGTAGTTGCCACCCTCCACGTGGTGGAGTAGCCCTGCAGCCTGCAGTTGCTCGGCCATCCAGCGGCGCGCTTCGATCACCTGCGTCACATAGCCATCCACATAGGCCTGATCCTTGAGGGCCGCGAAGGCCGCCGTTACGGCAAAGCTGTTGATGTCGTAAGGGCCGGTGACCCGGCTGATGCGATCCACCACAGCGGCATGGCCGATGGCGAAGCCGATGCGCAGCCCGGCCAAGCCCGCGGTTTTGGCCAGCGAGCGCAGCACCAGCAGGTTGGGCATGGCGTTGAAGTTGGCCAGCGGCAGCACGCTGTCTCCGCTGAAGGCCTCATAGAGCTCATCCACCACCAACAGGGTGTGCGGAGCAGAGGCAGCCAACTCCAGGATGCGCTCAGGCGCCAGGCGTGTGCCCGTGGGGTTGTTGGGATTGCAGAGCAACAGCAACCGCGGCGCGCTCTGCAAGGCCTCGCGTATTGCCTCGAGCGGGAAGGCAAACTGCGGCCCTTCGTAGGGAATGGCGTTGATCACCATGCCCTGCATCTGCGCGCAGGGGCTGTAGTAGCCGAAGGTGGGCGATGTGGTGAGCAACGTCTCACCGCGATCGCCGTAGGCATGAAAGATGGCGTGAATCGCTGCATCCACACCGTTGAACAAGCCCACCTGATCGGGCTGCAACGGCAAGCCGAGATTGGCCACAACGGCCTCACGCAGGCCGTTGTATTCGGGATAAATGGCGATGTGATCAGCGGGGATGCCGCGCAACGCCTCGACCACCGTTGGGCTAGGGCCGATCGTGTTCTCGTTGAAGTCGAGCCGCAGCATCTGCCTCCGCCCCTCCAGCGGCGCGCTGTAGGCGTGCAGGCTCTCTACCTCGGGGCGGGGCTGAGGGAACGATTCCAGCCCGATGGTCTGATCGTGGGTCATGCGATCACATCCGCTCCAGGGTGGGGATGCCCAGCAGGCCAAGGCCAAGCTTGAGGGTATCGGCCGTGAGGCGACAAAGAGCAAGCCGGGAGGAGCGAGCGGGATCCTCGGCTTTGAGCACCGGCACCTGGTCGTAGAAGCGGTTGAACACCTGGCTGAGCTCAAACAGATAGGTGCAGAGGCGGTTGGGCAGCAGCTCCTCCTCCACCTCAGCGATCACCGCATCGAACTTGAGCAGCTCCCGCACCAACGCCCACTCCTGCGGCTCAGCCAAGCGCAGCGGCTCGCTGCCGGCACCAGCCTCCAGATCACCACCCTTGCGGGCGATCCCCGCAATACGCACCACCGCATAGAGCAGGTAGGGCGCCGTATTGCCCTGCAGGGCCAGCATCCGATCAAAGCTGAACTGGTAGTTGGTGATCCGGTTTTGGCTGAGGTCGGCATACTTCACTGCGGCCAGGCCCACCGTGGTGGCCACGTGCTGGATGAAGGCCTCGTCTTCTGTGCGGCCCTCCTCCTCCAGGCGCCGGCGCAGATCGGCCTCAGCGCGCTCCACCGCCTCATCGAGCAGATCGCGCAGGCGCACGGTGTCGCCGGCGCGGGTTTTGAGCTTCTTGCCGTCTTCGCCCTGCACAAGGCCGAAGGGCACGTGCTCCAGGCGCCCGTCCTCGGGCAGCCAACCGGCACGGCGGGCCACCTGGAACACGCCAGCGAAGTGGTTGGCCTGGCCGGCATCAGTTACATAGATCACGCGGCGGGCGCCATCACCCTCAGGGGCCGAGCCAAAGCGGTAGCGAATCGCCGCGAGATCTGTGGTGGCGTAGTTGAAGCCGCCATCGCGCTTCTGCACGATCACCGGTAGCGGTTTGCCGTCCTTACCGCTCACGCCTTCGAGAAACACGCAACGGGCACCGTCATCCACCACCAACAGCCCTGCGGCCTCCAGATCCGCAACCACCCCCTCGAGGTAGGGGTTGTAGAAGGATTCGCCGCGCTCGCTCAGGCGGATGTCGAGCCGGTCGTAGATCTTCTGGAATTCACGCCGGCTCTGATCGCAAAGCAGGCCCCAGGCCTTGAGCGACACCGGATCGCCGCCCTGCAGCTTCACCACCTCCTCGCGGGAGGTGGTCTGGAAGGCCTCGTCGTCGTCGAAGCGCTGCTTGGCCTGGCGGTAGAAAGCCACCAGATCACCGAGATCCACGGCGTCGGCGGTATCGAGTGCCTCGGGAGCCACCTGCTTGAGGTGGGTGATCAGCATCCCGAACTGGGTGCCCCAATCGCCCACGTGGTTGAGCCGCAGCACCGGGTGGCCACGAAACTCCAGCACCCGCGCCAGCGAATCGCCAATGATCGTGGAGCGCAGGTGCCCCACATGCATCTCCTTGGCGATGTTGGGGCTGGAGAAATCCACCACCACCGGTGCCTCGTTCACCACCGCCGGCACCCCCAACCGTTCGTCCCCAAGCCGAGCCGACACCTCGGCCGCCAACCGCTCCGGGCGAATCGTGAGGTTGATAAAACCTGGGCCAGCGATCTGAGGCTCTAAACACAGGTCCGTGAAGGCGGGATCCGCCTGCAGCTGCTCCACAATCGCCGTGGCGATCTGCCGTGGGGCCTGCTTCAAGGGCTTGGCCAGGGGGAGGGCACCGTTGGCCTGAAAATCGCCGAACTCCGGCTTGCTGGCGGCGACCAGCTGGGGATCCAGCCCCGCATCCGCTTCAGGGAGGGCCCGCTGCATCGCATCGCGCAACTGGGTTTCAAGGGCCTGGGCGATGCGCAGCATGGAAGAAGCAGAAGGCTTGGCAGGCACCGATCATCCCGCGGCACTGTCAACCGCTGAATGACCACTGAGGCAAGAGCCTGTCTCCACAGCTAGAGCGAGGCAACGTTCACAGTTCCACGATGGCATCACCAGCGATTCCTTACTGGCGCGTCTGGGTGGATGCCGACGGGATCAGTCGGCAGGCACGGCATGCCCTGGAGGGCCATCAATTCACCCACTTTGCTGAGGGTGCTGCTCCCCTTTGGTCAGCCCGCCATGGCAAGGAAACGACCACTCTCATCACCCTGGTACTGCCGGCGGGAAGCGTCTACGACTGGCACGAAAATCCCAAACCCCAATGGATCGTTCCCCTCCAGGGCTCCTGGGCCGTTGAAACCATGGACGGACAGACCGTGACGATGGGTGCCGGTGAGCTGTCCTTTGGAGGGGACCAGGGGACGCGCGCGGGTCGTGGTCACCGCTCATGGACGGTCGGTCCGGAGGACGCTGTGCTGCTGCTGCTTCAGGTGGACACCAGCCCGCCTTGGGCGCCCCTCTGCAACGAGGACTAAGACGCTCAAGCACAAAAGCGCATGCTGAGGTCGAGCCAGCGACTGCGGGTGACCGGTGCGCTCGTGGAGATCAGATCAATGCCAGTGACGGCATAGGCCTGCAACTGCTCGGGCTGAATGCCCGAGGCCTCCAGAACCACCCCAAAGGTGCTGGATTCCCGCAGACGCGGCACAAGGGCCGTGAGCTGCTCAGGGGTGAACTCATCCAGCAGCACCCCATTGGCGCCCGCTCGCACCGCTTCGGTGGCCTGGGCCTCCGTCTCCGCTTCAACAATCACAGCCGTGGGCCATGGAGCCTGCTCGCGCACGGCCGCGATGGCCGCAGTGATGCCCCCCGCCCAGGCGATGTGGTTTTCCTTGAGCATGGCCGCGTCATCCAGCCCCATGCGGTGATTCACCCCACCGCCGCAGCGCACCGCGTACTTCTCCAGCACGCGCAACCCCGGCGTGGTCTTCCGGGTATCAGCGAGACGCGCACCGGTGCCCTGGAGCTGAGCCACCAAGGCCGCTGTGGCTGTGGCAATCCCGGACAAGCGCATGGCCAGGTTGAGAGCCGTGCGCTCAACGCCCACAAGGGCTGCAGCCGCACCTTCGACCTCCAACAGACGCTGCCCTGCCTCGACCCACTGACCTTCGCCCACCAGCAGATTCACCTCAGCCGCCGGGTCAAGCAGATGCACCAATGGCTCGAGCAACACACCACCGCAGAACTGGCCGTCCGCCTTGGCCATCCAATGAGCCGCACCACGACACCCCTGAAGTGCTGCCGCCGTGAGATCGCCTCGGCCGAGATCTTCCATCAGCCAGACCTCGAGCTGCCTCTGGAGCTGCGGGGTGATCGGCAGAGCAGCCACCATCAGAGCCAGCTGGTGCCCGACGCCTCAAGGGCCGCGACCGAAGGCCAGGCTCCCCAGCCAAACAGCAATTGATTGAGACGATCGAGGAGAGCCGGCGTTTCCTTGAGAGCCTGGCGGGCAGCCCATTCCGCCTCCTGTACCTGGGCATCCGAGAGGTTGAGGACCTCCAGGAGGCGCCGATAAGCCACCCTCTCAGCGGCGTTGATGGCACTGTCATCGTCCGGCCCCTGGCTGCTGCAGGCCATCTGAAACGCCAGCGACACCATGGCCATTCGATCATCCGTGCCGTTCAGCTGGGCGACCCAGGCTTCCAGTTCAGCCTCCGACGACTCAGCCTGCAACGACGCAAGGGCATCCTCCGGATC
>JADHMX010000111.1 GCA_016779825.1 Synechococcus sp. BS301-5m-G53 | reverse complement strand
CCCATCAGCACTGGTGCTGGGCGACGGCGAAGTCGATCAGGGGATTGTGAGGATCAAACGCTTGCAAGGAGATGGTGAGGAACGCACATTGCCCTGGAATGATCCCGCTGTGGATCTCCCGGCGCTCTTGGAAACCCTGGCATGCCGTTGAGTATCAAGGGAGGAAGTGAAGCCTGGAAGCCACTGGCGGTAACGTTGCTCGAGCGATGCGCCAGCTAACGCAGCGATGGGATCACCAATTCAACGCATCTGCTGCATCGGTGCCGGCTATGTAGGGGGGCCAACGATGGCGGTGATCGCCGATCGTTGCCCACAGATTCAAGTCACGGTGGTTGACATCAATCAGGCCCGCATTGATGCCTGGAACGACCGAGATCTCAGCAAGCTGCCGGTGTACGAGCCCGGCCTCGATGCCGTGGTGAAGCGGGCCAGGGGGCGCAACCTGCACTTCTCCACAGGGGTTGCCGACGCCATCGCCGCCGCCGACATGGTGTTCATCTCCGTGAACACACCCACCAAGACCAAGGGGTTGGGGGCAGGCCAAGCCAGTGACCTGCGCTGGGTGGAGGCCTGCGCTCGTCAGGTGGCTCAATCGGCCCAGGGCCACACCATCGTTGTGGAAAAAAGCACCCTGCCGGTGCGCACCGCGGAAACGGTGCAGACCATTCTGGCGTCGGCAGACACCTCCCAGGGTGATCGATCGTTTGCGGTCCTCTCCAACCCGGAATTTCTGGCCGAGGGAACCGCGATCCGCGATCTGGAGTCACCGGACCGAGTGTTGATCGGCGGCAATACAGAGGAGGCCATTGAAGCGCTCGCCTCGGTCTATGCGCACTGGGTGGATGACAGCAAGATTCTGCGCACCAACCTCTGGAGCAGCGAACTCTCCAAGCTCACCGCCAATGCCTTTCTGGCCCAGCGCATCAGTTCGATCAATTCCGTAGCCGCTCTCTGCGAGAGCACTGGTGCCGACGTGCGTGAAGTGGCGAGGGCCATCGGCACCGACAGCCGCATCGGCCCCAAGTTTCTGCAATCGGGCCCCGGCTTCGGCGGCAGCTGCTTCCAGAAAGATATTCTCAACCTGGTTTACCTCTGCCGCCATTTCGGCTTGCCGGAGGTAGCGGATTATTGGGAACAGGTGGTCATCCTGAACACCTGGCAGCAACACCGCATCGCCCGCTTGGTGGTGCAGAAGCTGTTCGGCACGGTGACGGGGAAACGGCTGGCGATCCTGGGCTTCGCCTTCAAGGCCGACACCAACGACACCCGTGAGGCACCCGCGATTCGGATCGCCAAAGACCTCCTCCTGGAAGGGGCCCAGCTGGCCATTCACGACCCCAAAGTGAATTCCGAGCAGATTGCCCGTGATCTGCAGCTCCAGGCCAGCGAGGCTCCGGATGGATCCGCGGGCCCGACCCGCGCCTCCCTCAGCGGTGAAGGCACCTGGTGGCCCAGTGCCAGTGTGGAAAAAGCGGTCACTGGTGCTGATGCTGTCTTGATCCTCACCGAATGGCAGGACTACCGGCAGTTGAACTGGAGCGCGCTGTCGAAGCTCATGCGCCAGCCCGCCTGGGTGTTCGATGCACGCTCGGTGGTCTCTCCGACCGAGGTTGAAAATGCCGGATTAAGCCTCTGGCGCGTGGGCGAGGGAGAGGCATGAGCGGCGATCAGTCCCGTCCGATCCTCGTCACCGGTGCGGCCGGATTCATCGGTGCTGCCCTCGTGCAGCGCTTGTTGAAGCGCGGCGACCGCGTGATCGGCATCGACAACCTCAACAGTTACTACGACCCCTCGCTGAAGCAGGCGCGCCTGCAGACCATTGAAGCGATGGCGCCTCAAGGAGCCTGGCGCTTCGAACGGCTTGCCCTGGAAGACGGAACAGACCTGATGGAGCTCTTCGCGGCTGAGCGTCCGCGCGTGGTGGTGAACCTGGCAGCGCAGGCGGGGGTGCGCTACTCCCTGGAGAATCCAGCCGCCTACATCCAGAGCAATCTTGTGGGCTTCGGCCACATCCTCGAGGGCTGCCGGCACCATGGCACCGAGCATCTGGTGTATGCCTCGAGCAGCTCGGTGTATGGCGGCAACCGCAATCTGCCGTTTCACGAGCAACAGCCCGTGAACCATCCAGTGAGCCTCTACGCCGCCAGCAAAAAAGCCAATGAGCTGATGGCGCACACCTACAGCCATCTTTATCAGTTGCCGGCGACCGGTCTGCGCTTTTTCACGGTCTACGGCCCCTGGGGCCGACCGGACATGGCACCGATGTTGTTTGCCAAAGCCATTCTTGCCGGCAAACCGATCCGGGTGTTCAACCACGGCAAGATGCAGCGCGACTTCACCTACATCGACGACATCGTGGAAGGTGTGCTGCGCTGTTGCGACAAGCCTGCCTCAGCCAATCCCGACTTTGATCCACTGGCCCCGGATCCGGCCACCGCGGCAGCTCCTCATCGAGTGTTCAACATCGGCAACAACGAACCCACTCCTCTGATGCGGTTCATCGAGGTGATGGAGCAAGCGCTGGGGAGAACCGCCATCAAAGACTTCCAACCAATGCAACCCGGAGACGTCGTCGCCACCGCAGCCGACACCACAGCCCTGGAGGCCTGGGTGGGCTTCAAGCCCTACACCCCGATTGAAACCGGTGTGGAGTGTTTTGCCCGGTGGTATAGGCAGTACTACGCGGTCTGAAGAACTCCAATTCATGCAACAGGACGGCCCTCCGGTGAGCCAGACAATCCTGCAGCTGCTGCGGGAATGGCCCCCCGGATTTGGCGGCGTTGAGCGGGTCGCCCACGAGCTCGCCAGCGTCTGGGGCGGCCGCGTTTACAGCTTTGATCCTCAACGGCAGGCCAGCCACGCCATCGATTCCTGCCCAGTGAGCTATCCGCGACAGGTGCTGCCCTGCAGCCCGCCCGTGGCGCGACTGCAACTGCCTTGGCCGACACGGATCCTGGGAAGGCTTCTGCTCAGCAGCAAACACCTCCATGGCCACCTTCCATCTCCTGGTGTGCTGCTTCTGCTTGTTGCCGCCAAGGTGGTGAGGCCGCGGCGCCGGGTCACCGCCCATTGGCACTCCTTTCTCGAACAGTCTCCAGGGTTCAGTGGTCGCCTGTTCCTTTTGTATCAGTGGCTGGCCTTGCGGCTTCTGCCTCTCCTGGATGGAGTTGTTACCACCTCACCGGTGCTGGAGGAGGCGCTCATTCACCAGGGCTGTGTCTCCAAGCGGGTGCAGGTGCTGCCCTGCTGTCTCAGCAATGCACAGGAACAACAGCTCCTCGCCATCCCGGCCCGCCCTGTCGAGCCTGGGCGACCGATGCGCGTGCTGTTCATCGGACGCCTCGCCAGTTACAAACGTCTGGACTGGTTACTGAACGCGCTGGCCGAATTGAGTCAGGGGTGGGAGCTCCACATCGTGGGTGACGGCCCCCATCGCGATGCCTTCGAGACCCTGAGCCATTCCCTGATGGGTCATGACGCTCCGGTGACATTCCTGGGACAACTGGATGAAGCCGCCAAGCTGCAGCAGATCGCCGCAGCTGATGTGTTGGTGCTTCCTTCAGATCGCAGCAACGAGGCCTTCGGCATCGTGCAGCTGGAGGCAATGGCCTCCGGCATTCCAGCGCTCGCGTTTGATCGCCGGCGCTCAGGCATGGGTTGGGTCTGTCAGCTGGAGGGTCTGCCATGGGCGCAAACCCCCGACGAGCTTGCCAATGTCTTGGCCTTGTTGATGCATAACCCTGAGAAACGCCACGACCTGGGCCTCGAGGCGCGCAGGCGCTACCAAGAACTTTTTTCCAGACACCACTGGCTCAACACCTTGCAAACCTGGACAGCACAGAACAGACGACGCGCCAGCTGATCCAGAGTCCGGAACGAAAAAGAGTCACCGCCATCAACGCAACACCGAGTAGCGACTTATGCCTCTCTCTCACACACAAACAAGCCACATCCCGCTGCAACCTCCACTCATCGATCAGCACCTTGCACCCAGCACGGCGTTCAAAGCGTTTGCGTCGAGCCTTGAGCAATACCTGATCGCTGGAATTCGCACCCTGCTCAGGCATGGATGAGCGGGTTGATTCCGCTTCATGAACACCACTGAACTCTGGCAAGTAAAGAATTTTAGATCCGAGAACTTCACAAACATCAAGGCAGAACTCAACATCCTCACCGCAGACGCGGTAGGCCTCATTCATCTTGAGCTGAACCAGAGCCGATCGCCTGATCAACATCATGGCGCCGGACGCAGCAACAACACGTGCCTCATCTCTGAGTACAAACGTGTGATCCGCAGAGACAAGCGACTCCAAATAATGGAAGGGAGAGGCAAAACAGTCAAAGAGAATTCCAGCATGGGTCAGGCGTCCATCCAAACCACGCAGATGGGATCCGATCAGGGCCACTTGAGCTTGAGAGGCCATGGCCGCCAAAGCAGAATCGACACTTCCACGGTCGAGGATGACATCATCATTGACCAGAAGCAGGGACTCTGCCTGAGCCAACCGGACCAGTGAATTCACATTTGCAGCAAAGTGATAGGGCGCCCTCGACGCCACACGGAATAACAATCCATCGGGCACATGGATGAAGGCCTCATCGACGATTGAACCATTCCAGGAGCAGAGAATTTCAACATCAGCCAGCGGCAGAGAACAGGCCGACGGAAATGACGCCAGCAAGCGATTCAGCAAACTCGGAGTTCTTGAAACAACCAATACTGAGAGACGACAGTCCATGCAGCAGCCTCACACAGACAAACAATTAAAGAGCGCTTGATCAAGACATTCGGGACGGATGTCAACGCAAGATTCAGAGCGACGTCCTAATTGAAGCAACAACTGATTAGTTCCACTTGAGATGAACCGACACCGATTGCGCAAGCCCAATCTGATGCATTCGCGAAGCATTGCACTCGCAATAGAGAATTCACGTTAAATCGCCACAGTTAAGCTTCAATCCCCAGAGATCAAATCAGCTCTCATGGCCAAGATCCTCGTCACAGGGGGTGCCGGTTTCATTGGCAGCCACACCTGCCTCGTCCTTCTGGACGCGGGCCATGAGGTTGTGGTGGTCGACAACCTCAGCAACAGTTCTCTGGCCTCACTCAACCGCGTCGCGTCTCTGGCAGGGGTTGCACCGGCATCAAAGGCG
>JADHMX010000016.1 GCA_016779825.1 Synechococcus sp. BS301-5m-G53 | reverse complement strand
CTGCACCTTCAAGCGCTCGAATGGGATTCCAACGGCGAGCTGGCGCCGAATGATCGTTTCGTTCTTCTCAACACCCTTATGCCGCAGTGCGTTCCGGAAGCACAGCTTGAGCTCATCGCCATGATGGAGCGCCTGCCGATGGCCGTGGAGATGCCGACGGCCTGTTGAGCTCTTGCTGACACAACTGAACGTTTGGCGTCTGAAAAGGCGCTTTTTTTCTGGTGGTTCGCGTGGTCTGAGTCGCGTCATGAGAGAGGCAGGGGCAGCTGCATCAGGCTGCCGTCTCTGATCCTTCGCAAAGCCAGAGAGTTAAGCGTTAATGCTCTTGGTTTTTGTTTCCTCAGAGGTAAAGATCGAGCTATGGCTTGAGAACGACGCTCATATTTACCCATTGAGGACAAAGTTGTGAATGCAGGCCCTGCTTGTCCAATCAGCTTTCCGGCGCTTCCGCTGTCATCCAGTTTGACGAACGACTGTTTGACTGCAGCTGAGATTGAGTGGCGCTGTTGGTCCGGCCGCCAACTTGAGAGAAGGGCGTCAAAGGGCTTGAGAAAAAAATGGATTGGATGTCACTGCCATTTGACTCCGTCCTGATCGCAGGCGCCACTGTTTATTTTCTATAAGGCCTAATATTTTTAAGCCATGTAGATATATAACTTTCTTTGATGTTGATTGAATCAAGGCTGCCTGTTAGGCGACAAGATCCATGTCTTTGTAGTCCAAAAAATAGAATATTGTTCTCTGCTCTTTCGGGCGCAGTGCTTCCTCTGCAAGGCGAACAAGCTGCTGTTCTCTTGCTTTGATCGCGGTTTGCCATCTCCTTTTTGGTTTGTGATTGACAACCATGATCATCCCCTTGGGTGGTAGGAACGTGAATGGATTCATCCGAGCCGTTTGGACGCTTGACGCTAAAGGCCTTTTTGCCTTCTTTGGATGGCCTGCATATTTGTTCAAGGGTGTTCACTCTGATACCTATCGACGTGCTTGGGTTGGCCAATTAGCAGTTGAACTTCTCTGTCTGCAACACCTTTTCTTCGTGTGGCAGCTGCTCAATGAGATCAGATTGCATCCTGTTTTGCAGTGGAATCTTGTCTCTTACGAGCCCCCTGTTGCATCCAGGTTAATCATCGTGCTGGCGAGCAGGTCCGATGCAATCAACTGCAGCTATGGCTTGAACGAACGCCACTGCTGTTGGAGCACCCAGGCGTCTGAGGCGTCCATACTCATGGCCCAGCAAGGGATCGACCCATGGCGGTGCTTGGACGTCAGGCCATTCTTCAGGCGGTTGACGACGGTCTGATCGCGATCACGCCCTTCAGCGCCCACCATGTCGGCCCTGCATCGATAGATCTCACCCTCGGCTCCACCTTTCGGGTGTTCCGCAAGGTGCATGAAGTGATCGAGGTTCGCGATCACACCGACTACCGCGCTTGCACCGACAAGCTGGAGATCCCTGAGGGCGGGCACATCCTGATCATGCCCGGGGAAACCGTGCTGGGAATCACCCTCGAGCGGGTCAAGCTTGGGCCAGGCCTCTGCGGTTGGCTTGAGGGCCGCAGCCGCTTTGCTCGCCTGGGGTTGATGGTGCATATCAGTGCACCGTTCATGGGGCCGGGGATCGACAGTCAGCAGGTGCTGGAAATGAGCAACTTTGGTCCGGCTCCCTTGGCTGTGGTGCCCGGCACGCTGATCTGTCAGTTCATCTTTCAGCGCATGGATGGTGACGAGCACTATGCGGGCCGCTTCGCTGGGCAGAGTCAGAGCAGTTTTTAGGGGACACCTTTCGTTGTGCTGATTACCTCCTCTGAGAGGAATTACGAAACACAATGTTGGTATCGAGCCGTTAAATCCCTGCGCCGCAGCGGGTTTACAAAACGCATTGGAGACGCACATCCTCCGTAATGTTGGCTCTTCCAATTCTCTTTAGATTTTTCCTGTTGGCGTTCGTCGGGGCAACCGTTGCATCTGTGGCTAACTCCAAAAAAGACGTTGCCTTGCTCGCTGCTGTTTTCCTGTTGGGGCTCGGAGCCTTAGAAGCAGTCCTTGCTTTCTTTGGCGTCTAGTCCGTAAGGCGCCCCTTGCTTCGCCGCTCCGTACAGCTGCAAATCAACGGGAGCGCTTTTGTCGTAACCCCGGTGGGGGATGGCTGGATGCATCAGCGGCTACTGCTGCAACAACTCAAGTGAGGAATTGAAGAAGCGATCCCGAAGCCGTTCCGCAATTTCAAGGTGTTTGAACATTCCATGGCTTGTATGTGCTGAAAGAGGTTCTCAGCGTGTATTGCATCGAACGCAAAGACGACGATTCGCAATGGAGACGCGAATTGTGCTTCAAGACGGAGTTCAAGGCTTTTGTGAGCGCTCGCACCAAGTCAATGGCGACATTGGGTACCTATCGCGTGGTGAATTCAAGCTGGGCGAATCAGGTGGTTGCTGAAGTGAACGGGCTGGAGCTGGTCAAAAAGAACAAAAACAGGATTTGACTTTTCAGTGCCGTAAGAGGTCGTACGTGAGAGGCGGAGTTCCCCGCGACGAACCGCGGGACTTTTGTGGGGCCAAGCCTGCGATTCGCAGCGCGAATCCTTGAAGATGAGCTGGGGAGATAGGAATATCGCCCCAGCCCTTTTCAGCGCAAAGGAGATCAGAGGTCTTCTTCTGCTTCTCCTTTGATCTGGCAATCACTGGTCGGGTAAGCCACGCAAAGCAGGGCAAAGCCTTTGGAGATCTGTTCATCGTCCAAGAAGCTCTGATCTGATTGATCAAGAGAACCACTCGACAACTTGCCCGCGCAGGTGGAGCAGGCGCCAGCTCTGCATGAATAGGGCAGATCAGCACCAGCTTCTTCTGCAGCATCAAGGATGTACTGATCGTCGGCACAGGCAAAGGTGGAGGACCCTTCGGATGTGGTAACTGTGATTTGATACGAGGCCATTGATTCCAATCAATGTGTGCATCAATCAAACCTTAAATTGGATGTCGCTGCCGATCCATTCAAGAAAGGTTTTGGGATCGATGTAGCAAGTCATACAAGATGATTTGTGATGTTATTGATCTCTGATTTTGCAGGTCCAATTGCTTGCTGTTGAGGAGTTTTGCCTCAACCGCTCAACTCAAAAGACCCCTGTTGCACTCAGGCAAATGAGGGTTGTGGCGAGCAGCACCCAGCCCACCAACTGAAGCCATTGCGTGAGAGGCGTTCCCATAGCTTGTCAGGCGAGAGGGTCGTCCCACAGCGGGGGCTCATCAAATTCTTCCAACAGAGAGTTGGCTTCCAGTTCCTTGCCCGCCAGCAGCAGTTGAATCACTTGATTCCAGATGAATCGAGTCAGGCGTTCTGCCTCCTTTCCCTGATGCCCGGTCTCGAATTTGATCGGAGGCAGATCACCTGTGTCGTCGTGAAATCGTGAGATGAGCGACACCAGGCAGAACGCAGCTGCTCTCCTGTCGTAGCCCTCCTCGATTCTGGGAAGTCGTATCAACGCACCCCTTTTGTTTCAGCAAGTTGAAAGCCAAACAAAGCCTCGCCATCGGTAACAGAACGCCGCATGCTCGAGGCATGCACCCCAAAAGATCAGAGGGCTTGGAGGTTGTCGCGGCTGTTGTTGTCACCGCCGGCTTGGTGGCAGGCAACCTCGTTCTGTTTTCGCCGTTGCGCGTGGATAACCGCGTACCTTCTGCCCCGGCATCCCCATCGACGGGACGCCCTTAGCGCTTGAACACGCCGTTGCAGTCCCCCGGAGCCGGTTTCACAAAGCAGTGACCCTCCGGCGACCAGTACCCCAAGGCAGGAAATGCCAGACCCTGGGCTTTTGCCTCGGCATTAACCGCATCAACACCCCGCCCCTGGATCAGCACGTTTCCTTCGCCATCGACAAGATCGAGGAAATCGTTTTCCTCGATCTCCGCTGTGGGGTTGGCATGGCCCTGCAGGGGAGCAACCGCCACCACACAGGCAATCAGCAGGAAGCGCAGCATCGGACTGAAAAGGGAGGACAAAGGATCAGTTGGTGACGACCACTGGTGTGCCGACCTTGATGCGGTTGTACACCTGAATCACATCGTTGTTCAGCATCCGGATGCAGCCCAGGCTGACGGCGGCCCGCAACTTCACCCAGTTGGGCCAGGCCGTGCCGTGGATGGCGTATTCACCGGTGCCGATCTGCACGTAAGCCACGTAGCGCACGCCCACCGGGTTGTTCGGGCCGGGAGCAATGACCTTGCCTTTCTTGTGGTAGACGGGCTGCGGATCCATTTTGGTGACGGCGTAGCTGCCCGGAGGTGTTGGCGATTCGGGCGCACCGATCGCCACGGGGTACTTGCCGATCACCTTGCCGTCGTCGAGCAGGGTGAGATAGCGGTCTTTCAGGCTGATCTGAATGGAGGTTTCTGCCTGTGCCGGAACCGCTGCCATGGAGCCAAGGCCCAACGCTGCCGTCAGAAGGAGTGAACGAAGCTGCATTGGCTTGTGCAACAGGCGACCGCAAGTATTTTGACCTATTCGAAAGGGGCTAGCGTCAACCCATTGCCTTGTCCGTGCCTGAACCATGACCCGCTGCTCCGGAATCAGCCGTGTCTTGGCCGCTGGAGCGGCTGCCGTTGTGTCGGCCCTGGCCTTTGACATGCCCTCGAGGGCTGGCTTCACGCCCGAACAGCTGGCGGGGTTTGAAGTCACCCACCTGCGCGGTGAAGTCAATGCTGTGCTGTCCAAGCAGAAGGTGATCGAGGTGATCGATCCTGAAGGTCACCTGGAAATCGTCACCGTTGGCATCGACATGGCTCCCCTACAGCTGCGCAAGGGAGATCGCGTCGACGTTTCACTGTTGGATGGCTTGGTGGTGGATCTGGAGCGCAGCAGAGCAACAACGTTGAGCTTCGATCGCGAAGACATCATCATGCCGATGGACATGGGTCCTTTGAAGAAGGGCATGCGGGTGGCCCTGGCGTCCGGCACGGCGCGGGTGGTGAAGGTGTCAGCGACCGATCGCAGCCTCAGCCTGATGGGACCACTCGGTGGCATCCACAACCTCGATGTCGTGATGCCCGGGGATGCTTCAAGTGGCGATGACCTCTTCCCTGCGCTGCAGGCCGGAGATCTGGTGGAGTTCCGCTTGATTCAGCCCGTGGCGGTGCGCATCGACCGAGTTGCCACCGCCGCTCCCAAGGCAGGTGCTTCGACGTCGCAACCCTTGCTCAGTGGTGCTGCGGATCGCCGCACCAGCCTCAAGGCCGAACTTCTGGAGGCGTTCGAGCTCTCGCAGGTGCAGGGAACGCTGCTGCAGTTCAAGCCCGATCAACAGGTGATGGAGCTGAAGAGTCCCTACGGCCACACTCTCCTGATCACCATGGGTGGCGGGCTCAAAACAGCCGGGGTCCGCAACGGTGATGAGGTGATCGTTGACATCCTCGATGGCCTCGTGGTGGACCTCAGCAAAAGCTCCGCCAGCAGCCTCAGCTTCACCCGTGAAGACGTGATCCTCTCGGAGGATTTCGGTGAGGTGCGCAAGGGAGCCCGGGTGGCGATGGGGTCCGGAACCGCGGAGGTGGTGAAGGTTTCGGAGAAAGACCATGAACTCAGCCTGCGGGGACCCTTCGGAGGGATTCACAACCTCGACGTTCGGCCTGGGCTCAATGGTGATCCCCTCGCCCAGCTCAAGGTGGGTGACTTCGTCAGTTTCCGTTCGATTCAACCGATCGCCATCGGGATTCAACCGGCCGGCTGAATCAGCCGTCTTGATGGGAGGCGAGGGCGCGCACCACGTCGCCCCGCGTGATCACGCCGACGGGACATTGGTTCCCGTCGAGAACGAACAGGCGCTGCGTTCCCCGGTCATGCAGCTGTGATGCTGCCTTGGGCAGCGGTAGGTCGGTCCCACAGCTGTGGGAGTCCTTGCGCATCAGATCGCTCACGTTGGTGCCGAGCACCTGGTGCACCTGCTTGTCCCAGTTCAAGGGATTGCGCAGATAGATCACGCTGTCCAGCAGCATCACGTAAGGGCCGGCATCAACACCGCTTTCCCGAACCATCAGATCCTGTTCCGTCAGTTCGCCGATCAGACGCCCCTCGGCATCCACCACCGGCAAACCACTCACGTGGTGGTCGCTGATCATCTGCACGGCTTGCTGCAACGGGGTGTCGGGCGTGACCGTCAGCACGGGTTGGGTCATCACATCAGCCACCGTGAGCTGCAGGACCATGATCAAGGTTCAGCTCTCCGCATTCTGAGCGTTGTTTCTGTCTTTGCGTTCGATCGCCAACGGACTCACCGTGGCGCGAGCCGTTGCCGGGTTCCCGCTGATCCTGGCGTTGCAGTTCGGCTGGCAGGGCTGGGCCTGGTGGTTGCTGTTGCTGGCCGGGCTCAGTGATGCGGCCGATGGCTGGCTGGCCCGCCGCGCCGGGGGCGGCAGCAGCTGGGGGGCCCGCTTGGACCCACTCACCGACAAAGTGCTGATCGCGGCGCCGTTGCTCTGGTTGGCGTCTTCCGCAGTGCTGCCGCTCTGGGCGGTCTGGTTGTTGCTGGCCCGTGAATTGCTGATCTCGGGATGGAGGTCCCTGGCCAGCGATGGGGGGCCGGCCTCGCTGTCGGGCAAAGCCAAGACGATCTTGCAGTTCCTCAGCCTGTTGCTGATGCTCTGGCCCTCCGGCTGGATCGGCTCTCCCGGGCTTCAGAGCCTGGGCTGGTGGCTGTTCTGGCCCTCCCTTGCCCTGGCTCTGAGTTCAGCCCTGGGTTACATCACTCCCCGATCAGCGCCGCGTCAGAACTGAAGTCTGGCGCTGCGGTTGGGTTCTTGGCGTAGTCATTGCTGTAGCTGTCGGCCAGGCCCTTGGCTAGGTCGAAGCTCGGTTGCCAGGCCAGTTCGCGTTCCACCCGGGTGATGTCGGTGAGGAAGTGATTGAGCCGCAGTGGGAAGGCCTTGCGGGCCTTGGGGTCCAGATCGCCGGGGTTGAAGCTGCGCAGATCGAGGCCGTCAGGATCGCGGCCGCAAGCCAGGGCTGCGGCGCGGATCAGGCCCCGGAAGCTGATGCCCTGTTTGCCGGAGCAGTTGTAGATGCGGTTGGCGGCAGCATCCACCTCGATGCAACGGGCCATCGCTTCCGCAAGGTCGTCCACATGGCCCAGTTGGGTGATCGTGCTGCCGTCGCCGGGGAGCGGAATCGGGCGGTTGTGAACGATGCGATCGAAGAACCAGCGCTCGACCGGGTTGTAGTTGCCCGGGCCATAGATGTAGGTCGGCCGGAAGCTGGTGAAGGGGATGCCCTCCTGGCGCAGCCAGGCCTCGGTGTCGGCTTTGCCGGCATGACGGCTCTGCGGATCGGTGGGGCTGGATTCGTCCAGGGGCCATTGCTCCGAGTCGGCATAGACCCCGGCCGAACTCACGTAGACAAAGCGATGGCTGGGGGCGCCAGTGATGGCCACCACCCGGCTGCTGTCCTCCTGCTTGCGTCCGGAACTGTCGACGATCACATCGAAGCTTCGGCCCTGAAGTGCGCTCAGACCTTCATCGCTGCTGCGGTCCCCGCAGAGGTGTTCCACCCCGGCGGGCACAGGGTTCTTTCCGCGGGTGAACAGGGTGAGTGCATGGCCCTGGGCCTGCAGGCGAGCCACCAGGGGCCTGCCCACAAAGCGGGTTCCCCCCATCACCAGGATCTTCATGCACTTGGGCCCGAAAAGCGCAGCTATTGAAGCGTGGCGCTGCAGGATGGAGGGTCTCTGGTCCGACCCCGATGGAGATCATCCCCGCCATTGATTTGCTCGATGGAGCCTGCGTCCGGCTCCACCAAGGGGATTACGACCAGGTGACGCGATTCAGTGAGGATCCAGTTGCTCAGGCATTGAGCTGGCAGAGCCAGGGGGCAACCCGTTTGCATCTGGTGGATCTTGATGGCGCTAAACGGGGTGAGCCGATCAATGACGCAGCGGTGCGGGCCATCACTGCCGCCCTCGGTATTCCTGTTCAGCTCGGTGGTGGTGTGCGCTCGCTCGAGCGTGCCGAAGAGTTGATCGCCTGTGGTCTGGATCGGGTCATCCTCGGCACGGTGGCGATCGAACAGCCGGAGTTGGTTCAGGAGTTGGCCCAACGCCATCCCGGCCGCATCGTGGTGGGAATTGATGCCAACGATGGCCGGGTGGCCACCCGGGGATGGATTGAGCAGAGCGATGTTCTGGCCACGGATCTGGCCCAGCAGTTCAGTGCTGCCGGCATCGCGGCGATCATCACCACCGACATCGCCACCGATGGCACCCTCGCAGGCCCCAACCTGGACGCCTTGAGAACCATGGCGCAATGCAGCGCTGTTCCGGTGATCGCCTCCGGAGGCATCGGTTGCATGGCTGACCTTCTTTCGCTCCTGCCCTTGGAGCCCCTCGGTGTGACCGGCGTGATCGTTGGTCGAGCCCTCTACGACGGCCGTGTTGATCTGGCGGAGGCCATCGCCGCGATCGGTGAGGCCAGGCTTCAAGACGTCACCACCGTGGCCGCAGACATCGCCTGAACTGGCCTTGGGCCTTATGGTTGAGGAAGCAGGCCCCTTCTGTGGTAAGTGCAGCCGCCACCAAAAGCAGTACGCCGCCCCCCGCGGGCAGCTTGCAGGAGGTGTTCGAGCAATGCCGAAGGCTGGGGATGCGCCTCAGCCGTCAGCGGCGCATGGTGCTCGACCTGCTCTGGAGCGAAAAGAGCCACCTCAGTGCACGCGACATCTTTGAGCAGTTGAATCTGAGGGGCCGCAGCATCGGTCACACCTCGGTGTACCAGAACCTTGAAGCCCTGCAGTCGGCGGGCGTGATCGAGTGTCTCGATCGTGCCAGTGGTCGCTTGTACGGCTACAGGAGCGATCCCCACAGCCATCTCACCTGCCTCGACAGCGGTTCGATCGAAGACATCGACGTTGTTCTGCCCGACGATCTGTTGCGTCGGATCGAACAGCACACCGGCTTTCGCATCGAGTCGTACACCCTGCAATTGAACGGCCGGCGCACCCTGGAGAACTGAGCAGAAGCTCGTTACCTTGAGCCCAAGTCTTTTGGGTTCAACCCTTGGTCTCCCCTTCGCCGGTGCGGATGTTGCTGCTCGCTCCGGATCTGCTCGGGGAGTCGCTGGCGCTGAAACTCACCTCCGCCCGGAACGATTGGGAGGTGGTGCTACGCCCCGAGCGACTGACGGGGGCTCCGGCCCTGGTGATCTGGTCGATCGACCGCGTGGCATCGTTGGCGGCGATTCAGCAGGAGCTGTTTGCTCTGCAGGACCGTTGGCAGCCCGCCCCGGTGTTGCTGCTGCTGCCCAGCGAGCTGCGCCTGTCGCGCGAGCAGCTGCTGGAGCTGCCGGCCGCTGGAATGCTCCAAAACGTTGATGCCCAGGGCCTGCAGAACGCCATTGAAACGCTGCTGCAGGGCGGGCGCGACATTCGCCTGGAGGCTCCATCTGAGGCCGAGAGCCAAGGGCAGACCATGGGACTGGGGCAGTGGTTGCTGGTGAGTGGTCTGCAGCAGGTGAGCCGCGACCTCCAAGGGGTGGAGGCCATGCTCAACCCGCCCCCGGAGCAGCCGTTGCTGTTCCTCCTGTTGCAGGGGCGCCGCCGCGAACTTCGCTTTGCCAAGGGGTTGCTGCTCTGGCTCTGGGGACCGCTGCAGATGGGCCTTGAGCATGCAGAACCCCTCGGGCCATCTGTTTCCACCCATGGATCACCCGTCACCACGGCGATCAGCCTTCGCGAACGCAATGCCGTTGCCGTTTGGGATGCCATCCGCGATCGCATCGACGGCTCGGTTCAGGCGGGACTGACCAATTCCACTGGCCGTCTGCTGGCGATTGAGGGCCTGCATCCGGATCGGCGCCGGGAGTTGCTCCTGGCCCTGCTGCAACAGCTCGATCAGGTTTTGCAGCGCCTGCGCACCCGCCAGGACGGCACAGCCATGGCCCAGACCTGGGCTGCTCTGCAGCCCGAGTTGCGACAGCAAGCCCTTACCGCTCTGGCGGGCAGTTATGTCCAGATTCCCTGCAACGGGGAGCTGCAGCCAGTTGTGGCCTCATTGTTGAACCGTGCTGATCTCACCGGGGAGGACGACGAGCTGCCGGATCCAACCGGGATGTTGGCTGCGTTGGTGGCGGATCAACCGATGCTGGTGAACGGTTTGTTGCTGCCGGCCGATGACCCCAGGGCTTTCCTCCAACTGGAAACGCTGGTGAGCAACTGGCTGGTGAGGACAGCTGAACTGATTGGTGCAGAACTGCTCGATGCCTGTGGCGATTGGCCTGAGCTGCGTCGTTATCTGCTGCGGGATGCCCTTCTGGCGACCCGGGAACTCGACCGTCTCAGAAATCGCTTGAACACGCAGCTGCGTTGGGCTGATTGGGTTGAGCGCCCCATTCAGCTCTACGAAAGCCAGCGCATCCTGTTTCAGTTGCGCTCCGGTCGCATCGAACCGCTGCAGCTGACCGAGCCCCGCGACAAGGAGCTCAATCAGCTCGGTTGGTGGCAGCGGCAGGTGGCGTTACTGCTGGAAGCCCGGGATGCCCTTGCGCCGCAGGTGCAAGCTGTGGTGCGTCGCATCGGCGACCTTGCCGTTCTCCTGCTCACCCAGGTGCTCGGCCGCGCCATCGGTTTGGTTGGACGTGGCATTGCCCAGGGCATGGGTCGCAGCCTCGGCCGTAGTTAGGCCCCCTGGGTCCACAATGGCGATCCGCTGCTTCGGCTTGATGCTTGCTTTGGTGCGCTGTCTGATCACCCTGTCGATCGCGCTGCTGCTTCAAGTCGCCCCAGCCGCCGCTGTGTTGAACACCGACAGCTACGACGGCAACATCTACGCCCTCTATGCCGGCAACGGCTCGTTGGTTCCTCCCGCCAACACCCTGGAAGAGTCCCTCGCTGAGGGACGCACGGCTGTGATCGTCTACTACCTGGACGACAGTGCTGTGAGCAAACGCTTCGCTCCGGTGGTGTCGGAGCTGCAACGGCTTTGGGGACGCAGCATCGATCTGCTGCCGCTCTCCACCGATCCGCTCCAGGGACGCGAAGCGCTAGGAGCTGGTGACCCGGCCACCTATTGGTCCGGAACCATTCCTCAGGTGGTGGTGATCGGCACCGATGGTCGGGTTGTCCTCGATCAGGACGGTCAGGTCCCCCTGGCGGTGATCAACGACGCCATCAGCTCCGCCACCGGTCTTCCGGCTCCTGATCTGGGTCGCATCGATCAGGAAGGCAGTTTCAACGAAGTGAACATCGAAGTCACCGCCAACTGAGACGCCCACCGCCATGGCGCCTACGCTTCCGCCCAGTTGTCCCGGTCGCTGAGCCGGATCCGCTGTGTCGCTGCTGCTTGCTCCGCTAGGCCTTGGACTCGCTGTGGCCTGGCTGGAGCTCCGTCATCGCCTGCGACCCGCCTCGCCGTTGCGGATGACCCCCCTCGACTGGCGCGTGGATGATCTGGGGGGGCGTCTTCGTATCGAAGGCGTGTTGGAGATCAGCAACCCCCACCCCCGCATGGAGGTCTTCGTGCCAGAGCTGCGGGTCGAACCCATCCTTCTGGGCTCCTCCGACCCCGCAGGTCTGGAGGTAAAAACGCGGATCATCGCGGACCATCCCGATGAGGAGACCCGGGCTGACGGCTACTGGGCGGCTTACATCGTTAAGGGACGCAAAACCACGCGCGCCCGGGTTTCGATTGAGATCACCGGTCCCACGCCATCGGCCCGGGTCGACAGCCTCTGGGTGGATGCACATTGGGTGAATTACGGACCCTTCGGTCGCTTGCAGCGCCGCCAGGGAGTGCTGGTTCCCCTGACCCGTCCTGAACCCCTGCAGCTTGATCAAGCCCATTTCCGCCAAGGGGAGGGCTGCCGCGTGTTGCCGCTGCGTACTCACTTGCTCGGCCCCCTCGATGACGCCATCGAGGTGTTGCGCACCTATGCCGCCGATCTGGTGCAGCCCGGCGACATTCTCACCATTGGCGAGACCCCTGTGGCGGTGATCCAGGGGCGTTACCGCCACCCCAGTGAAGTCGAACCCGGCATGGTGGCGCGTATGGCCTGCCGGGTGTTCCACCCCACCAGCAGCTTGGCAACGGCCTGCGGGATGCAGACCCTGATCGATCTGGTGGGCCCGACCCGGGTGCTTGTGGCCTGGCTGGGGGGACTGCTGATGAAGTTGGTGGGCATCCCCGGGGGCTTTTATCGCCTCGCTGGTGATCAGGCCCGCTTGATTGACGACATCACCGGAACCACGCCGCCCTACGACCAGACCATTGTTCTGGGTCCATCCCGCGCCGAGCAGTTCTGTCGTGATGCCTCTGCTCAACTCGGGGTTGATGTCGCCATCGTCGACGTCAATGACCTCGGCCGTGTGAAGGTTCTCGCCTCGAGCCCCGGTTGTGACGAGGGCCTGTTGGGCCGGGCCCTGCGTCCCAATCCCGCCGGCAATGCCAACGAGCGCACCCCTCTGGTCTTGGTGCGGCCAGGCCTGGAATGAGCGATACATTGTGAACAGTTGGGCTTGGAGGGTGTCCGGTGGCAGAACCCAAGACAACCTCCATTCGCATTGAGCCCCTGAATCCGGCCCATCTGGCGCAGTGGGTTCAGGACGCACCGCTTGAGCAGCTGTCGCGTTTTCAGGGCTTTCTGATTGGTGAATGGTTCTCCAGGGTTGAGCAGCGTTTCCCAGATCTGCTGCCCAGTCGCTCACCGCGCTGCCTGATGGCGCTCGACGCTGACCGCCCTGTGGCCAGCGTTGTGGCCCGTCCGTTCAACCGCCGCGGCAGCTGCTGGATCCTCCATTTGCCTGAGCTGCTGAGGCCGGTGGACGATCACAGCTATCGCACCATTCAGCAGGCCCTGCTTCAGCAGGCCCTGCACTCCTGGACAGCCCAGATCTGCAGTTGGGTGATCCGCTGCCCGGCCACGGATGCCGACGCCATCGCGCTGCTGCGGGAGCTTGGCTTTCAACCGCTGCGCCCCTACCAGTGCTGGCATCCGCCGAGCACGGACGCGGCACAGACCACCACCAATCAGCGACCCTTGCCTGCGGGTCTGCGCTGGGCGACTCTGAACCGCCGCACCGCCCAGTTGCTGTGGCCGATCGAGCAGGGCGGCAGCCACAGCCATCTCCGCCAGATCACCGACCGCCATTGGCTTGATCTGCTGGACCGGAATGGCCCGGGCTGCGGCGTGCTCATGGCCGGAGACGCTGTTCTGGCGGGCTGCATCCGCCTCTCCGACGCGGGAGAGGCTGGCCTGGTGGAGCTGATGCGGGACGTCGCTTGGGATCCCCGCCTGGATCAAGCGCTTCCCGGTGTTTTGAACGGGATCATCCAACGCGGCCGGCCCAGCGGGCTGCTCACGGCCTTTGACGATGCACCCCTCAGCAGGATTCTGGAGGCCGAGGGGTGGGCCCGCGGCGATGAGCAACTGTTGCTCGGACGCAGCATGTGGCGCCGTCAATCACCCCAGCGCAACCTGCAGCTGACGCGATCCTTGGACCAGGTGCTGGGCCGTCTGCGGCCCCAGGGCACACCCCTCCCCACGCCAAGCCTTGGCGATCGGCGTTGATGCGGCCGCGTCCCTGTTCGATCCTCAGCTTGGATGTCGGCCGGCGGCGTATCGGTCTGGCCGGCTGCGATGCCCTTGGCATCAGCGTGACGCCCCTCACAGCCCTGCGTCGCGGCCGTTTTGATGCCGACCTGGTCGTTTTGCGTGCCCATTGCTGTGAACGTTCGGTGCAGGGTCTTGTGGTCGGCTTGCCCCTGGATGCAGCGGGTCAGCCAACAGCCCAGGCCGTGCACTGCGAGCGTTACGGCCTGCGGCTGGCCGCCGCCCTCGACCTTCCCCTGGCTTGGGTGAATGAGCACAGCAGCACCTGGGCGGCCGGCGAACAATTTGGGCTGACGGGCGATCGCAGCGGACGTCTGGACAGTGCTGCGGCTGCTCTGCTTCTCGAGCAGTGGCTGGTGGAGGGTCCGGAGCTCAAACCGGCCCAACAGACGGCGTCAAGGTCGGGCGCCGGGGCGGTCGATGGTGGATCCTGAGCCCAGTCAGAGCCGCGTCGATGTCTGAGTCGGGACCCGGAAAGAGCAGCGATCACCCCACCCTGCTGGTTCGCGATCGTGAGGGCCATGACCTGCTGTGTTTCCTGGAGCATCTGATCCCCCTCGAGGGTCAGGACTACGCCCTGCTGTCACCGGTGGACACACCGGTGTCGCTGTTCCGGCTCAATGACGAGGCTGAGCCAGTGCCGATCACCGAAGTTGCCAGCAGCGAGCCGATTCTTTCGGTGGCAGATGTGGTGCTCCAGGAGCACGATCTGGTCTTGGTGCGATCGGCGATCACCCTCACTGTGAGTGGTGAGTTGGAGGAGCCAGATCAGGATGAGCTCGATGAGCTGGACGACGACGACGACGTTGACGAGGACGCTGAGACCTTCGAGCTCCTTGTGAGCTTCATGGTTAATTCGGAGGAGTACGGCCTCTACATTCCGCTCGATCCGTTCCTTGTGCTGGTTCGGATGGTGGATGGCCAGGCTGTGTTGCTGAGCGACGATGAGCTCGACCGCGTTCAACCCTTGATTGAGGCGGAACTGGAGGAGCGTGAATGGCCGGATTGACGGGACAGCACTGGTTGACCCCTGATTGGGATCCGCGTCTCACGATTGCCCAGCTTTCGCTGCCCCACCTCACGGCCCATGGTCTGCGGGCCGCAGTGATCGACGTCGACCGCACTCTTCTGCCCGGTTGTGATGTGAACCTGCCAAAGCCCGTTCACGACTGGTTGGTGGATGCCGGCCGCCGCATGCAACTGCATCTGTTCAGCAACAACCCGTCCCGTGATCGGATCGCCGCCGTGGCTGACCAGCTGGGGGTCAGCTTCACCTCTGGTGCCGGCAAGCCACGCCGTGGAGCCCTGCGCACGGTGGTTCGTGATTTGGCTCTCCCCCCTGAGGCGATCGCGATGATCGGCGACCGTCTGTTCACGGATGTGCTCTGCGGCAACCGGATGGGGCTCTACACGGTGTTGGTTCGACCGGTTCGGGATGACGGCAAGCCCTGCCGCCATGACCGTGTGCAGCGGCTCGAACGCAGCTTGGCCCGCGTGATGGGGGCCCCTTCAGCATGACCCTGTGGGTCGTGAAAATCGGCACCAGCCTGCTCAGGGGTGAGACCGCCGCCACCATTGAGGGCTATGCACGCTGCTTCGCAGCGGCCATGGCCCGTGGGGATCAGGTGGTGCTGGTGACGAGTGGTGCCGTCGGACTCGGCTGTCAGACGTTGGCCCTCTCCAGCCGACCTGACACGGTGGTGGCTCTGCAGGCGGCTGCAGCCATCGGCCAGGGCGCGCTGATGGCTCTGTACGAACGGGCGATGGCCCGCCATGGCCGTTCCGTGGCTCAGGTGCTGCTGACCCGCTCCGATCTGGCCGATCGCCGTCGTTATCAGAACGCCTCGGGCACCTTGCGGCAGTTGCTGAGCTGGGGGGTTCTGCCGGTGATCAACGAGAACGATGCCCTGTCGCCGGCGGAGTTGCGCTTCGGCGACAACGACACCCTGTCGGCTCTGGTTGCCGCCGCGGTAGAGGCGCAGCAACTGATCTTGCTCACGGATGTTGATCGTCTCTACTCCTCGGATCCGCGGGTTGATGCCAACGCCGAACCGATCTCGGATGTTCGCCACCCCCGCGACCTGGACCACCTGGAACAGGGGGCTGGAGATGGTGGTCGCTGGGGCACTGGGGGCATGACCACGAAGCTGGCGGCAGCCCGCATCGCCACCGCCAGTGGCATCACCGTTCAGCTCGCCGATGGCCGCGATCCTGCGCGCCTCGATGCTTTGCTGCAAGGGGAACGGGGGGGGACGGTGTTTCATCCCCACCCCGAACCCCTGGGAAATCGACGCAGTTGGCTGGCCCATGTGCTCCAGCCTGAGGGTGAACTGCAGCTGGATGCGGGGGCCTGTGCTGCGTTGCAGCACCGTGGTGCGTCTCTGCTGCTGGTGGGTGTGACGGCGGTGCGGGGCGACTTCGCTGCCAATCAACCCGTTCAGTTGCTGGACCCCGATGGGGAGGACGTGGGCCGTGGCCTCTGTTCGATGGACAGCGACCAGCTGCGGGCCGCGATGAATGCCCCATTGCCGGGGGAGTCCTCCCCGGTGGTGGTGCATCGCGATGGTCTGGTGCTGCGCAGCCGTTAACCACGTCTACGATCCGCCCGAATGCCCTGGCCGCCATGCGTTTCAGCACCCTGATCAAGGTTCTGCAGACCGGTGATGCAGGCCTGCGCTGGAGCCAGCCCGGTTTGGATCCATGGCTTGAGGGTGCCGCCTCGCTCGACCAGGCCTCAGCCGTGCAACTCAGTTTTCTGGAGAAGGGCAACGCCCTCACGGCGGCTTTGGGCGCCAGTGGCGTGGGTGCCATGCTTCTGCCCGACCAACAAGATCTGATTGATCTGGCTTCGGAGCGCGGCATCGCTTTTGCGGTCTTCGCTGACCCGCGTCTGGCCTTTGCTGAAGCCCTCGATCAGTTGCATCCCCGCCGCCGGCCCTTGGCGGAGATTCATCCCTCGGCGGTGATTGATGAACGGGCTGTGGTGGGCCCCGGCACAGCGGTCGGCCCGCGGGTCTGCATCGGTGAAGGAAGCCGTCTTGGCGCCGACTGCATCGTTCATCCCGGGGTGGTGATCTATGACGACGTGGTGGTGGGTGATGGCTGTGAGCTGCACGCCAATGCCGTGCTGCACCCCGGTAGCCGTCTCGGGCGCGGCTGTGTGGTGAATTCCAACGCCGTTGTCGGTTCCGAGGGGTTTGGCTTCGTGCCCACGGCGAAGGGCTGGCGAAAAATGCCGCAGACCGGACAGGTGGTTCTCGAAGATGGTGTTGAGGTGGGTTGCGGCACCACCATTGATCGCCCCTCCGTGGGGGAGACCCGCATTGGTGCTGGCACCAAGATCGACAACCTCGTGCAGATCGGCCATGGCGTCACCACCGGGCGTGGTTGTGCCTTCGCGTCCCAGGTGGGCATCGCCGGAGGAGCCCGGATCGGTCAGGGGGTGATCCTGGCCGGCCAAGTGGGTGTTGCCAACCGCGCTGTGGTGGGAGACCGTGCCATCGCCAGCTCCAAGAGCGGCATTCACGGTGAGGTGGCCCCCGGTGAGGTGGTGAGCGGTTACCCCGCAATCCCGAACCGTCTCTGGCTGCGTTGCTCTGCCGCCTTCAGCAAGTTGCCGGAGATGGCTAAGACCCTCCGCGAGCTCAAGCGCGACACTCCTCAGTAACCTCAGCGGTCGACCTGCCGCACAGCACCGTCATGGCTCAGCACCGCGTTGTTCTCCTGCCCGGTGATGGCATCGGCCCCGAGATCACCGTTGTTGCCCGCCAGCTGTTGGAGGTGGTGAGCCAGCGCCATGGTTTTTCGCTGAGCTTTGAGGAACAGCCCATCGGCGGTAGCGCCATTGATGCCACCGGTGAGCCGCTGCCCGCCAGCACCCTTGAAGCCTGCAAGGCCGCCGATGCGGTGTTGCTGGCCGCCATCGGCAGCCCCCGCTTCGACAGCCTTCCCCGCGAGAAACGGCCGGAGACCGGTTTGCTTGGCCTGCGTGCCGGCATGGAACTTTTCGCCAATCTGCGCCCGGTGAAGATCGTGCCGGCCCTTATTGACGCCAGCAGCCTCAAGCGGCAGGTGATCGAGGGTGTGGATCTGATGGTGGTGCGGGAACTCACCGGCGGGATCTACTTCGGTCAGCCCAAGGGACGCATCGAGACCGAGGGAGACGAGCGCGGTTTCAACACCATGACCTACTCCGCCTCGGAGGTGGATCGGATCGCCAAGGTGGCCTTTGAGATCGCCCAGGAGCGGCGGGGCCGGCTCTGCTCAGTGGACAAGGCAAATGTGCTCGATGTGAGCCAGCTCTGGCGGGATCGTGTCGACGCGATGGCTCCGGATTACAGCGGTGTGGAGGTGAGCCACATGTACGTGGACAACGCGGCGATGCAGCTCGTCCGCGATCCCCGCCAGTTCGATGTGCTGCTCACCGGCAACCTCTTCGGCGACATCCTCAGCGACGAAGCAGCGATGCTCACCGGCTCCATCGGCATGCTGCCCTCGGCCTCTCTCGGCAGTGAAGGACCTGGCTTGTTCGAGCCTGTGCACGGTTCCGCCCCCGACATCGCCGGTCAGGACAAGGCCAATCCCATGGCCATGGTGCTTTCGGCCGCAATGATGCTGCGCATCGGCCTGAAACAGGCCGCGGCTGCCGATGATCTTGAGGCCGCCGTTGATGCCGTTCTGGCCGGTGGCTTCCGCACCGGGGATCTGATGGCAGAAGGCTGCACCCAGCTGGGTTGTCGTGCCATGGGTGAGCAATTGCTCAAAGCTCTTTAAGTCAGAGATTGGTGTAATCGGGCCCTGATCTGGCAAGATCGCCGGGCCCGTAGTCCCTGCGTCGATGTCGAAGCGTCATCCGGTTGTCGCTGTTACCGGTTCTTCCGGAGCTGGAACCAGCACCGTCAAGCGCGCCTTCGAGCACATCTTTGCGAGGGAAGGCATTACCCCTGCAGTGGTGGAAGGCGACAGCTACCACCGCTACGAGCGGATGCCGATGAAACAGGCCATGGCGGATGCCCTGGCCAAGGGTGAGAACTTCTCCCATTTCGGCCCTGAGGCCAACCTCTTCGACAAGCTCGAGGAACTGTTCCGCACCTACGGCGAAACCGGTGCTGGTCAGAAGCGCTACTACCTCCACAGCCCCGAAGAAGCGGCCGAACACAACGCCCGCCTTGGCGTCAATCTGGAGCCAGGTCAGTTCACGCCTTGGGAAGACATCCCCTCAGGCACTGACGTGCTGTTCTACGAAGGCCTTCACGGTGGTGTGAAGGGCGAGGGCTACGACGTTGCCGCCCTGGCAGACCTGCTGGTGGGTGTGGTGCCGATCACCAACCTCGAGTGGATTCAGAAGATCCATCGCGACAACGCTGAGCGTGGTTATTCCGCTGAGGCGATCGTTGACACGATCCTGCGCCGGATGCCCGATTACATCAATCACATCTGCCCTCAGTTCAGCCAGACCGACATCAACTTCCAGAGGGTTCCCACCGTGGACACCTCGAACCCCTTCATCTGCCGGAACATTCCGACCCCAGATGAAAGCTTCGTGATCATCCACTTCCGCAAGGGTGCTCGTGAGAAGTGGGGGATCGACTTCGGTTACCTGCTGAACATGATCCACGATTCCTTCATGTCGAGCCCCACCAGCATCGTGGTGAACGGCGGCAAGATGGGCTTCGCGATGGAACTGATCCTTACTCCGATCATTCACCGCATGATCGAAGAGAAGAACAAGCTCGGCTGATCGCTTCTCCTACCAATAATCGTCTCTACAATGGGTCCATCTGAGTGATCAGGTGGGCTCTATTTCTTTGTCAACGCCCTCCTTTGTAATCCGTGGAGCCTCGGGAGCGCCCTCGGCTCCCCGCTGGGACCGCATCGACAGCCGCTTGCTGATCGCCCAGGCTCGCCAGGTCTATTTCTCCTATCTCTCCAGCACCCCCGCGGGACATGAGCCCCTTGGCGTTGTTGTGGATCCGCAGGAGACCGATGGTCGGGTGGTCTTCGAAACGCCTGTTCTGCTGCCGGATGAAGAGTTCATTGCCATCGATCTGATCAGGGGACGCACGAGCCGTGGTCGGTCCCGATGGAAGGGTTGATTTTGGTTTGGGTTGGCCTGCTTGGCGCTTGCGTCGGCAGCTTCACCAACGTTGTGGCGTGGCGCTTGCCTCGCCAGGAATCGGTGGTCTTCCCCGGCAGCCACTGCCCCAAATGCGGCCATGCCATCCGCTGGTATGACAACCTCCCGGTGTTCGGTTGGCTGCTGCTGAGAGGGCGCTGCCGCGACTGTGATGCAGCGATCAGCTGGCGTTATCCAGCGGTGGAAGCGTTCAGTGCCGGCCTCTGGATCTCGGCGCTGTTGGTGTGGCCAGGTGCTGGAGGGGGTCTGCCTGATCTCTGGCTCCCCTGGGCTGGGCTTCCCTTGATCGCGCTTCTGCTACCGCTTGTGTTGATCGATCTGGATCACCTCTGGTTGCCGGAGCCTCTGTGCCGCTGGGGGGTGCTGCTGGGCTTGCTCGTCAGCACTGCTGCTGGGATCTCTGTTCTTGCCAGCCATCTGATCGCAGCGGTGCTGGCCTTGCTGTTGCTGGAAGGCCTAAGTGCCTTGGCCGAGCGTCTCTTGGGGCAACCCGCGCTGGGCCTGGGCGATGCCAAGTTGGCGGCCCTTGGTGGGGCATGGCTTGGGCCCGGAGGCATCGCAGCGGCGATGGCCATCGCGATTGCGGCGGGTGCCGTGGTGGGAGGCATGGCTCGGCTCAGTGGTCGTCTCGGCCCCAGGGAGCCCTTTCCGTTTGGTCCGTTCATTGCCCTGGGCATTTGGTTGGTCTGGCTGACCGGTCCGCTGTGGTGGTGGCGTTCTTGGTTGATGCTTGTGGGCGTCTGATCTGCAGAGCCTTGTTTCAAGGACGTCTTTCCCCGGGCCGGCTTTTAATGGTGTGAGCTGACGGCCCTGTGTGTCTCTGTTCGATTGGTTTGCTGATCGCCGCAAGGGTCAGTACGTCGCCAACGTCAAGCAGGAACCGGATGAAGGCGATGGGCTGTGGAGCAAATGTCCTGAATGCGCTCAGGTCGTCTATCTCAAAGACCTGAAACTGAACGCCAGTGTTTGCGCCAACTGTGGCTATCACCACCGCATCGATAGTGCCGAACGCATCGCACTGATCGCTGATCCCGACAGCTTCCAGGTGCTGAATGCTGATCTGGCACCCGTGGATCCCCTTGGATTCAAAGACCGTCGGGCCTATGCCGATCGGCTGCGGGAAAGTCAGGCCGCCACCGGCCTACGGGATGGTGTGGTCACCGGCCTGTGCCGGGTGGAGGGCATCCCCATGGGCTTGGCAGCCATGGATTTCCGCTTCATGGGGGGATCGATGGGCTCTGTGGTTGGCGAAAAAATCACCCGTCTGATCGAGGAGTCCACCGCCCGAAAGCTGCCGCTGCTGATCGTCTGTGCCTCTGGCGGTGCTCGCATGCAGGAGGGGATGCTCAGCTTGATGCAGATGGCCAAGATCTCCGGAGCGCTGGAACGGCACCGTGAAGCCGAGCTTCTCTACATGCCCTTGCTCACCCACCCCACAACAGGGGGCGTGACCGCCAGTTTCGCCATGTTGGGGGATCTGATCCTGGCGGAGCCGAAGGCGCTGATTGGCTTTGCTGGCCGCCGGGTGATTGAGCAGACCTTGCGCGAGAAGCTGCCCGACAATTTCCAAACGGCTGAATACCTGCAGGACCACGGGTTCGTGGACACGATCGTTCCACGCACTCAGCTGCGCTCCAGCCTGGCCAATCTGCTGCGATTGCACGGTTGTAAACCGATGGAGCTCACCAGCGCATGATCCGAGCTGGACTTGTTCTGATCCTGGCCTTGGTCTGCTGGGTCACCCCCGTGCTGGCTGGCCCCGTGGAATGGATCGAGGTTCCTGCCACCGATGCGGGTCAGCAGTGGTGGGACCGCGGCAGTGTGCGCATCGATCGGGATGGATATCGAACCGTGCTGAGCCGGTTCACCCCAGCAGCCATCGACGACGGGGATCAGCCCTCCGGAGAGCTCTATGTGATGCAACTGGACTGCGCCCAGAAGCTGTATCGCGACAAACAGGTGAATGGTTTGCCCCGCTTTCGTGCCAAATGGCAGCCTGCCGGGGACGACGGGTTGATCACTTCGGTGATTGAGGCTGTCTGCACAGAACCCCTCTCCAGCTGAGATGTCTCCACAACCCCTTGGTGTTGCCGTTGCCGGTCTCGGCTTTGGGGAGAAGGTGCACCTGCAGGCGCTTGCTGCAGCGTCTGATCTTGAGACGGTGGCGCTCTGGCATCCCCGTCAGGAGCGGCTCGATGCCGCCACGGCCGTCCATGGCCTGAAGGGCTACAGCGACTGGGATGAGCTGCTGGCCGATCCAGCGGTGGACGCGGTGGTTATCGCCACTCCTCCGGCTCCGCGTTTTGATCTGGCCCGCCGCGCCCTGGAAGCGGGCAAGCATCTGCTGCTGGAGAAGCCCATCGCTTTGCATGCCGATCAAGCCAGGGATCTGCAGCGGCTGGCCCTGCAACGGGGACTGTCGGTGGGTGTTGATTACGAATACCGGGCTGTCCCCTTGTTCATGCAGGCCGAGCGTCTCCTCCAGGCCGGTGCTGTCGGCACGCCCTGGCTGGTGAAACTCGACTGGCTGATGGGCAGCCGTGCCGATCCCCAGCGCGGCTGGAACTGGTATGCCCAGGCGGATCAGGGCGGTGGCGTGATCGGAGCCCTGGGCACCCATGCCGTAGACATGCTGGCCTGGTTGATCGGACCACTGGGTGCTGTCCAGGCCCTGAACAGCGTTTCGATCAAGCAACGCCCCCTTCCCGAGGGTGGCCTGGGGGCCGTGGATGCCCCTGATGTGTCGCTGATGCAGACCGTTGCCCACTGGCAGGGGAAGCAGGAGCTTTCGGTGCCGGCTCAGGTCAGCCTGAGTTCCGTGTCGCGAAATGGGCGCGGTTTCTGCCTTGATGTGGTGGGTTCTTCAGGATCGCTGCTGCTCAGCAGCACCAATCAGAAGGACTACGTGCATGGCTTTGAGCTCCAGCACGCCCCGATCGGTGAGCCCTTCCGCGTGGTGGAACCGGATGCCGATCTCGCCTTCCCGGAGACCTGGTCGGATGGCCGCATTGCCCCCGTGGCCAGGGTGCTGGGCTGGTGGGCGGAGAGCATCCGGAGTGGTCGACCGATGCAGCCTGGACTGGCCGAGGGCGTGGCGAGTCGTGTGGCATGCGATCAGGCAGCCCGCGGCACATTGGATCTTGCGTAACACGCGGTAAAATTGCCGGCGATTCGTCTTTGACGACCCCACCCCTCCGAGGATTTATCCATGGCGCTCGTTCCGCTTCGGCTCCTGCTCGACCACGCCGCCGAAAACGGCTACGGCATTCCTGCGTTCAACGTGAACAACCTGGAGCAGGTCCAGTCGATCATGGAAGCGGCCTACGAGACCGACAGCCCTGTGATCCTGCAGGCCTCCCGTGGTGCTCGCACCTACGCCGGTGAGAACTTCCTGCGCCACCTGATCCTGGCCGCTGTTGAGACCTATCCGGACATCCCTGTGGTGATGCACCAGGACCATGGCAACAGCCCTGCCACCTGCTTCGGTGCAGCTGCTAACGGTTTCACCTCCGTGATGATGGACGGCTCCCTCGAGGCCGACGCCAAGACTCCCGCCAGCTACGACTACAACGTCAACGTCACCAAGGAAGTGGTGGATGTGGCCCACGCCATCGGCGTGAGTGTTGAAGGTGAGCTGGGCTGCCTGGGCTCCCTGGAAACCGGCAAGGGTGAAGCTGAAGACGGCCACGGTTTCGAGGGCGAGCTGTCCAAGGACCAGCTGCTCACCGACCCGGCTGAGGCTGCCGACTTCGTCGCCAAGACCAAAGTTGATGCTCTGGCCATTGCCATCGGCACCAGCCACGGCGCCTACAAGTTCACCCGTAAGCCCACCGGCGAAGTGCTGGCCATCAGCCGTATCGCTGAAATCCACAAAGCCATCCCCAACACCCACCTGGTGATGCACGGCTCCTCCTCCGTTCCCCAGGAATGGCTGGAAATGATCAACAAGTACGGCGGTGCGATCCCCGAGACCTACGGCGTTCCCGTCGAAGAGATCCAAGAAGGCATCCGCAATGGTGTCCGCAAGGTGAACATCGACACCGACAACCGTCTGGCCTTCACCGCCGCTGTGCGTGAAGCTGCCATGGCCGATCCTGCCAACTTCGACCCCCGCCACTTCAACAAGCCTGCGCGAAAGTACATGAAGCAGGTCTGCCTGGACCGCTACCAGCAGTTCTGGGCTGCCGGCAACGCCAGCAAGATCAAGCAGCGCGACATCAACTACTACGCCGGTCTGTACGCCAAGGGCGAACTGGACCCCAAGACTGCTGTTGCAGCCTGATCAATTTCGATCAAACGATCAAGCACTGGGGGCCGAAAGGCCCCCTTTTTTTGTGGGTGATTGATGGTCAGACTCAGGGAATCTGAACGTTCAAGTCCATTCGATTGTTGACCCTGGAGTTCTCCGCTTCGATCACAATCTCCTCAGGATCTGCGATCACCGTGATCAACTGTTGACCACTGGGTAAGGGCAAGTCCAAGGTGAAGTCTTCATTTTCTCCGGCACTTAACCAGGGGATCCTGATGTAACGACGACTGCTGTAGCGGTCATTGATCACAACGGCCACGCCAACGTCACTCACATCCATTTCTCCTGCATTCACAACACGAAAACGAAGGATTCCGTTGTCGTAGCTCAAGTGTTCAATGGCCGTATCGCTTCCCAGGGATCTGAACGACTGGAGTGGATACAGCCAGAGACGCTCCAGTTGCTTGAGCCTGGTGGAGGCATGTTCATGGTGAAGATGTCCTCCATAGCTCAGATCGGTGCTGCACCCGTGCAGATGCAGGTGGGCGCCTGACTGTGGAACGGTGACGCGCCCAAGCTCGGGTTCGGTGTCAAAAAAACCACAGCAATCCCAGTGCATTGCGCGACCCAGATAGCGGATTGGATCGTTGCTGCTCTCGACAGGCTCCGGCGAGATCCGGTAGTGCTGAAGCATGTCGTAGATGCTTTGGCCTGCGGTTGAAGTGCCCGCTTCACTGGTGGCGACCTTCATGTTGCGCCGCTGCTGACCCATGCAGAGCTTGGAGGCCACGGTGATCACCAGTTCATGCCAATGGGTCAACATCCGCACCCCGTAGATGGGCGCGGACTCAAGGGTTCCCGCGCGTTGTCCTTGCGCAATCGCCTCTGCCACCAGGGTTTGCAGAGGCATATCTTCCGTGGGGCCGAGTGATTCAGTCGCTACGGGACGACGCAGGCCGGATGCATCCCTTGTGAAGCACACATAAGGGAAGTGACCGCTGCCATCGCCGGGGGAAAGTTTGATGATGCTGCCGTCGTGGGCGACGCAACGCCAGATGGCGGATGTCGATGCGCTGTCCTGCAGAAAGGTCAGCTCTCCGTTGTCAATGCTGGTTGTGGTTCCAAGCCCCAGCACGTCGCCTTGCAGGGGAATCCGTTCCAGGGGCAGATGTTCACGGATATCGCCCTGGATCAGGTCGGACACCGTGTTTGCGATGGTGAGATCGGCCACGACGTTGAGCTGCTGTCACCATCGCTAGCGGCAAAGCCGGTGAAGCACCAACGCTTTGGCCAAAGATCAAGGAATCAGCCTGAGCAGGCCGCGCTCTCCATCCAGCTGGGCCTGTGATCCCAGGGGCAAAGCTTGGTTCGGTTGGCCATGGCCAACCGGCAGATTGAGCACCAGGGGGATGCCCAGATCGCCAAGGCGTTGCTCCAGAATCTCCTCCATCGTGAAATCGCCGGGGAGGATGTCGTCCTTGGCCCAGCTGAAGCGACCGCAAGCCACCCCTGCCAAGTGCTGCAA
>JADHMX010000110.1 GCA_016779825.1 Synechococcus sp. BS301-5m-G53 | reverse complement strand
AGCAGTGGCAATCGCTCTGGCAGTTCGGCCCCATGGGCCAGCAGTCCCTGGGGAGCGGGCCTCAACGCCAGCTCTCCAGCCGCAGACCGGCGCTCCACCTGGCCAAACCAGTTGCGCTTGAACGGTCCGTACACCCTGTACGGATCTCCGCTGCCGGTCTTGAGGGCCACGGGAGCCACCAGGAGCTGATCCCAGTCCACCAGAACCTTCTGGCCCTGGGCCTGCAGCGCCGCGGCCACCCGCCGATCGCGCTCGCGCCCGTAGGGCTCGACATCACGGTTCCAGGCGACCACGCCGGCTCCAATCGCCTTGGCCAGCTGCGGCAAGACCTCAGCGGGATCGCCCTGGAGCAACAGCAACTGACTGCCGGCCTTGCACCAGCTGGCCTGGAGTTCCTTGAGGCTCTCGAGCAGAAACCAGACCCGCGCCGGGGCCATATCCGCCGCCGAGAGGATCGCCGGATCCAGCACGAACACCCCCGTGACCGCCGGGGTCGCTGCAGCCGCGGCCGCCAGACCGAGGTTGTCGGCTAGACGCAGGTCACGGCGATGCCAGAACAGCCAGCGCTCCGCTGCCATCAGATCCCCAGCACCTGCTTGGCGCGGAACCAGGCCGTCACGCTCTTGGCATCGAGATACTCATCGCCACTGGCGATCAGCTGATCAAGTTCCGCCGGCGTCATCAGGACCACCTCCAGGTCCTCATCCTCATCCCCTGGAGGCCGCTCACTCAGTTCCGTGAGATCACGGGCCAAGAAAAGGTGGATCACCTCATCGGAGTAGCCCGGGCAGGGCAGCAGCGCTCCGAGTTCGTCCCAACGGGTGGCCGAGTAGCCAGCTTCTTCTTGCAGCTCCCGCTGCATCGTGCTCAGCGGGGTCTCGCCTGGATCCAGGGTGCCGGCCGGAAACTCCAGCAGCCTGGTGGCCACAGCAAAGCGGTACTGGCGCAGGACCACCACGCGGCCATCGGCAAGCACGGGCACCGCCAGGGATGCGCCCGGGTGCTTGACCATCCCGAAGGTGCCCTCGAGACCCATCGGCAGCTGCATCCGATTGACCTCGAAGCGCAGCTTGCGCACATCCAGGCTGGCGGTGGTCTCAAGCTGGCGCGCGGGCTCTGGAGCAGGCAGTGGCGCCATGGGGCAATCTGGAGGCAATGGCAATCAGCATCGCGCAGCCGCTTTCCCGATGACTGCCCCGCTGCTGAGCATCGTGACCGTCGTGCGCAACGACCTCCACGGGCTCAAGCGCACCCTGCGCTCCATCGAGACCCAGCTGAGCGCACTGAAGACGCTCCCAACGGAGCTATTGATCGTGGATGGGGCCTCCGGGGACGGCTCCCTGCAGGTCGCCGAAGCTTTTCGAGACAAGCGTGGACTTCCAGTCCGGGTGCTGCAACAACCGCCCCAAGGCGTCTACCCAGCGATGAACCTGGCCTGGCGTCAGGCACGCGGGCAGTGGTTGATCTTCGTCAATGCCGGGGACCTGCTAGCCGACGTCCACCCCTTGACTGAGGCGCTCCAGACCAACGACGCGTCGGTCTGGGCCTATCAAGGGCGCTCCGCAATGCAGCCGCCTGGGCTGAACTGGGCGGTTGAAGTGCTTTCCGAGCAGGTGCACTGCCACCAGGCCTTGGCCTATCGCAGGGAACTACACCAACGGCTTGGGCCCTATGACGAACGGCTCAAGGTGTGTTCCGATACGGCCTTCATGCGCCGGATCCCACCCCAACAGTGGCAGTTCCTGCCAGCCCTGTTGGCGGTCTCGACCGTGTCTCCGTCTGATCTCTCACGCACACCCAGGGCCATCCGCCGCGATCTCCAGGCGCTCCGGCAGATCCAACCCGACTTGAGCCCCTGGCCCAGAGCCCGGCTGAGCTTGGCCATTCTTGAGATCGAGCGCCTGCTGCAGGTGAGCTGGAGCGTCTGGATTCGGGCAGGACTTGGGCTACTGCGCGGCAGTCACCGGCTGGTGAACCTTGGCTAATTCCCGGCCCCTACACCTGCTGATCCAGGGCGGCCTAGGCAACCAACTGCTGCAGTGGGTTCTGGCGAGCACCCTGGCGAGCAGGCAACAGCGCCCGCTTCAGCTCGACAGCACCCTGCTGCGCTCCTGGAGCCGCGCCAAGCGGGGCTTGACCCAACGGCAGATCAGCCCGCTGCTTGGGCCAAGCACAGAGGCCTGGCACCACTGGCTGCTGACCAGGACCCGCCGGCGCTTGCGGCCCCTGGATCCCCTCACGCTGACGGATGCGCAACTCCTCGCCCTTGAAACCAGCGAGGAGCTAGCGGCACTCGCTCCGGATCAACTGATCACCCACGGAACCACTCCGCTGCTCTTTGCCGAACCCTTCCAAAGCGCCTGGCAGGACATTCACCAGCGATTACCCAACGTCCCAACACAAGCGGGAATCGGCCTGCATCTGCGCCGCGGCGACTACCTGAATCCGGCCTCGGGCTTCATGGCCTTGCCCCTGGACTACTACCGCCGTGCCATCCAGCAGGCCTTCGAGCAGATGCCGCAGCTGGAGCGCCGGATTCTGTTGTTCAGCGATGACCCGGACTGGGGGCTTGCCCACCTCAGCCATCCGAGCTGGCAGCTGGAGGCCGCCAGCGGAACGCCTGAAGAAGACCTGGCCGCCATGGCAGCCATGCGGGCCCTGGTGATCAGCAACAGCAGCCTCTCCGCCATTGCCGCCCACCTCGGCGAAAGCTTTGGCGCGCTGCAGCTCGTGATCTGCCCCGATCAATGGCTGAGCGATCCCAATCGCAAGGCCCTCGGCGATCTACGCAAACCCAATTGGGTCACTCTGCCCATCCGGCCCTAGACGCCAACCGCAGCGGTGGCGGCTGTCCAGCCAAGACCTGCCGCAGGGGTAACTCGAAGCTGGAATCCAAAGCAGCCAACGGTGCCAAGACAAAGGCCCGTTCCGCCCAACAGGGGTGGGGAAGCTGCAGCTCGGAGCCCTGGAGCTGCAACGTTCCCCACCAGAGCAGATCCAGATCCAATGTCCGCGGCCCCCACCGCTCCTGGCGTACACGGCCGAATTGCGACTCCAGAGCCTGCAGCCGTCGCAACAACTTCATCGCTGCCGCAGGAGTGGGCTCAGGTGGCTGATCCAAGACCACCACAGCATTGATGTAGTCCGGCTGATCCGGCGGGCCGCCAACGGGTGCCGTTCGAAAGAGCGGGGACCAGCGCAGCTCAGCTGCGCCCAAACAAACCTGAAGTTCAGGCCGCAGGGCGATCAGGGTCTCGATCGGACCGCCCGCTGCGCTGGGCAAATTGGCCCCAAGCCCAATTGCCAGGCCCTGATCAGCGAGACTGGCACCCACGACGAACTTCTCCGGCGCTTCCATGGTTGCAAGTGGTACAGCCGCTCGGGCCTTCCCCCTTGCCGCCATTACCGGCCACGGAACCCTGAAGCTGGCCCTGCTGTTGGCAGCCGTCGACCCCGGCCTTGGTGGTGTGGTGATCGCCGGCGGGCGCGGCACTGGCAAATCCGTTCTGGCGCGGGGTCTGCATGCCCTGCTGCCGCCGATCGACGTCCTCGATGTCGGCGGCCATGGCCTCAACACCGACCCCCAGGCACCGGAAGACTGGGATGCGCCGACGCGGGCGCGGCTGACGGAACTCGGGGCGGACCCAACCGGCGCCGACAAGCAAGCCCTACTGCCCACCAAGGTCATCCCGGCACCGTTTGTGCAGGTGCCCCTTGGCATCACCGAAGACCGCCTGGTGGGCTCGGTCGATGTCACGGCATCGCTCGCCAGCGGTGAAGCGGTCTTTCAGCCAGGTCTGCTGGCCGAGGCCCACCGGGGCGTGCTCTACGTCGATGAGCTGAACCTGCTCGATGACAACGTCACCAACCTGCTGCTGGCCGCCATTGGCAGCGGTGAAAACCGGGTCGAGCGGGAGGGCCTCAGCCTCTCGCACCCCTGCCGCTGCCTACTGATCGCCACCTATAACCCCGAAGAGGGGGCCATCCGCGATCACCTGCTGGATCGCTTCGCCATTGCCCTCTCGGCCAATCAGGTCCTGGAGCTCGATCAACGGGTCGAGATCACCCGCAGTGCTATCGGCCACGCCGAATCCAGCGAAGCCTTCCGCCAGCGCTGGCAAGAGGAAACCGACGCCCTCTCAACCCAGCTGCTACTGGCGCGCCAATGGCTACCCGATGTCCAGATCACGCGGGAGCAAATCGCCTATCTGGTGAACGAAGCCCTGCGCGGCGGCGTGGAAGGCCACCGCAGCGAGCTCTATGCCGTGCGGGTTGCCCGCGCCCATGCCGCCCTCAGTGGCCGTGACCGGGTGGAAGCGGAGGACCTACAGGTGGCCGTGCGCCTAGTGATCGCGCCGCGGGCCATGCAACTGCCGCCCCAAGATCCCGACCAACAGATGGAGCCCCCTCCGCCGCCACCCCCGCCGCAGGGCGAGGACAACCAAGAGCAAGAGCCGGACGAGCCCGAGGACAACGAGAACGACAAGGAAGACGAACAGGACGAAGAAGAAACCCCGGAAGATCAAGCTCCGCCTTCGATCCCCGAGGAGTTCATGCTCGATCCCGAAGCGATCGCGATCGATCCGGATCTGCTGCTCTTCAACGCCGGCAAAGCGAAGAGCGGTGGCAGCGGCAGCCGGGCGGTGGTCTTCAGCGACTCCCGCGGCCGCTACGTCAAACCGATGCTGCCGCGGGGGCCGGTCAAGCGCATTGCCGTCGACGCGACCCTGCGGGCCGCAGCGCCCTATCAAAAAACCCGGCGTGAGCGGGAACCGCACCGCAAGGTCGTGGTGGAAGACGGGGACCTGCGGGCCAAGCAACTGCAGCGCAAGGCCGGTGCCCTGGTGATCTTCCTGGTGGATGCCAGTGGATCGATGGCCCTCAACCGAATGCAAAGTGCCAAGGGGGCCGTGATCCGGTTGCTGACCGAGGCCTACGAGAACCGCGACGAAGTGGCGCTGATTCCCTTCCGCGGCGAAGCCGCCGAAGTGCTGCTGCCCCCGACGCGCTCAATCACCGCCGCACGGCGGCGGCTGGAGTCCATGCCCTGCGGCGGCGGCTCCCCCCTAGCCCATGGCCTCTCCCAGGCTGCTCGGGTGGGTGCCAACGCCATGGCCACCGGGGAACTGGGCCAGGTCGTTGTTGTCGCCATCACCGATGGCCGGGGCAACGTTCCCCTCAGCCGCTCCCTCGGTCAGCCCCAGTTGGATGGGGAAGAGCCCGTGGATCTCAAGGAAGAGGTCAAGCAGGTGGCCA
>JADHMX010000015.1 GCA_016779825.1 Synechococcus sp. BS301-5m-G53 | reverse complement strand
GGGGGGTAGCCCCCTGAGAAAATAGCTCGATGCCAGGTAAAACATTCTCTTAATAGGTTGATGATTGGCTGATTGTTGTTGCAATCACCATCGCCAACCACGAAGAAGCCACCTCATCACGAGGTGGCTTTTTTGTTGTTTATTTTTTGGTTGTGAGGTGCGCGTTCACCTCGTGTAGAGAGTGGATGACTTGGTGATCTCTTGGGTTGCGATCTGGGTTGCCGTCACGAAGGCTGAATAGGGTGTTCATTCCTGTTTCTCGTGCTGCGTCACACTCCTCTCCGTTATCGCTTACAAACCAAATACTCTTTGGGCTGCTATTCAGGCATTTAGCGATGATTGCGTAGCTCTCCGCGGATTTCTTGGGACCAGTGTGTGTGTCAAACCAGTGGCTAAAAAGGCCTTCTAAATTTCCTGAGCAACTGTGCCTGTACAGAAGTTGTTGTGCGTGAATGCTCCCCGAGGAGTACACGGATAAATTGATTCCTTGCTGATTCCAGTGTTGAAGGCAATCCGCTGTCTCGGGGAACAGTGCTGCTTTTAGTTCTCCTTTTTTGTAGCCATATTCCCAGATTTGTCCCTGGAGGTCTTTCAGTGCTGTTGACTTTTTGTCGATCGAGATCAGGTGTTTTAGGTATTGAATTAAGCCTTCGACCTCGTTAATTTGTTGCTCAGATACCTGCTTTTTTAGTCGCAGGCTTTCGAGTGACTGATCCCTTTCCCATTCTCTTCTGGCCTCTTGAATGCTTCTGTTTTGTCCGCTGTTGTGCACGTTCTCTGTTACGTAAGCGCTGAGTTCTCGCTTGGCATAGGGGAACAGAATCTCGCTCACAAAAGTAATAGGACACGTCGTGCCCTCAATATCGAGCAGCAGATGTTGCGTCATGGTTGAATCCCAATTTGCATTTGCGTCAATTTCAGTTTGAGCAGAAATTCAAGAATCTCCAAGTGTCGCTTGCTCGCTTCCAGGCTCTCCCCCCACGCGTAAAGACCGTGGCCAGCGACCAGAAAGCCGTTTGGTGCTGATGGCAAGGATGGTGCGATGGCATCTCCAAGCTCTTGCATCGATTGACTGTTGCTGATCACAGGGATGTTGATGTTGGTGGCATGTGTGTTGATGTCGTCCAGACCCTTCAGCATTTCCCATCCCTCTAAAGCGATTCCCCCTTTGTCTTCGTAGTGACGGGATAACACGGTCCCAGGCACGGAATGGGTGTGCAGCACAGCTCCAGCCTTGTTCGCTTTAACAATGCGGAGATGCAAGGCCGTTTCGGCGCTGGCCTTGCCTCCTCCGTTGACGACGTTGCCGGCTTCATCCACCACAATCAGTTGATCAGCATGCACCTCCCCTTTGTCCACGCCGCTGGGGGCCATCAGCAGCTGTAGGGGGTGATGTTGCTGCACAACGCTGAAATTTCCGCCGGTGCCATCGCACCAGCCGCGTTGATGAATGCCTTGCATCACCTGCACCAATCTGTCGCGCTGGATTCGGCTGGCGTTCACTGTCCGGTGATCCCTTCGTCTTCTATACAGGAAACAGTGGCTCTTCGGCGTTGACCCTTCCCCCTAGTTGCCGCTGGACCGGTGACCACCTGGAGCTGCTGGACCAGCGACAACTTCCCGGCGCTGTGGTGTTCATGCAGCTGCAGGCCTGGCAAGAGGTTGCTGAGGCGATCACATCTATGGCTGTTCGTGGTGCTCCGGCGATTGGCATTGCTGCGGCCTGGGGGGTTGTGCTTGCCGCGCGGGTCGGTGAAGAGCTCCCCATTGCCATAGAAGGGCTTCGTGCTTCACGACCAACCGCCGTCAATTTGGCTTGGGCCCTCAACCGGATGGAGTCAGCCATTGCGTCTTCAGGTTCGGTTGATGTTGAGGCACTTGCTGGCGTGGCCGCTGCACTTCAAGACGAGGATCGTCTGCTGACGCAGCGGCTGGTTGATCACGGTGTTTCCCTGCTGAATCAGGGGTGTCGTGTTTTGCACCATTGCCACACTGGCGCGATCGCGACGGGAGGAGTCGGAACCGCTCTTGGGGTGATTGCGTCCGCCCATGCCCGTGGCGTTCTTCGCCATGCCTGGCTGGATGAAACCCGTCCCCGCCTGCAAGGGGCTGCACTTTCTGCCTGGGAGTTGGGTTGTCTCGGGGTGCCCTGCACCGTGATCGTCGACGGTGCCAGCGGCTTGCTGATGCGTCGGGGCGAGGTGGACGCCGTGATGGTGGGGTGCGATCGGGTCGCCGCCAATGGTGATGTCGCCAACAAGATCGGCACTTACAACCTGGCGCTTGCGGCCCGCGCCCATGGCATTCCTTTTTACGTCTGCGCCCCTGGAAGCAGCATCGATTTGGCCACTCCCGACGGGGATGCCATCACCATCGAGGAACGCGATGCAGCAGAGATCACCCACGTTCACGGTGTTTTAGTCGCTGCTCCTGGAGCCCAGGTTTGGAACCCTGCCTTCGACGTCACGCCAGCTCACCTGGTGACGGGGCTGATCACAGAGTACGGCGTGCTCCGCCCGCCGTACCGGGAGGCTCTCACCTCCCTTGCGCTTCCCAATCAGCTCTGACACTCCGGGCACCAGTGGGTGCTTCGACCGGACAGCTTCTCCCGGCGGATTGGCGTTCCACAGTTGCGGCAGGGTTCTCCTCCACGCCGATAAACCCAGGCTTGACCACCGTAGTTGCCATTCACGCCTTCAAGATCGCGGAAATCGCTGAAGGTTGTGCCTCCAGCTCCAATGCTGATGGTCAGAACATTGACCAAGGCATCGCGCAGCGTTTCGAGTTGTTTGAGCTTCAGCCGACCCGCCGGCGTGAACGGGGCGATGCCTGCGGCGAAAAGACACTCATCCGCGTAGATGTTGCCGGCCCCTGCCACCAGGGCTTGATCCAACAGTGCAGTTTTGATCGGGCGGCTGCTGCCCTTGAGCTTCTGCTTCAGATAGGCGGCGGAGAAGTCGGTGCTGAACGGTTCGGGGCCGAGACGCGTCAAGCCCGTGATCACCCCCTCAATGGCATCGCCTGGGGGAACCCACCACATCTCACCAAAGCTGCGCACGTCCACGAAGCGCAGCTCCTCTTCTTTGGTGTTCCAGAGGCGAACACGGGTGTGCTTGCACGGTTCTGAAGGCTGCTCATGCCATTGAAATTGGCCGGTCATGCGCAGATGAACACCCCAAACACCTCCCTCGGGCTCCAGGGCTGCCATGAGGTATTTGCCTCGGCGCTGCCAGCTGCCCACTGTTAGGCCACAGAGACCTTTAACAAAGGTCTCAGGGCCACCTGGACTGGCAATAGCTCTGGGTCGACAGACCTCGACCTGAGCGATTTTGAAATCGACAAGACGGTCAGCCAGTCCCCGACGGACCGTCTCGACTTCAGGGAGTTCAGGCAACGGCCTCAGGCCGGCTCGAGTTCCGCCTCAGCGAAATTGTTGGTGTTGATGCCGCCGTCAACGCCCTGCAGGCCGCTGTAGTTGACCTTCTCGAAGCGAACGACAACGGGATAGCGGATGCCCGAGGTGTCGATGGAGGCAACGGTGCCAACTTCGTTGAACCAGTAGGACTCAGGACGCTTGATGCGCACCTTGGCGCCGCGGGTGATCGCCATCGCTGGGCATGAGGAGATGCAATTGGAGCGTATCTCGTGGAATGGGTGGTGATGACCGCTGCGTCACAGAATGTCGTCCCTTGATCGTCGGCGTCCTTTTGACCAGTTCCATCGCCCCTGACCCCGATCCGTCGCTGCTGCAACTGGATTTACCGGATCCCGAGCAGGACGACATCAGCACGATGGAATTTCTGGCCCGCCTGGAACAGGCCTGGGCCATCTGCGATCGCTTTGATCTGCAGACCGAGATCTGGCGCGGCCGCATCCTCCGCGCTGTGCGCGACAAGGAAAAGCGCGGTGGTGAAGGGCGGGGAGCCGGATTCCTGCAGTGGCTGCGGGAGCAGGAAATCAGCAAGACCCGCGCCTACGGCCTGATTCAACTGGCCGAATCCGCCGACAGCATGCTGAGCGGCGGCACCCTGGAAGAAAGCAGTGTGAATCAGTTCTCCAAGCGTGCCTTCATGGAAACCGCCCAGGCGGCTCCAGAGGTTCAGCTGATGATTTCCGAGGCCGCCAACGAAGGTCAGGAAATCACCCGCAAGCAGGTGCGTCGTCTTACCGATGAATTCACGGCGGCCACCAGCCCGTTGCTGCCGGAAGAAATTCGTCAACGCACCCAGGAGAACCTGTTGCCGCCCCGTGTGGTGGCTCCCCTGGTGCGGGAATTGGCCAAGCTTCCTGAGCCGCAGCAGGAGGATCTGCGCAAGGTGCTGCGCGATGAGCCTGAACTCGACCGCATCAAGGACGTCACCAGCACGGCGCGGTGGATCACCAAGGCAACAGAGTCGGGCATTGCCGTTCGGGCTTTTCAGCAGGGTGAACTCGACCTCGATCGAGCCATGCAGGAGGCTCAGCGCCTGGATGCCCTCGGCCTGCTGGCCGATGCGGTGGGCCAGGCCCAGGCCCTTGAGTCGGCTGTGCTGAAGCTGCACACCTCCTGGCGGCGGTTGGGCGGCCTCCAGGAGCGCCTCTGGGTTGAAAGCGGGAGCAGCACGCCTTACCTGCGCGATGTGCTGAATGCTCTGCAAACCCTCAGCGGTGCCACCTTGCGGGTGTCGCTCGGAGAGCTTGCAGGCGGCAAGCGGGTGCGGCTTCAGCTGGTGGAGGAGTCTCCGGATCAACTGGATCCCCCACCGCTGGCCTGACTCCAGATCTTGTGCTCGATAATCTGAAGCCTCCACATCTGGTGTGTTCTGGCTTCGCTTGAGCGTGCACTGAAGACCCACTTCGGCTGGGATGGCTTCCGCCCCGGGCAAAGGCCCGTGGTGGATTCCGTTCTGGCGGGTCGGGACGCACTGGCGGTGCTGCCCACCGGTGGTGGCAAATCGCTCTGCTATCAGCTGCCAGCCCTGGTGCGCGAGGGGCTGGTGGTGGTGATCTCACCGTTGGTGGCGCTGATGGAGGACCAGGTGATGGCCCTGCAGCGACGGGGAATCGCTGCGGCCTGCCTGCATGCCGGCCTGGATCCTGCACGGCGCCAGAAGGCCTTGGAGCAGCTGCGGGATGCAACGCTGCGTCTCCTCTACATCGCGCCGGAACGACTCCAGGGTGAGCAGACCCAGCTGATGCTGGAACGTCATGCCATGGAGGGACGACTGGTGGCCCTGGCGGTGGATGAAGCTCACTGCATCAGTGCCTGGGGGCATGACTTCCGCCCCGATTACCGCCGCCTCGGTCAAATCCGCCGCCTCTGCCCGGGAGTTCCAGTGCTGGCCCTCAGCGCGACGGCAGCTCCACGGGTGCGGGCCGACATCATTCGCCTGCTGGACCTGCGTCGCCCCCTCGTGCAGGTGAGTTCGGCTCGCCGGGACAACCTCCACTACACGATGCAGAGGCGCCCGCGGGATCCCATGCCGCAGGTGTTGGAGGCGCTTGAGATGTCACGTGGCGCCGCGCTGATTTATGCCCGCACCCGTCGTTCCGTGGAGCAGTGGGCGGAACGTCTCAGTAGCCAAGGGGTTGCGGCAACGCCGTATCACGCCGGTTTGGATCCGGAGACCCGCCAGCAGGCCCTGAGGCTGTTCTTGGAGCATGAGCGGCCCGTCCTCGTGGCGACGGTGGCCTTCGGTATGGGCGTAGACCGTGGCGATGTCGGTCTTGTGCTTCACCTCGATCTGCCGGCCACGCCGGAGGGCTATCTGCAGGAATCGGGCCGTGCCGGTCGAGACGGCAAGTCGGCCCATTGCCAGGTGCTGTTTTCGCCAGGTGATCGCACCAGCCTTGGCTGGGCCATGCAGGCCTCGGCCCGGGGCAGCGAGGCCTTGGAGGACCGTCGCCGCGTCGACCTGGCACAGCAACAGCTGCGTCGGATGGAGGCGGTTGCGGAAGGTGAGATGTGCCGTGAACAGGCGCTGCTGCTGGCTGTTGGTGAGTTGGTGGGTCCCTGTGGACGCTGTGACCGCTGCATCGACGCCCCGAAACGACGCGACTGGTCAGCCCAGGTGGAAACGCTTTTGGCCCATCTGGCGGAGCAAGACGGCACGGAGATGCGCCGCCTCGGAGAGCATCTGGCTCTGCATGAGCCCGGACGGCATGACCGCTGGACCTGGTTGGCCCGTCGGCTCGTGCAGGAGGAGCTGATCCAGGAAAGCAACGACGGTGCTCAGCGGCTTTACCTCCGCGAGAGCGGCCGCAGATTCCTGGATTCTCCCTGGCCGCTTGATTACGCCGCTTGATTCAGATCAGACCTTGACCTGACAACGGTCCTTCACCAGGTCCTGTTCGAAGCGGTTCTTCGGCGCTTCCCACGCTTTCCAGCTCCCATCTGCACCGGTGGCATTGATCTTTTTGGCGGAACAGTTCACAGCCAGGTAAAGAGCCTGCCCCTGGGCATTGAGGGTGGGCACCACCTGACTGCCCCCCATGGGCTGCCAGTTGCCCCAGTCCACCTGGAGGGGGCCATAGGTGCGCCAGTCAGCCGATTTGGCCAGGGTCTGCTTGGGCTTGGCGGCCTCGACCGGCTTGGCCTTGACCACAGGCTTTTTGGCCTGCACTGGCTTGGTTTGCACTGGTTTGGCTTGCACGGGCTTGGCCTTGGCTTGCGCTGTTGGCTTCACCGTCACGACCGGCGTGCTGGCGGCGGCAACCGGTTCTGCTTTTTTCGGCTGCGGTTGGGCGGTGATGGGCGCCTGGAAGGAGGGATCTGTCAGATAGAGGCGCGTACCCACCTCCACCTTGTTGGGGTCGCTCAGCTGGTTGATGCTGATCAGGCTGGTGACAGGAAGCTTGTAGGCCTTGGCGATCTGCGTGAGGGTCTGCCCTTTGGCAACGGTGTGTTCCGTGGCACCAGGGATCGGAGTCACGGCCACCGGCTTGAAGGCCGGACGCGGCATCACGGCATTGCTGGGGAGACGCAGGGTCTGACCGACCTCCACGTGGTTGGCATTGCGCAGGTTGTTGAGGGCCATTAGGTCGCGACTGCTGACCCGGTACTTGCTGGCGATGATGCTGAGGGTTTCACCGCTCTGGACGCGATGGCGGCCAGAGCCCGCGGTCACGGTGGGGCCTGGTACCTGCAAGCGGCTTCCGGCTTCGACGAGGTCTGGATTGCGGATCCCATTCATCCGCATCAGGGTGCCGACGCTCACCCCGTAGCGGTCGGCGATATCCGAAAGCGTCTCGCCGGATCGCACTCTCACCGAGGCAGCTGTGGCTGAGAGGGGGAACCAAGCCGTCAGCAGCAGGGCGGCAAGAGCGGTGCGGCGCATTTGTCTCCGGCAGATGCCCGCAAGATACGGTGCCTCACGCAAAGCGCCAGCCCCCCAGAGCACTTGCTGCAAAAGGGATGTGGGGGCTGTCCCCGCGCGTTATCCCGCCAGCCGCCTCAGCAGATTGAGATCCACCTTGTAGGGCGGGTAACGCAGCTTGAAATCAAACCGGAACGGGCGCTTGAGCACTGCCTTGTGATGGCTGAAGGTGTCGAAGCCGCTTTGGCCGTGATAACTGCCCATTCCGCTGGCGCCAACGCCGCCGAAGGGCAGCTGGGGCACGCCGGCCTGCATCACCACATCGTTGAGGCAGACCCCGCCTGAACTCGTCGTGGTGAGCACCTGTTGCTGCTGGGCCTCATCGCCGCCAAAGAGATACAGCGCCAATGGTTTGGGTCCTTGGCGGATCTCTTGAAGTGTTGTCGTGAGGTCGTCCAGCACCAGCACCGGCAGCAGAGGGCCGAACAGTTCCTCGGCCATCAGCGGATCATTGCGGTCATCCACGCGGATCACGGTGGGGGCGATGCGCCGCTGCTCCCGGCTGATTTCGCCTCCGATCAGGATGCGGCCGTCCGCTCTCGCGGTTTCCAGTAGCTGCTCCAGCCGATTGAACTGGCGCTCATTGATGATCTGCCCCAGTTGCTGCGAGCTGAGGGGGTCGGCGCCATACATCTCCTTACGCGCGTCCTCCATCGCCTTCAGCAGCGGTGAACGCAGCGCGGGTTGCACCAGCAGATGGTCTGGAGCGATGCAGGTTTGTCCGGCATTGATCCCCTTGCCCCAGATCAAGCGACGCGCCCCCACCGTGAGGTCGGCTCCTTCGAGAACGATGGCCGGGCTCTTGCCCCCCAATTCCAGGGTCACCGGCGTGAGGTGGGCAGCGGCCCCCTCCAGCACCTTCCGTCCGATGCTGCCGCCACCGGTGAAGAAGATGTGGTCGAAGGGCATGGCCACCAGGTCGGCCGCAACGGCCCCATCCCCCTGGACGACCTGCACCACGTCAGGGTCGAAGTGCTGAGGGATCAGCTGTGCGATCAGATCCGCAATGGCTCCGGCGTGTTCCGAGGGCTTGAGCACGGCGGTGTTGCCAGCGGCCAGGGCACTGATCAAGGGCCGCAGCGTCAGTTGGAAGGGATAGTTCCAGGGGCCGATCACCAGAACGCAGCCGAGCGGCTCCGGCACAACCTTGGCTTGGCCAGGGCGAAGTGAGAGGGGTACAGCGACGCGGCGCGGGCGCATCCACCGCTCCAGCTGCCGACCGGTGAGCTTGAGCTCTTGCCGCAGGGCGACCAGCTCAAAAAAAGCTTCGGTTGGTGGTTTCCCGAGGTCGGCGGCGAGGGCATTGAGCACCTCGGATTCGTGCTCTTCCACCAGGGCGGAGAGACGTTGCAATTGCTCTCGGCGCCAGGCAAGGGGACGGGTCAGCCCAGCCCCCACGAGCTCCTGCATCCGGCTCAGTTGCGTTTGGGTGAGGGGCACGGGGCTGACGATCAGGCCAGTCGGGTCTAGCAGTGGTGAATCTGCAACCGGGGGATGACCCCAGCGCTTCCGTGGTGGTCAGGCACGGTCATCTATCAGTTGATCGTTCGCAGTTATTCCGATGGGAATGGCGATGGCACCGGTGATTTCAAGGGGCTTTCGGCGCGGTTGCCCTATCTGCGCTGGCTGGGCGTCAACACCCTCTGGCTAACTCCGATCTATCCGTCCCCCCTGCGGGACGGGGGCTACGACATCACTGATTTCACTGGGATCCATCCGGATCTGGGTGATCTCGCTTCCTTCCATCGATTCCTCACGGCCGCCCACAGCCAGGGCATGCGCGTGATTTTGGACCTCGTCCTCAATCACACCAGTGACCTTCATCCATGGTTCCAGCGCGCGCGCTGGGCGCCCAAGGGAAGTCCCGAACGGGATGTGTACGTCTGGAGTGACGACCCCAAGCGCTATGCCGAGGCACCGGTTCTGTTCCGGCACTTCGAGGCTTCGAACTGGGAGTGGGACCCGGTTGCTGAGCAGTACTACCTGCATCGCTTCCTGCGTCATCAGCCCGATCTCAATTACGAGAACCCCTGGGTGCAGGACACGATGCTGGAGGTGGTCGACTTCTGGCTGGACCGCGGCGTGGATGGGTTCCGCCTGGATGCTGTTCCGTTCCTGTTTGAGTCGGAGGGCAGCCGCTGCGAGGGCTTGCCGGAAACCCACGCCTTCCTCAAGCGGTTGAGGGAGCGGGTGGATGGCCATGGCCGTGACGTGCTGTTGCTCGGAGAGGCGATTCAGCCGGTGGGGGAGGCCGCTCCTTACTTGGCGGATGACGAACTGCATGGAGCGTTCAACTTCGTGCTCACCGCCCATCTGTTTGCAGCCATTGCCAGTGGCCGCACCCAGCAGCTCGGCGAGTGCCTGATGCAGGCCGAGCAGGCGGTCAGTGGTGCCCGCTGGGCCCTGCCCCTGCGCAACCACGATGAACTCTGGTTGGGGGATGGTCATCTCATCAGCGATGAGGTGATTCAGACCATCCGGGTGGGCCTGCCCCAGGGGCAGGGGCACTGGCTGAACTGGGGCATCAACCGACGCCTGGCTCCTCTCCTCAACGGCGATCCCCGCTCCAACCGCTTGCTGCATGGGCTCCTCTACAGCCTTCCAGGGATGCCTTGCCTGTATTACGGCGATGAACTGGGCATGGGCGACTGGCCCGGTCTGCGGGACCGCGATCCCAACCGCACGCCGATGGCCTGGACGCCAGCCCGCAACGGTGGCTTCTCCACCGCCCCTGATCCCCTTTTGGTGCTGCCGCCGATCACCGCTCCCGGCTACGACTACCGCGTAGTGAACGTGGAAGTGCAGAAGCAGCTGCCGGGGTCGCTACTGAATTGGCACCGGCGCATGCTCACCTGCCGCCGGCTCCTGCCGGCGCTGCGGCATGGAAGCTTCCGCTTGCTGCACAGCCCCCACCCCGGAGTGCTGGTTTACCTCCGCTGCACCGAGGCGATGACGGTGCTCGTGGCCGCCAATGTCACCGCAGCCGGAGCATCTCTCAGTTTGGATCTATCGGAGTGGGCAGGTGAGCGCACCCGTGAGGTGATGTGGGGTTGTGAGTTCCCGCCCGCTGCCGCGGAGTGGTTCGTGAACCTTCCGCCCTATGGGTTCAACTGGTGGTTGATCGGTGAGGTGGACGCTCAGGCTTAAGGCGACTGGAGCCGAATCGGCTGTTGCTCATGCTGAGCCAACAAGTGGGTCATCAGCCCCTCAATCATGGGTTGCTGGTGGAGGTCGCGATGCACCACAAGGCTCATTGTTTCGGGTTTGTCCCACAACGGGATGCTGACGATGGAATCGCGGCGGCCCAGGGCCTGCTCCCCAGAGGTGAGCCAGGCCTCGATTACCCGTTGTTCCAGCAACGTTGTGAAGTGATCGGGCTTCAGGATGCGGGAGCTGCCAACGTTCCAGACCTTCGCGAGGTCTTCTGGCAGGGCGGTTTCAGGGCTGAAGGCCGCCTCCAGTCGCAAACCCTGCCCCAGTTTCAGCCGTGCCGCCTGATGCACGCCCCGCTCCAACTGCAGCAGTTGGCTGTCGCCCTCGATCTGCCAGAGGCCGTCACGTTTCAGCACGTTGACACCGAAGGTCTTCGCGCATTTCCGCTGATTTCTGCTGACGGTGGTTTGGTGCTGGAGCGTCAGGGCTCCAACCGCATTGCCTGACTGAAGCCAGATCAGACCGTCGAGACAGCAGAGCTGATCGACCGTAACCATGCTGTTGGCCAGGATGTTCCGATCCTTCTCGGCACCAGCGGCCTAGGCAATCCCCAGTTCTGGGGGGGCTAGCCCTGCCTGGGTAGGACCAGTACCGCGCGGGTGCCACCACTGGGGCTGATGCCGAGTTTCAGTTCTCCGTTGTGGCTCTCCATCGCTGAGCGCACGATGAACAGTCCAAGGCCGCTCCCGGAGGCCTTGCTGCTGTTGAGCAGCACGTCATCGGGGTGGTCGTCAGGCAGTCCAGGGCCGTTGTCGTCGACAACGATCGCCCAATGCTGTTGCCTGCGTTCGAGTCGGATCACGATTTCCGGAGCGTCTGTTGCTGGAGGTTGAAGCGACAGGGCATCCACAGCATTTTTGACCAAATTGATCACGGCGATCTGGAGCTGGACGGCATCGCCTTCCACCCATGCCTCCTGTTCTTGCAGCTCGGAAGGCAACGCGGTGCTGATCCAACTGCTGGCCTCGATCAGGTTGGAGTTCACGTACAGCTGAATGCTGTCCAGCACGTCGCGCAGATCAATCCTGCTCAGGTTGGTGTTCGCATTCCGGAGGATCGCCTTCATCTGGTCGGTTGTCCGTGCGATGTGGCTGGATTGGTCACCAAGGATCTGCAGGGCTTCCAGCAACTCGACGGGATCGTCGCCATTGGCACGCTTCCTGAATTGATGCTGCAGACGTTGTGCCGTCAGGCGCAGGATGCTCAGGGGCTGATTGATTTCGTGGGCGATGGCCGCGGCTTCCAGACTCACCTTGAGGCGGTGGTTCATCTGGGCCAGGGCCTGTTCATCCCGCAGGCGCTGCTCCTGAAACATCTGCGTGATCTGTTGCTCCTTGGCGGCGAGGTTCTGGGTGAGTTGATTGAAGGCTTTCACCATCGACTGAACCGCCACATTCAGGTCTAGAAGTTCCTTGCCGCTGTTCTGGTCCAGTTCACAGCTGTATTGCAGAGCCTGAGGCTGGGCATCCCCAAGAAGATTGATTTGCTGTTCTGTGGTCTGGCTGGCTTGCTGCAGGGCGCTCAACGGCTGAAGAATTCTGTTGATCAGGCTGCGGTTCAGCAGCAGGGTGAAGCCCAGCGCCAGCACGGCCGCTCCAATTCCCAAGGTGAGGGTGCGGTTGGCTTGAGTCACCTCCTTGTTGGCACTGCTGGCGGTCAGCAGCACCCAGTTGAGTCCGTGGTCAACGCCCCATGGCGTTGACTGCAGCAGGAAAGCTTTGTCGTTGTGGCGATGGAGTGCTGGTTGCGCCGAATCTCCGGGCTTCTGATGGATCCGGTGCAGCATCTCCGCCAGAGGGTGCTCGATCTCCCCGAGGCTGCTGCGCTCGTTGCTCTTTCCTTGTTTCGTTAAGGGAATGCTGGGGTCTGAGCTGGCGATCAGGCTTCCATTGGCTTCGATGAGTAAGGCCAGTCCGTCACGGCTTCCCCACACCTGGTGGAGCCAGGTGCTGAGTTGGTTGATCACCATGTCCACGCCGATCACTCCCAGCAACCGGCCATCACTGCCAAACAGGGGGGTGTTGTACGAAACCGAGTGAATCTCGGGCTGGTCTTCCCAGGCGTAGATGCTGCTCCAGGTTGAACGTCGAGCCGCAACGGTGTCGACGTACCAGGCTTCCTCGTGGTTTGCACTCATCCCGGGGATGATCTCGGTTGGCTCGAGGCGTTCTCCACGAGGTGAGAGGGAGAACACCGTCAATTGGCCACGCCCCAGCCGTGAGCTGTCTTCGTAGAGCAGAACGCCACCATCAGAGCTGCGTTCCAGGCCCAGAAAGGAGCCATCTGTCGAGCCGTAGTTGATGTAATCAACAGGGAAGGCTTTCAGTTGGCGCCAGAACCTTCGCCCCAGGGTGTCGTAGTCCTTCAATAACTCGGGCTGGGCCTCAATGGCCGATGTATTGAGGTCGTTGAGAAACATCGGGATGCGCAACTTGCTGCTCAGTTGCTCACGGATCTCAGTGATCGGAAGATTGGTGCGGTGCCCCTCACTTTGCTGAACTCCGCTGTTCCGCCCCAGGGTGAAAGTCACCACACTGAATGAACCTGCCACTAGGATGAGTTGCAGGCCGGTCGACCGGACCAGCCGTTGCCCAAGGCTCAATGCGGAGTTCTGGCTCATTGCCGTGGGTTGATCTGACGCGTGAGGGATGCCTCTCGGATTAATTCAGCACCGCTGAGCTTGAGTTTCTGGGCGATGGCCTTGCGGTGCGATTCGATCGTTGATGTGGCGTTGTTCAAAATGTGTGCGATCTCCTTGGTGGTCTTGCCGGCACCAATGAGATTGAAGATTTCGCTCTGGCGTGGTGTCAAATTTTGATGTGCTGGTTGCAGAATCCTGCTCAAGCTGTGATGCAGCGCATCGAATGAATCCCGCTTGTCGATCAGGGCATGGATTGATTCGCGCAGTTCACGCGAACTTTGGAAATCTTCTGGTGCTCCTGTCAGAACAATGAGTCGAATGGAGGGATTGCTTTGGACAAGACGTTGTCCCAGTTCGCTGCCATCACCGTCTGGAAGATGCAGATCCAGGATGGCTAAATCCACCGGCATGTCTTTGCTGATGGCCACTGCTTGAGCGCATGATGTGGCCTTCGAGACGGTCGAGATCTCGGAGAAAGCGTCCACGATGGTTGCCAGCAGATCCAGCAAAATCTGCTGATCTTCAACAACAAGACAGTGCAAGGATTTTTCGACTGACCATCGAAACCTAGGTCGCCTAGTTCGCTTTTACATCTGTTCCAGTTCGTTGTTCACCAGAGGGCTCAGCCGCTCTGCCTCTGCAGCATCGACCATTGCGAGCCTGCATCGGCGGCTCAAAACATCATCGGCGCAGCTGGCGTGCTCCTTGCAGATGGCGTGCTGGATCTCGGCCCGGCAGATCGGGATCACACTGCTCAGTGGTTCGCGTGCCTCCATCGGCGCTTGAGCGACCACCGCCTCGGCGTGCAGGCCGAAGTTGTGCTGCAGATGCAGGATCTGTTGGGCTCGTTCGGGTGTGTGTGGCAGCAGGTCCTCGAGGGCCAAGGCTTGCTGCTGTAGTTCGGAGATGGTGTTGTCGGGGTTGGCTGCTGCCCCTCGCAGCGGCATCGGTTCAGGGGTTGGCAGCGTCCGGCCGATCTGGCATTCCACCGCGGCCAGGGTGTCCTCGGCCATCGGCCGGCAGGTGGTCCATTTGCCTCCCATCACGCTCACCAGGCCACAGGCCAGGGTTTCCACCTCGTGTTCCCGCACCACGCGGCTGCTGTCCATGCCCTGGTCCGCTGGCTTCAGCAGTGGTCGTCCCCCTGCCCAACGGCTGCTCACCTTGGGGTGCTGGAGCTGGGGAAACCAGTCCCGTACGTAGTCGAGCAAGTAACTCTCCTCTTCGGGGGAGGGGGATGTGGCGCTCTCCTTTGTGCAGGGTTCATCCGTTGTGCCCACCAGGGTGCGGCCGTGGAAGGGGAGCATGAACAGCACGCGGCCATCCGCTGTGGAGGGCACCAGAAGCCCCAGGCCTTCAGGGCAGAGGTTCTGCTCCAGCACGATGTGCGCGCCACGGCTGGTGAGCATCCGTGGGGGGGCATCAGCCTGTGCCATCTGCCGGATCTCATCCGCCCGTATACCTGTGGCATTCACGAACGCTGAGGCGCACCAGCGCTCCCGTTGCCCCGTTGCGGATTCACTGATGGCTGCCTTGAGCTGGCCCGTTGCATCGGTTTCCAGCTCCACCACCCGGCAACGGGTGCGCAGGGTCGCTCCCCGCTGTTCTGCGGTGAGGGCCAACAGCAGGTTGAGGCGTGCATCGTCGAACTGCCCGTCGCTGTAGGCCACACCGCCTTGACACGTCTTCAGCAGAGGCAGGGCCTGACGCATCTGCTGCTTGGACAGCAATCGGCTGTGGCCGATGCTTTGCTGGCCTGCCAGGGCGTCATACATTCCGAGCCCAACGCGGTAGTAGGCCTGTCCCCAGAGTTGTTGTGTGGGCAGGGCCAGTTCGAGTCGTCTGGCCAGGAACGGCGCTTGGGCCAGCCAGTGACTCCGCTCCAACAGGGCTTCCCGCACCAGTCTCAGCTGGGCCAGATCCAGAGTTTTGAAGGCCAGCTCCAGATATCGGACCCCCCCATGGAGCAGCTTCGTGCTGCGGCAGCTGGTGCCACCGCCCACATCCCCGGCCTCGAGCACGGCCACGCTGAGGCCCCGTCGCGTGGCCTCGAAGGCCACGCTGGCACCGCTGGCGCCAGCACCGATGACCAGCAGGTCAACCTGGTGATCAGCCATGCCACCCCAGGCTTCTGGACACGGCGTCTTGCCAGCGTTCCCGCCAGCGGCTGCGCTGGGATGCATCCATCTGGGGATGAAACAGTTCTGCGCCGTCGCGTCGTGCGGTCGCGAGCTGGTTCAGGTCGCTGATCACCCCAGCCTGAAGGCCTGCGAAGAGCGCCACCCCCCGAGCGGTGCTTTCGAGGCTGGCGGGCCGCCGCACCGTCAGACCGGTGCAATCCGCCTGCGCCTGCAGCAGAGGATCGGAGGCTGCGGCGCCACCATCCACCGCCAGTTCACCCAGGCTGGTGCCGAGGGCCTGCTCCGCCAGTTCCACCAACGTCGCCACGGAAAGGGCGATTCCTTCCAAGGCCGCCCTGGCGATGTGTCCACGCCCGCTGTCACGGGTGAGTCCCACCAGAACGCCGCGGGCCTGGGGGTCCCAGTGCGGTGTCCCCCAGCCGGTGAAAGCGGGCACAAGCATCACACCGCCTGAATCCGGCACCGAACGCGCCAGCTCGTTCACCTGGGGGGCCTGATCAATGATTTGCAGCCCATCTCGCAACCACTGGATCACGGTACCGGCGTTGAACAGACTTCCCTCGAGGCAGAAGCTCGGTGTTCCGGCTGCATCGGTCCAGCCCAGGGTGCTGAGCAGCCCCGCATCCGAGCGGCGGATGACATCGCCGGTGTTGATCACCAGAAAGGCGCCTGTGCCGTAGGTGCACTTGCCTTCACCCGATTGCAGGCACAGCTGGCCCAGGGTGGCGGCCTGCTGGTCGCCGAGCATCGCCTGGATCGGCAGGCCTGCAAAGGGAAGATCCGAGGCGATGCGCCCGAATTCGCCGCGGCAGGGCAGCAGCTCGGGGAGAGCGTTGGCGGGTAACCCTGTGGGGATTCGGAAGTCATCCACCCAGCGCTGTTGCTCAAGGTCCATCAGCAGTGTTCGGCTGGCATTGCTCATGTCAGTGCCGTGGCGCTGGCCGCCGGTGAGTTGCCAGAGCAGCCAGCTCTCCACCGTTCCGAAACAGAGGTCATCGCTGGCCGCGGCAGCCTGGGCGTCGTCGTAGTGATCGAGCATCCAGCGGATCTTGCTGGCACTGAAGTAAGGATCCAGCAGCAAACCCGTGCGACGGCACCACTCCTGCTCCAGCCCCTGCTGTTTCCAGGCCTCGCAGATGGCGGTGGTGCGGCCGTCCTGCCAGACGAGGGCCGGTCCGCAGGGGAGGCCGCTGCTGCGGCGCCAGAGCACGGTGGTTTCCCGTTGGTTGGTGATGCCACAGCTCACCACCGCCTTGCGCTGCCCATCGCTGAGCTGTGAATCGAGTTGCACCAGGGCCTGCCGCTGGCTGGTCCAGATCGCCATCGGGTCCTGTTCCACCCATCCATCAGCGGGGTAGGAAATCGGCAGCGGTGCACTGGCGCTGATCACCAGATCCCCCGAGCTGCTGAACAGCGCAGCTCTGGAGCTGCTGGTGCCCTGATCGAGGGCCAGAAGGAGAGGCTGCTCAGCCATGGCCAATGTCTTTCTCTCCTGCTAGCGAGGAGATGGCTGACTGCAAAGGTTTTGGGAGTGACTACTCCGTTTCAAGAGCCACCCGCTTGGGTGGCGGATGCGGTGATCTATCAGATCTTTCCCGATCGTTTCCGGCGCAGTGGCCGGGTCGATGCCCAGCGCCATCTCGCCCTGAAGCCTTGGGGTACGGACCCTCTCGAGGAGGGATTCCAGGGCGGGGATCTCTATGGCGTGATCGATGCCCTGGATGCGCTTCAAGGCATGGGCATCACCTGCCTCTACCTCACGCCGATTTTCAGTTCAGCGGCCAACCATCGCTACCACGCCTACGACTACTTCGAGGTGGATCCCCTGCTGGGGGGCAACGCCGCTCTCACGGAATTGATCGATGCCGTGCATCGGCGCGGCATGAAGTTGGTTCTCGATGGTGTGTTCAACCACTGCGGCCGCGGCTTTTGGGCCTTTCATCACGTGGTGGAGAACGGTGCGGACTCGCCGTACCGGGATTGGTTCCACGTGCACCGTTGGCCCCTGCAGCCCTATCCCGCCGAAGGCGAGGACTGCGGCTACGACTGCTGGTGGGCCCTGCCTGATCTGCCCAAGTTCAACCATGGGGACCCGGGGGTCCGGAAGCACCTGCTGGCGGTGGGCCGTTACTGGCTCGAACAGGGAATCGATGGTTGGCGACTCGACGTCCCGGCAGAAGTCCCCGCCGACTTCTGGGTGGAGTTCCGGCAGGTGGTGCGCTCCACCAACCCAGAGGCCTGGATTGTTGGAGAGGTGTGGGGCGACGCAACCACTTGGCTGCAGGGGGACCACTTTGATGGCGTGATGAATTACCGGCTTGGCTGGAGCAGCCTCTGCTGGGCCGCCGGTGAGATGTTGCGCCGGGACTATCGCAATCCCGAGTACCCCCTCGACCCGCTGGATGGTGAGGCCCTTTTGACGATCTGGGCGACAACAGCTCGCTCCTATCGGGACGTGGTGAACCGAGCCCAGATGAATCTGCTCGACAGCCATGACGTCCCCCGAGCGCTTCACAGCCTCAGCAACGACCTGGCAGCCCTGAAGTTGGCCTTGCTTCTGCTGTTTCTTCACCCGGGAGCGCCCTGCATCTATTACGGAACGGAGGCTGCTCTGGCGGGAGGCCCTGAACCTGGCCCCTCCGGCGGGCCTGGACCGGCCTGCCGTGAGGCCTATCCCTGGGATGCGCCCTGGACCGCTGATCTGCGTCCCTTCATTCAGTCCCTTGCTGCACTCCGGGGCGCCCATGGGGGCTTGCGGAGGAATGGATTGCAGTGGTCAGCCCAAGGGGCGGACGTGCTGGTGGGTGTCGCGAGTGGCCTGCGGGTTGTGGTCAACCGCAGTCGATCCGACGAGGTTCCACTTTCAATGGAGCCTGAAGGGGCGATCCTCTGGACGCTTGGTACTGCCGACAGCCGAAGTGTTGGACCGCAATCGGCGGTTGTTGTTGGGTTGAAAACCAACTCCCCTGGTGCCGAGGGGAAGAAGTAAGCCCTTGTCGAGACTTGAACTCGAGACCTCTCCCTTACCAAGGGAGTGCTCTACCGCTGAGCTACAAGGGCATGTGGAGGATGGGCCGGGTTGGATTTGAACCAACGTAGGCAGAGCCAGCGGATTTACAGTCCGCCCCCATTAACCACTCGGGCACCGACCCGAACCACACCGGAAGAACTTACCAGTCGGTGTGACCTTCCTCACGATCTCGATACGATCTGGCGAGCTGAATCGATCTCCAGCCATGCACGTTCTGCTGCTGAACGGGCCGAACCTGAATCTGTTGGGCCAGCGTGAGCCTGGGATCTATGGCCAATCCTCGTTGGCCGATATCGAAGCGGAACTCGCTCGGGAGGCGAAGCAAGAATCGGTGCAGCTCGACTGCTTCCAGAGCAATTTCGAGGGTGCCCTGGTGGATCGGATTCACCAGGCGATGGGAGTGAGCGCTGGGATCCTGATCAACGCCGGGGCCTATACCCACACCTCCATCGCCATCCGTGATGCCTTGGCTGGCGTTGCGATCCCCTACGTGGAACTGCATCTCAGCAACACCCACGCCCGGGAAGAGTTTCGCCATCACTCGTTTCTGGCTGAGCGCGCTGTGGGTGTGATCTGCGGCTTCGGCCCCGCCAGTTACAGCCTTGCCTTGAAGGGATTGCTCAGCCACCTGCGCCGGAACGCATGACCACCACCGTTTCCCCAAAAACCGTTTCATCAAAAACCGTTCCGCACAAAACGGTGGCGTCGATTCGTTGGTTGGCTGCGCCCACCAGTTGGAGCTGGGTGGAGCAGGCCAATGCCCGGCCGATGGAGGTGCTGATCGATCACGCCCACTGCGAACGCAAAGCTGCCGGGGCTGCAGTGCAGATGATGTTCCGCTACCTCTGCGAACCGGGGCTGGGGGAGGCCCTTAGCCCTCTGGCGCGGGAAGAGCTGGAGCATTTCGAGCAGGTGCTGGTGTTGATCAAGGCGCGGGGTCGCTACTTGGAGCCGCTGCCTTCCCCGGGCTATGGCGCAGACCTCGCGCGGCAGATCCGCAAAGGTGAGCCGCAGAGAATGCTCGATTCCTTTCTTGTGGCTGGGCTGATTGAAGCCCGCAGCCATGAGCGCATGGCCTTGCTGGCGGAGCACAGCTCGGACCCGCAGTTAAGGGAGCTCTACAGCGATCTGCTGGCGAGTGAAGCCCGCCATTTCGGCCTGTACTGGGTGCTCTGCGAGCAGCGCTATCCCCGGGAACTGATTGTCGAGCGTCTTCAAGTGCTGGCGCAGGCCGAAGTGAATGCACTGCAGGGTGCGCTGGAGCGCCCTGAGGATGTGCGGATGCATTCTTGCGGTGTGGACGTCAGTCAGATCAGCAGTCAGATTTGCTGAGCGGCCTCCTTCAAGGCCTCCAGCCGTGACGGTCGGAGCACCCCTTCCACACCGAACTGCCGCAGCCGTCGCTCAAGCGCCTGGTTGGCTCCGGCGATCAGCAGCGTGCGCCCTGCTGATCGCGCTTCTTCCACCATGCGTTCAATCGCCAGGGTCGCCGTGACCCCGATGCGAGGCACATCGGTGAGGTCAAGGATCAGCACCCTGTAGTTCTGAATCAACCCCATCCGTGCACTGATCCCTTTGGCGGCTCCAAAACTCAAAGGGCCACGCAGACGGAACAGCATCAGCTCCTTGCCGCAGCGCAGGATCAGGGCTTCCTCTTCCGGGGAAAGATTGGCGTGGAGTGCATCCGAAGCATTGGAAGGGTTGTCCTCCTCCATCCCTTCCAGCTGAGAGCGCGTGATCGCGTCCACGGTCAACAGATTGGCCACGAACATTCCCACCAAAACGCCCCAGATCAGGTCCCAGAACACCGTCATCAACAGCACGGCGTACATCAGCGCTGCCGTTTTCGCCGACAGGCGATGGGCGCGGAGCAGAAAGCCCCAGTCGATGATGTCGAGGCCGACTTTGATCAGGATGCCCGCCAGCAGCGCCGTGGGGATCTGCGCTGCCATAGGTCCAGCCCCCAGCAGCACGAGCAGCAGCACCAGGGAATGGGTCATGCCCGACCAGGGCGTCTGACCCCCGGATTTGATGTTGATCACCGTTCGCATCGTGGCTCCGGCACCGGGAAGGCCCGAGAGAAACCCGGCCGCGGTGTTGGCGATGCCCTGGCCGATCAGTTCACGGTTGGAGTCGTGGTGGGTCTGGGTGATGTTGTCGGCCACCAGGGAGGTGAGCAACGAGTCGATGGCCCCGAGCAGGGCGAGAACCATGCCGGCTTTCACCAGCTCCGGTAGGTGCCGGCTGAAATCGGGAAGCACCAGTTGCAATCCGCCTTCCGGGATTGCACCGATCCGTGCGATGGGCTCAAGGCCCAGCTCCAGCAGCCGGTTGTCGTTGAAGAGCAGCAGCGACAACGGCGTCACGATCAACAGCGCCAGAAGAGGCGTTGGCACCCACTGACGGATCCGCAGAGGTGTCATGAACACCACCGCCAGCGTCATCAGGCCAACGGCGAGAGCCGCTGGATTCCAGCTCGGTGCACTGACCAGCGAACTCAGGGATGCAACCACGCCGCCCCTGGTGCTCACCCCGATGAAGGGACCCAGTTGCAGCACCAGAATGATGAAACCGATCCCCGACATGAAGCCGGAGACCACCGAATAGGGCACCAAGGTGATGAAGCGCCCCAGCCGCAGCACCCCCAGAAGGGCTTCAAACACCCCCCCGATCACCACAGCGGCCATCACCAACGGCAGCATCTCGCCGGCGCCGAGGTCGCGACTCACGCCAATGGCGGCCAGGCTGGAGACAATCCCCGCCACGGTGACGCTCATCGGTCCGGTGGGTCCGCTGACCTGGGCAGGTGTTCCCCCAAGAAAGGCCGCAAGGAATCCGGTGACGATCGCTCCATATAGGCCGTAAATGGCGCCGCCAGGCCCCAGGGCGGCATTGCCGAAGGCCAGGGCGAGGGGCAGCGCGACCACGGCTGCCGTCAACCCACCGAGCAGGTCACCTCGGATGTTGCGCTGATGCAGACCGTGAATCAGTGCCATCTCAGTTCAGCCCACTCCAGCGGCTCAGGGCTTCCAACGATTGAACGCCAACTTTTCGGCGTCCATCGGGGAGAACCCAGGTGGGATAGGCCCGGATCTCCGCGGCGGTGCAGGCTTCGGCTTGCTCCGGCAGCTGTTTTGGCTTGCGGCACTCCACGTAGGGCACGTCCAACCCTGCCTGTTTGCCGAAAAGATTCATCTGCTTGAAGCAGGCCGGGCAGGTCCAAGCGCCGTAAAACCGGGCCCCAATCGCCTTCAGATGCAGGGTGAGTTCGAGGGCCTGGGGGCTCGAATCCCGCAGGGGTTCCCCGATCGTGCTGGTCCATGGAGCCGACAGCCCACTTGTGACCCCTCCTCCAGCTGCGAGCAGCACGGTTGCCAGCAGGGATGGAGCAACGCCTCTCATGCCGATGCAGCAGTTGGCTTGAAGCTAGGTCGCATTGGTGCGTTCGGGCTTCCCTCCATGCGGAAGCAACAACCCAGGCCCTGTTGCGGTGAAACTGGGAGAACCACTGAACGGGTATGGCAGGCAGCGGATACAAGGACTATTTCCAGGTGCTCGGTGTCGATCGCAGTGCCGACGCCAATGCCATCAAGAAAGCCTTCCGCAGCCTGGCGCGTCAATATCACCCTGACGTCAACCCTGGCAATGCGCAGGCTGAAGCGCGTTTCAAGGAGATCAGTGAGGCCTACGAGGTGCTCTCCGATCCGGAGAAACGGCGTCGTTATGAGCAATTCGGCCAGTACTGGAATCAGGCCGGCGGAATGGGCGGGGGTGGAGCCCCTGGTATGGATGTCGATTTCGGTCGTTACGGCAATTTCGACGATTTCATCAACGACCTGTTGGGCCGTTTCGGTGGACCAGCCGGCGGCGGTTTTCAGGGGGGAGGTTTCCCGGGGGGTGGATTTCCTGGCGGGGGATTCGCAGGAGGTGGTTTCCCCCGTGGCACCCAGGCCTCACGGGCTCCGGTGAACCTGGATGCCGAGGCCTCGGTGAATGTGAGTTTCGTAGAAGCCTTTCGGGGTGGTGAGCGCAGCCTCTCGGTGAATAACGAGCGCGTTCAGGTGCGCATTCCTGCTGGAGTCAAGAACGGCTCGCGACTGCGTCTGAAGGGCAAGGGCAACCTGCAACCGGGAACCGGACGACGGGGTGATCTCTATCTGAATCTGAAGGTTCAGGACCACCCGATCTGGCGCCTGGAATCGGATCAGCTGCGGGCCGACTTGCCCGTCAGCCTCGATGAACTGGCCCTTGGAGGCGTGGTCTCGGTAATGACGCCCGATGGTGAGGCCCAGGTGAGCATTCCCGCAGGCACTGCCCCTGGCCGCAGCCTTCGCCTCAAGGGCAAAGGCTGGCCCTTGAAGACCGGTCGCGGTGATCTCCTGCTCACGCTGACGCTGGCCATGCCGCCCTCCTGGAGTGACGAGGAGCGTCGTTTGCTCGAGCAATTACGTGCCAAGCGTGCGGACCATCCACGTCAAGAGTGGCTTCGCTCGGCGGCCCTCTAATCCGGTGACCCTTACGATCACACCCTACCTTTGGGTCTGATGGAGCTCACCTACCGCCCCCGCCGTCTTCGGCGTACGCCCGCCCTGCGCGCCATGGTGCGTGAGCACAGCCTCTCGGCCGCAGACTTCATCTACCCCCTGTTTGTGCATGAAGGCGCTGAGGTGGAGCCGATCGGTGCCATGCCCGGTGCCAGCCGTTGGAGCCTGGCGGCCCTCACCGGAGAAGTGCAGCGCGCTTACGACCTGGGGGTGCGGTGCATCGTTCTTTTCCCCAAGGTGTCTGAGGGTCTGAAGACCGAAGACGGGGCTGAATGCTTCAACGCCAATGGCCTGATCCCGCGCGCGATCCGCCAGATCAAAGAAGCCATCCCCGAGATGGCGATCATGACCGATGTCGCCCTGGATCCCTACTCCTGCGATGGTCATGACGGGATCGTCAGCCAGGACGGTGTGGTGCTCAACGACGAAACGATTGAACTGCTCTGCAAGCAGGCCGTTGTGCAGGCTGAAGCAGGCGCTGATCTGATCGGCCCCAGCGACATGATGGACGGCCGGGTCGGAGCCATCCGGGAAGCCCTTGACGATGAAGGCTTCGAACATGTGGGCATCATCAGCTACACGGCGAAGTACTCCTCCGCCTACTACGGACCCTTCCGCGAGGCCCTCGACTCTGCGCCGCGTGCGGCCGGCAGCAAGCCGATTCCCAAAAACAAAGACACCTATCAGATGGATCCCGCCAATGCTCGGGAAGCCATCACCGAAGCCCAGCTCGACGAGCAGGAGGGCGCCGACATCATGATGGTGAAGCCTGGTTTGGCTTATCTCGACATCATCCACCGCCTGCGTGAGGAGTCGGAACTCCCCATCGCTGCTTACAACGTGAGTGGTGAGTATTCGATGGTGAAGGCCGCAGCGGAGCGGGGCTGGATCGATGAAAAGGCAGTTGTGCTGGAGACGTTGCTGAGCTTTAAGCGTGCCGGTGCCGATCTGATCCTCACGTACCACGCCTGCGATGCAGCGGCCTGGTTGAAGGAGGCCTGATCCGATGGCAACAGCCGATCAGACGACGGGTGTGGATCGTCTCGGTCATGTGGCGATCCGTGTTGAGAACGTCGATCGGGCTGTTGCCTTCTACACCGATCTGGGCATGCGGCTGGTTTGGCGCGCCGACGACTGGTGCTACCTGGAAGCCGGGGAAGGTCGCGACGGTCTCGCCTTGTTAGGCCCGGATTACAAGGCCGCTGGTCCACATTTCGCCTTTCATTTCCGCGATCGTGCAGAGGTGGATGTGATTCACGACCGTCTCAAAGCGCAGGGTGTGCACGTTGGTGCCGTCCATGACCACCGCGACGGCACGGCGTCTTTTTATTTGAAAGACCCGGAAGGCAACTGGCTCGAAATGCTTTATGAACCCCCCGGTGGCATCCCCTCCAACTGCAATTGACTTGAGTCAAGAGGCGGATCGGGCTCAGCAGGAAACCCTTGAACTGCTGGAGTGGCATCGGGTCTGTGACCATCTCAGCGGCTTTGCCAACACCGGCATGGGTCGCGATGCGGCACGCTTTCAACCGTTGCCGGCCAGTCTGGACGAGTCGAAACAACGCCTGGCCGAGACCGTTGAAATGGCGGTGCTCGATGACCTCACCGAGGGGGGGCTCAGCTTCCGTGGTGTGCAGAACCTCGAGCCGGTGGTGCTGCGCTGCAGCAAGGGAGGGGTGGCCTCCGGTGAAGAGCTGCTGGCCGTGGCGGAGACGTTGGCAGCGGCCCGTCGCCTGCGCCGTCAGATCGATGATCCCGAGCTGCGCCCTGTGTGCACCACGTTGATTGAAACGATGGTGACGTTGCCGGAGTTGGAGCAGCGGCTCAAATTTGCCCTGGAGGAGGGAGGCCGCGTCGCTGATCGCGCCAGCTCGGCGTTGTCGTCGCTTCGGCATCAATGGAACGGTCTGCGCCAGGAGCGCCGCGACAAACTTCAGGAGTTGCTGCGGCGCCTCGCCCCATCCCTGCAGGACAGTGTCATCGCTGAGCGTCATGGCCGTCCGGTCCTGGCGGTGAAAGCCGGCGCGGTGAGTCAGGTGCCAGGGCAGGTGCACGACAGTTCCGCTTCAGGCAGCACCCTCTTTGTGGAACCCCGCTCGGTGCTCACGATGGGCAACAAGCTGGTGGAGCTGGAGTCCCGCATCCGGGATGAAGAACGCAAGGTGTTGACGGAGCTGAGTGCCCTCGTTGCTGAAGAGACGTCTGCGCTCAACCAGGTGGTGGCCGTGCTGCGCACGCTTGATCTTGCGCTGGCTCGTGGCCGTTACGGCCGCTGGCTTGGGGGTGTGGCGCCGCAGCTTCAGGCGGCGGCGGAGGCTCCCTTCAGCCTCAAAGGGCTGCGGCATCCCCTGTTGGTGTGGCAGCACGAACGGGCGGATGGCCCGCCGGTGGTTCCGATTTCGGTGGAGGTGTCGCCGGAGCTGCGGGTGGTGGCGATCACCGGGCCGAACACCGGTGGCAAAACGGTCACGCTGAAAAGCATCGGCCTGGCTGCACTGATGGCGCGCGCCGGCATGCTCTTGCCCTGTTCAGGGCAACCCTCTTTGCCCTGGTGTGCCCAGGTGCTGGCGGACATTGGAGATGAGCAATCCCTCCAACAGAGCCTCTCTACCTTCAGCGGCCATGTGAAGCGAATCGGGCG